>CAZMLQ010000081.1:9484-10803 GCA_964567195.1 uncultured Haloferacaceae archaeon | reverse complement strand
CGCTGCGGGACGTGCCACTCTCGATCGTCGAGGTGGTCGAGACGGAGGAGTAGGGCGAAACCTTTTATTATAACCCGTGGTTATCGAACTGTCATGGAACTACCGACCCCACAGGACCTCCGGGACAGGCGGACGGCGGTCGATCTGACCCAGAGCGAACTCGCCGAGCGCGCCGACGTCTCTCAGCCGCTGATCGCCCGGATCGAGGGTGGCGACGTCGACCCCCGGCTCTCGACGCTGCGCCGGATCGTGGAGGCGCTGGTCGAGGCCGAGGGCGGGGTCGTGCGCGCCGCGGACCTGATGCACGACGAGGTGATCAGCGTCGAGCCCGACGAGTCGGTCCGGGCGGCCGAGCGCCTGATGGAGGAGGAGGCCTACTCCCAGCTACCGGTGCTCCAGGCGGGCGTTCCGGTCGGCTCGATCAGCCACGGCGACGTGATCGCGGCCGGCGACGCCGCCGGCTCGCTCCCGGTCGACGAGGTGATGAGCGAGTCGTTCCCCCCGGTCGCGCCCGACGCCACCGTCGACGAGGTGCGCAGCCTGCTCGGCTACCACGAGGCCGTCGTCGTGACCGAGGCCGGCGAGGCCGTCGGCATCGTCACCGAGGCCGACATCGCCGCGCAGGTCTCGGAGGGCTAGTCAGAGCACCGTCCCCTCGACGACCACGCCCGACCCCGCCTCGACGCGGCCGACCACCCGACCGTCCGTCGCGGCCGCCAGCGCGTCCGCCCGCTCGGGCGCGACCGCGGCGAGAAAGCCCGTCCCCATGTTGAACGTCCGGTACATCTCGGCCCGGGAGACTCCGCCCGCCCGCGCGACGAACTCGAACACCGGCCGGGGCTCGTGGGGCTCGTCGATCACGTAGCGGCGCTCGCCGAGCCGGTCGAGGTTGGTGAACCCCCCGCCCGTCACGTGGACCGCGCCCCGGACGCCGTGCTCGCGCATCGGGCCGAGCAGGTCGACGTAGATCCGCGTCGGCTCGAGCAGGACCTCGCCCACCGACCGCCCGGAGTCGTCGCCGGGGAAGGGGTCGTCGTAGCCGCCCTCCCGGGTGACGGCCTCGCGCGCCAGCGTCAGCCCGTTCGAGTGGATCCCCGACGAGGGCACGCCGACGAGGGCGTCCCCGACCGCGGCCTCGCCGGGAAACCGGGCCTCGGGGGGCGCGAGCCCGACGCAGGCACCCGCGAGATCCAGCCCCGTCACGACCTCGGGCATCACGGCCGTCTCGCCGCCGACGAGATCGACCCCCGCCCGCTCGGCTCCGGCGTCGAGCCCCTCGCCGACCGCCGCGGCCGTCGCCTCGTCGGGCACGTCGACGG
>CAZMLQ010000081.1:0-9474 GCA_964567195.1 uncultured Haloferacaceae archaeon | reverse complement strand
CTCGTCGGGCGCGTCGACGGCGAGGTAGTCGACGAACGCGACCGGCTCCAGCCCGGCCGCCACCAGGTCGTTGGCGTTCATCGCGACGCAGTCGATCCCGACCGTCGAGTAGTCGTCGAGCGCGGCCGCCACCAGCAGCTTCGTCCCGACGCCGTCGGTCGTCAGCCCGAGGTGACGATCCCCGAGGTCGACGATCCCCGCGAACTCCCCGCTCGTCCCGCCCGCCCGCGCGACCAGCGCCGCCGTCGCCGCCTCGCTCGCCGCCACGTCGACCCCGCTCTCGGCGTAGGTCAGCCCCGCCTCGTCTCCCGCCGCGTCCGTCCCGTCGCCGTCGGCCCCGTCCTCGCCCATAGAGCCCGTGGCGGTGTGACGGAGCAAAAGCCCACCGGGAGCCGGTCCGGACGACAACGCTTGTGTCGACGCGAGCCAAGCGGTGACCGTGCGCGCGCCCGACCGCCTCGACCGACCGCTGCTCGCCAACCACGGCCCGGAGGAGTTCAGCCGGCTGTGGCTGGTCGCGCTCGCCACCTACGGCGTCGGCGACGTGGTGACGACGATCACGCTGTTGTGGTTCGACGGCCGGGTCGCCGAGGCGAACGGACTGCTCCGGGCCGCCGTCGACGCCTACGGGCTGGCCGGGCTGGTCGGGTTCAAGCTCGTCGTCTTCCTGGTCACCATCGGCGTGAGCCTCTACGGCGACCGGATCGACGACTCGTTGCTCTACTACCTGCCTCCGGCGGTGCTCGCGGTGTTCGGCGGGTTCGCGGCCGCGTTCAACCTGCGGCTCCTCCTGGGCTGAGACTCGCTCGCACCCGGGGCCGATCCCCGGTGGGTCGGCGTGGGACGCGCCGGGGACGGTCGGTCGACGGCGACCACGGCCCGGCCCGATCAGAAGCCGATCCCGGCGACGAAGACGACGTACACCGTCACCGCGGCGATCGGGACGAACGACGCCGCCCAGACGAGCCGGTTCCACGAGAGCACGGTCTTCCCGTCGAGCGGACCGTAGGGGACGAGGTTGAACGCGGCGAGAAAGAGGTTGATCGCCAGCCCGCGCTCGCCGACCAGACCGACGAGACCGCCGAGGCTCAGGCTCGTCCCGGTCCCGAGCCCCGCGCCGCCGGCGACGAGCGCGAGCGGGGCGAACAGGAGCGCCAGCGCCACGTTGGTCGCGGGGCCGGCGAGCGCGATCAGCCCGTTCTGGCGCGCCGTCGGCCGGCCGTGGTGATACACCGCGCCCGGCGCGGCGAACAGAAAGCCCACCAGCGCGCTCATCACGGCGACGAACAACATTCCGTAGTCGGCGCGAAAGTACGCCACCTGGCCGAAGCGGACGGCGACGACCTTGTGTGCGAGCTCGTGCAACAGGAAGGCGACCCCGGCGGTGACCAGGCTCACCCCGACGGCGAGCGCGAGCGGGGCGAGCCCGCCGGCGGCGACCAGGCCGACGAGCGCGGTCCCGCCGCCGAGAAAGAAGACGGCGAACGCGACCCCGAGCGCCAGCCACGCGACCGCCAGATCGCGCAGTTCGGCGGGCGCGAACCGGAGCCGCCGGGCGCCGCTCACGCGAGCCCTCCCGCCCCGACCAGGCGTGCGAGGAGGTCGAGACTCCGGCCCGCACCCTCCAGCATCAGCCTCGAGACCGCCTCGACTCCGCCGAGATCGGCCGCGAAGACCGGCAAGAGATAGACCGCGAACAGCAGGCTCGCGACCACGCTGCCGACGTTGGTCATCGCGACGATCATGATCAGCCGGAACAACGGCACGTCGAACATCTCCGAGACGATCGCGCGGATCGGCCGGCTCTCGTCGGCCAGCAGCTCGTTCAGCCGGGCCACGTCGCCGACGTTGACGCTGGTGTGGCGCAGTTCGACGTAGCCCGCGAACCAGCCGGGCGCGAGCAACGGGTTGATCGAGGTCATCCACGCCACCGCGCCGCCGACGAGCGCGGAGCGCCAGCGCGCACCGACCAGCCGGGCCAGCGCCGTGGCGAAGACGCCGTTGACCAGGAACCACGCCCCGAACAGCCGGAGGAGGAAGCCGTCACGGACCCCGGCGATGGCCAGCAGGACGAACAGCCCGACCATCCCGGCCGAGACGAGCACGCCGACCGCCTTCGCCCACGGCAGCCGGTCGCCCGTGGTCGTGCCCGTCAGCGACGCCATCGGCGGGAGCGAGCCCGGATCGTCGAGGTAGCGCTCGATCCCCGCGCGGTGGCCGGCCCCGACGACCGCGACCACGTCGTTGCCGGCCTCGCGCAGGTCGCACAGCCCGTGGGCGATGTAGGCGTCGCGCTCGTCGATCAGCGCCTCCGCGCCGCCGGGGCTGAACGCCCGGAACTCCTCCATCATCGCCGTCACCACGTCGGTGTCGGTCAGGTCCGCCATCGACACGCTCTCGTACTCGCCCTCGGGCCGGCCGGCGCCGGTCACCTCGAGGACCAGCCCGACGAGCCCGCCGACGACCACGCCGGCCGCCAGCCCGAGGGTGAGGCTCCCGAGCGCCCGGACCGCGAACCCGCCGAACAGCCGGGTGACCAGCGGGTCGGCCAGCCCGAGCCCGCCACCGAGCAGGCCGCCGGCCGCGACGCCCGCGATCCCGCCGGCGACGAGGCCCTGGTCCGGTCCCCGGACTGCGGTGGCGAGGCGCTCGACGACCAGCCCCGCGAGCAGGCCGACGACCAGCGCGCCCGTCGCCCGGACGAGCACGGCCCCGGTCACGCCGACCGCGCCGCCGAACAGCCCGATCACCGGGCCGGCGACCAGGCCCACGAGCAGGCCAAACGTCAGCCCGACCAGCCGGCCGTCGGTCGCGCCGAAGACCAGCCCGCTCGCCATCCGGACCCGTTCGAGGTAGCTCATCCGCGCCCAGAAGCGCTGGACGGTCGTCTGGATCTCGCGGTCGACCAGCGCCACGTCGATCCCGCGCTCCTCGGCCGCCTCGACCGCCGCGAGCATGTCCGCGCCCGGGGTCACGTCGAACTGCTCGCCCAGCCGGGTCTGGACGTACGAGAGCATCCAGTAGGCGACGAACTGAAAGACCGTGTTGCCCGTCAGCAGGTCCGCGGGCTCGATGTCGTCGGGCGTCCCGCCCCGGAGCTGTCGGAACCGGCCCTCGTCGAGTTCGACCGCCACCACGTCGGGATCGGACTCGGCGATCGCCGCCTCCACCTCGCGGACGCTGTCGGCCGAGACGTGGGCGGTGCCGACCACCCGGACGCTCCCGCGCTCGCCCCCCGACGCCCCCGGCTCCCGGCCCGCGTCAGCCGCCCCCGGGGTCCCGTCACTCATCGACGGCGATACCGGGCCACGCTTTTTACCCTTGTCGGAGACGGGACGGCCGTGTTCGACCGCACCGACGCCCTCGCGAGCACCCCCGCCCGGCGGACGGCGCTCGCCTGCCTGCGCGCCGGGATCGCGGCCGCCCGCCCCGACCGGGCCGTCGCCGACGCCGTCTCGCTCGCCGGGGACGCGCTCCGGGTCGGAGAGGCGACCTACGACCTCGCGACGGTCGACCGGCTGGTCCTCGTCGGCGCCGGCAAGCCCGCCGCCGGGATCGCGACCGCGCTCGAGTCGGTTCTCGGGGACCGCCTCGACGGCGGCTGCGTCGTCGTCCCGCCGGCCGACGCCGATCCCGACGCGAGCCCCGTCGCCCGTCTCGCGGGCGACCACCCGACCCCGAGCGGGCGCGGCGCCGCCGCGACCCGGCGCCTGTGCGAGACGGTCGCCGCGGCCGACGCCCGCACGCTCGTGCTCGTCGCCGTGGGCGGAGGCGGAAGCGCCCTGCTCGTCGCGCCGGCCGACCGGATCTCGCTCGCCGACCTCCGGGCGACGACCGACGCGCTGCTCGCGGCCGGCGCCGACATCGACGAGATCAACGCCGTCCGGAAGCATCTCTCGGCGCTGAAGGGAGGCGGGCTCGCCCGCCTCGCCGCGCCCGCCCGGCTCGTCGGCCTGGTGCTCAGCGACGTGGCCGGCGACGACCCCGCGACGGTCGCCAGCGGGCCCACCGCCCCCGACCCGACGACCCACGCCGACGCGCTCGCGGTCCTCGACCGGTACGGGGTGGACGCCCCGCCGGCGGTCCGGGACCGACTCGAGCGCGGCGCCCGCGGCGACGCCCCGGAGACGCCCGGGCCGGGCGATCCCGCCTTCGACCGGGCGAGCACGCACGTCCTCGCGGGCGGGCGGACGGCGCTCGACGCCGCGGCCCGGACCGCGCGCGAGCGTGGCTACCGGAGCTGTCTGCTCTCCTCGCGGATCCGGGGCGAGGCCCGCGAGGCCGCCCGCAGCCACGCCGCCGTCGCCGAGGAGGCGGCCGCGACGGGCGATCCGGTCGCGCCTCCGGCGGTCGTCCTGGCGGGCGGGGAGTGTACCGTCACCCTCGGCTCCGACCCCGACCTCGATGCCGGGACCGGCGGGCCGAACGCCGAGTTCGCGCTCTCGGCGGCGCTCGATCTTGCGGGCGCGACGCTGGGCAGCCGGGTCGCGCTCGCCGCGGTCGACACCGACGGCCGGGACGGGGCGAGCGAGGCGGCCGGGGGGCTGGTCGACGGGGCCACCCTCGCCGGCGCGTCGGCACGCGAGCGCGCCCGGTCGGCGCTGGCCGGCCACGACGCCGCGGGCGCGCTCGCCGACCTCGGGGCGGCGCTCCGGACAGGGCCGACGGGCACGAACGTCAACGACCTCCGGGTGGCGGTGATCGAGGCCGACGGCGACGGCGACCGGTCGGGGAAAGAGACGTAGCCAGGGGGGGCGTGCGCGGGGTATGGAGCTCCCGCCCACCCCCGACACCGCCGCGGCCGAGGAGCCCGCCCCGCGGGTGGTCGGTCTCGACGACGAGGCGACGGGCGACGTGCTGGGGGCCATCTCGTCGGACACCGCCAGACGGCTGCTGGCCGCCCTCCACGAGGAGCCGGACACGGCCTCCGGCCTCGCCGAGCGGGTCGACACCAGCCTCGCCAACGCGACCTACCACCTCGGCCGGATGTCCGAGGCCGGCCTGCTCGAGGTGATCGACACCGCCTACTCCGAGAAGGGCCGCGAGATGCGGGTGTACGCGCCCGCCGACCGGCCGCTGGTCGTGATCGCCGGCGACGACGACGAGACGACGGGGCTACGCGAGCGGCTCGGCCGGCTGCTCGGTGCGGTCGGCGGGCTCGCGGCCGGCTCGCTCGCCGCCGAGTATCTGCTCCGGGACGGCCCGTGGCTGCCGTCGCTCGCGACGGCCGGGAGCGAGGCCGGCGCCGCCGCCACGGAGGCGACGGGCGCCGCGACCGGGCTCCCGGTCTCGCCGGGGCTGCTCGTCCTGCTCGGCGGGCTCCTCGCCCTCGGGATCGGGGCGTTCGGGCGTCGGCTCGCGCGCTGACCCGGGCTCCCCGCCGGGGCTCCGGGGCTAGCTATTCGTACCCGCCGGTCGTAGGCGAACGCATGGAGCATACGGCCGAGGTCGCGGGCATCGGCGTCGGGGTGAACGAGGAGGGCTCGAACGTCCCCGCGGTGGTGCTCTCGGCGCGCGCGGAGTACCTCCCGATCGTCATCACCGCCGACCAGGCCCGGGCGATCCAGCTCGCGCTGTCGGGCGAGCCGTTCGAGCGGCCGCTCACCCACGATCTGCTGGTCGAGATGGTCACCGAGTTCGGCGGCGCGATCGACGGCGTCAGGATCGACGATCTCGCCGACGGCACCTTCTACGCCAAGATCGACGCCGAGCGCTACGACGACGGTCAGCCCCGTCGCTACGTCTTCGACGCCCGCCCGAGCGACGCGGTCGCGCTCGCCGTCCGGGTCGACTGCCCCGTCGTCGTCACCGACGAGGTGCTCGACGCCGCCGGCCAGCCCGAGTCGGCGATCGAGCTCGAGGACCTCGACGACGGCGTGTAGTCGTCTCGCTCCGCTTTTGCCCGCCGCCGCCAGAGTCCGGCCGTGACCGACCGCGCGACCCTCGCCGAGTCCCACACGGAGATGACCGAACTGCTCTTGCCCAACGACACCAACAGCCTCGGGCGGGCCCTCGGCGGCGTGGTGTTGCACTGGATGGACGTCTGTGGCGCCGTCGCGGCCATGCGCTTCTCGAACCGCCAGTGTGTCACCGCCTCGATGGACCACGTCGACTTCATCAGCCCGATCGACCTCGGCGAGGTGGCGGTCGTCGAGGGCTACGTCTTCCACGTCGGCACCACCAGCGTCGACGTGAAGGTGAACGTCCGCGCGGAGAACCCCCGCACCGGGGCCGAGCGCGAGACCACCGCCTCCTTTTTCACCTTCGTCGCGCTCGACGACGCGGGCGAGCCGACCGCGGTCCCCGACCTCGACTGTCCGACCGACGAGGAGCGGGCGCTGCGCGAGCGGGCCGTCCGCGAGCGCGTCGACCGGGTCGAGCGCCTGGCCGACCGCTTCGACGTCGCCTAGGGCGGCGGGCGCGCCCCGAGTGTCACCGTCCGCTCAAACACGTCGCCGTCGCGCGCGAGCCGGACCGTCACCGTCTCGCCCGGCGACGTCGACAGCGCGAGGTGGGTGACGAGGTCGGCCCGACTCGGCGTCGCCGTCCCGTCGAGGGCGCGGATCACGTCGCCCCCGACGGGGACGCGCCGGCCCAGCCCGGTCCCCTCCCGGCCGCTCCCCCGGAGCAGCCCCGCCGACGGGCCGTCCCGGAGCACGTCGACCACGAGCACGCCGCCGGGCTCGACGCCGTTGGCCGCCGCGACGGCGGGGGTCACGTCCGTCAGCCGGACGCCGAGGAAGGGGTGGCGGTACCCGCCGGTCCGGACGAGCGCGGGCACCACCCGCCGGGCCAGCGCGGCCGAGACGGCGAGGCCGACGTTCTCGCCGCCGCCGGCGCTGATCACGCCCGTCACGCGGCCGTCGAGCGTCACGAGCGGGCCGCCGCTGTTGCCCGGGTTGACCGCCGCGTCGGTCTGGACCGCGTCGGGCACCGCGAAGCCACTTCCCGCGTCGAGCGAGCGGTCCTGGCCGCTGATCACGCCCGCCGAGGCCGTCCCCGCGAGCGCGAACGGCGCGCCGAGTGCCACCACCGGCGTCCCCACCGGCGGGTCCGAGCGGACGAACGAGAGCGGGCTCGCGGACGACGGCCGCTCCGGGACCCGCAGGGCCGCGAGGTCGCTGTAGGGATCGGTCCCGGCGACCGTCGCCGCGCGCCACCCGCCGCCGCGAAAGCCGACCCGGATCGGGCCCGCGTCCGCGACGACGTGGTCGTTGGTCAGGACGTGGCCGCCGTCGGTGACGAAGCCCGAGCCCTGGCCCGCCGCCCGGCCGTAGGTCCGCACCAGCACGACCGAGGGGATCGTCTCCCGGTAGACGTCGACGTAGGCCTCGCCGGCGACGGGCACCGCGTCGGCGTCCGGCTCCGTGCCGGTCCCCGACCCTGTCCTCGTCCTCGTCCTCGTCGGCCCGGGACCGCCCACGCCCGCCGCCGCGTCGGTCCCGTCGCCCGCCGGGCGCACCCGCCCGCCGTCGTACGCCCGGCCACAGCCGGCGCCGGTCGCGAACAGTCCGGCGAGGCCGGCCAGCGCCGCTCGCCGGCCCAGCCGGCGGTCGTCGGTCGCGTCGTCCATGCCTCCGGCTCGGCCCCCGGCGGGCATCAACCCGACGCCGCGCGGGACGAGCTTATGTCGCTCGGCCACCGACGATCGGGCGTGAGCCTCGACGTCGCCACCCCCGAGCCGCCGGAACTCTCCGCGGTCGACCCCGACGAGTACGACGACGCCTCGGTCGCCGGCACGGACTACCGGCGCGAGGAGCTCTCGACGTTCCTGCGCGAGGGGGCCTGGGAGACGGCGTTCGAGCGCTGGGCGGCCGACAGCTCGCTGACCGCCGTCGAGTGGCGGGTGATCGAGGAGCTCGGCCTGGTGGCTCGCTTCGACTTCTTCTGGGACTCGTTCGCCGACCGCGTCGGCTACCACGCCCCCGGCCTGCCCGAGGACTGGAAGGAGCGCGACCTCCACCCCGAACTCGACTCGTGGAAGTCCGTCTCGGCGATCAACGCCGGCCTGACGGAGCTCGGGCAGGTGGCCTGTGACGTGTTGAAAGACGAGTACGTCGACTGGGAGTCCGAGTACGAGGCGCCCGACGACCTGCCGGAGTTCTGAGCCGGGTCGGTCCCGGCGACCACCGTTTTGATGTACGCCCGCCCGCAGGGGCGGGTATGGACGCGAACGGGGACGACGTCTCCGACCAGTACGAGCCCGGGGCCGTCGAGTCGACGGTCGAGGGCTACTGGGACGAGACCGACGCCTACGAGGCGGCGGTCGAGGCCCACGCCGACGATCCGCCCTTCTTCTTCGTCGACGGCCCGCCCTACACCTCGGGGCAGATGCACCTCGGGACGGCCTGGAACAAGACGCTGAAAGACGCCATCGTCCGCCACGAGCGGATGACGGGCCACCGGGTCACCGACCGGCCGGGCTACGACATGCACGGCCTGCCGATCGAGGTGAAGGTCGAGGAGGAGCTGGGCTTCGACTCGAAAAAGGAGATCGAGGAGTACGGCGTCGAGGCGTTCATCGAGGAGTGCAAGGCCTTCGCCGAGCGCAACCGGGCCGCGATGGACGAGGACTTCGAGTCGATCGGGGCGTGGCTGGACTGGGACGACCCCTACGAGACCGTCTCGCCGGCGTACATGGAGGCGGCGTGGTGGGCGTTCCGGCGGGTCCACGAGCGCGGGCTCGTCGAGCGGGGCAAGCGCGCGATCAACCAGTGTCCCCGCTGTGAGACCGCCATCGCCGACAACGAGGTCGAGTACCACGAGGTGGAGTCGCCGTCGATCTACGTGCGGTTCCGCCTGCGCGACGAGGACGCCGCGCTGGTCGTCTGGACGACGACGCCGTGGACGATCCCCGCCAACACGTTCGTCGCGGTCGACCCCGACCTCGCCTACCGGAAGGTCCGGGCCGTCGACGGGGACGGCGAGGCCGACGTGCTCTACGTCGCCGCGCCCTGCGTCGAGGACGTGCTGAAGCGCGGGCGCTACGCCGACTACGAGGTGCTCGAGGAGATCGCGGGGGCCGACCTCGTGGGCCGGCGCTACGAGCACCCGCTGGCCGAGGCGGTGCCCGACCACCCCGACGGCGAGGGGGCGCTCCAGGTCCACCCCGCCGACTACGTCGAGGCCGACCGGACGGGGCTGGTCCACTCCGCGCCCGGCCACGGCCAGGAGGACTTCGAGCGGGGGCGAGAGCTCGGGCTCGAGGTCTTCTCGCCCGTCGGCGGCGACGGCGTCTACACCGAGGCCGCGGGCCGCTACGCCGGCAGCTTCGTCCGCGACGCCGATCCCGACGTGATCGCCGACCTCGACGCCAAGGGCCTGTTGCTGGCCGAGGGCACCCACGAGCACCGCTACGGCCAGTGCTGGCGGTGTGACACCGACGTGGTCCTGCTCGCGACCGACCAGTGGTTCATCACGGTCACCGAGATCAAGGAGGAGCTGCTGGCGAACATCGAGGACAGCGAGTGGCAC
>CAZMLQ010000080.1:8107-10933 GCA_964567195.1 uncultured Haloferacaceae archaeon | reverse complement strand
GGTAGCCGATCCCCGCGGCGAACCCGAGCAGGATCACCACCTCCGAGAGCGCGGTGACGATCATCGGCAGTGCGACCCGGACCTTCCCGTAGCGCAGGAAGACGACGACGCTGACCGCGAGGACGGCGACGAGCCCGGTGACCAGCGAGTTGTTCTTGAACGCCGCGCCCTGGCTGGGCGAGACGTACGAGGAGGTGCCACCGCCGTCGGTCCCGAGATCGAGAGGTGCGGGCAGCGAGCCGGCGCGGAGGTTGACCGCCACCTCGCGGGCCTCGCTGAAGTTCCGGGTCTGGAGCACGAACGACGGGTCACGGGTCCACTCGCCCGAGCGCATGCTCCGGGCGAGACTGGGGCTCATGCCGAAGGAGTTGACCACCTCGCCGTCGACGACCACCAGCAGACAGGGCTGGGTCGACTCCGGCGACTCCGTGAAGGTACAGCGCGTACCGCCCTGGCCCGCGAGCCCGGTCTCGACGAAGTCGCTCCGGACCTGCTCGGCGGCCTCCTCGCGGACCGTGACGGGCACGTTCGGCGGGCGCGCGCCCTGGCTCTGCTGGGCGGTGCCGATGCTCTGGAACGTCTCGCGGGTCAGCACCGTCCGGCGCTCGTAGCTCGCCGTCCCGTTGCCCTGGACCGGGTAGTAGGCCTGGACGGTGACCGTCCCGCGCGAGGTGACGAGGTCGACGACCGTCGCCCGGTCGCTGTTTGGCACCTCGACGAGCACGAAGTTCCGGCCGGTCGAGGAGGTGCTCACCTGGACGGTCCCGCCGCTGAGGCCCGCCTCGTTGATCTTGTTCTGCAGGACCGCGATCGTCTGCTCGCGGGTCTGCTCGGTGACGCCCTGTCTGGTGCTCCCGTAGCCGTAGCCGGCGGCGTCGAGCGCCGCCGCGAGGTCGTCGGTCCTCACGCCGCCGACGGTCGCCTCGACGGTGCCGGTCGTCTCGGTCGTCCGGCGGACGGTGACGCCGGTCACGTCGACGCCCTCGAGCTCGGCGGCGACCGTCCGCTCGACCTCGGCGGCGGACTCGTTGCCGAGCGCGACCTCCTCGGCGGTCACCCCGACCAGCGGGGCGAGGATCCGCGTTCCGCCGGAGAGCTGGAGGCCGTAGCGGAGGTTCGTCATCGACTCGGCGGCCGCGCCGGGCGCGCTCGCGGTCCCGTTGGCGGGGGCCGCCCCCGTCCCGCCGTCGCCGGCGACGGTCGGCGAGAACAGCGCGAAGCCACTGCCGACGAGCACGACCACGAGCAGGAGCACCCGCCAGTTCTCGCGGAGGTCGAGCCCCATCAGCGGGCGACCCCCTCGAACTTGTACCAGCGCAGCAGCGAGAGGTTCAGCATGTAGGTGTTCATCAGGTCGGCCGCCAGCCCGAACACGAGCACGGTGCCGATCGCCGAGAGCAGTCCGATGCCAAACAGCGTGGCGACGACGGTCATCACCGTCATGGCGGCCAGCGAGGTGAGCGTCATCGTCACGCCGGTGCGCATCGCCCGCGCGACGGACTCGTAGAACTCGCCCGAGCGCCGGAGCACGTGGTTGTTGAGCAGGATGTCCGAGTCGACGCTGTACCCGATCAGCATCAGGAGCGCGGCGACGGTGCCGAGGCTCAGCTCGATGCCGAGCAGGTTCATCAGCGCGACGGGGATGACGATGTCGGAGAAGGCGCTCACCACCACGGCGATCGAGGGGACGAACGTCCGAAAGAGCAGGAAGACGAGCACGGACATCCCGAGGAAGGCGACGGCCACGCCCCCGAGCGCCGCGAGCTGTGTCCCGCGGCCGAAGCTGGGTCGGACGTCGTAGCTGCTCTCGACGGAGAGCCCGGCCGCCCGGGCCTGTGACTCGAGCTCGGTCGCGGTGACGGACTCGCCCTCGAAGGTGGCGACGTAGGTGTTCTCGGAGGGGAGCCCGACCGACCGGACCGACTCGGGCTCGACCGAGAAGGCCGTCCGGATCCGTTCGCGGGCCTGATCCGAGGGCCCGTCGGCGCGCACCTGGACCTCCGTTCCACCGGTGAACTCGATGCCGAGGTCGGCCGGCACGCCGGTCGTCACGAGGACGCCGGCGATCACGAGGAGCGCGAGCGCGAGGACCGCCAGGGGAACGGCGGCCAGCTGTCGGTTCGAGTACCGGGTGTAGTCCACCTCGGGGATCTCGAACGTCCGGGTCACCGCCGCACCCCCCGGTCACCGCCCGCAGGGAGGCGTGGAGACATGGCCGTGGGTGGCCCGCGACCCCGAATAAGCCTTCCCGTTTCCCGGCCGCCCCCCGACAGCGTTTCGAGACTCCGGCGCCCACGGCGCGCATGGACGCGAGCGAGCGCGAGGCCAGGCGCGAGAGCGACGACGGGACGGCGACCGGCGACGGGACGGCGACCGCCGTGACGGTCTCACACCCCGACGGGCTGAGCGGCTGGGGGCGTCTCCAGCTCCGGAGCGACCGCTACCGCGGCTACCTCCGCCGGACGGTGACCGACCTCACCGTCGGTCGGGAGTGGGAGGAGTTCGTCGACGTGGGCTGTTGTGGCGACACCCTGGACGTCCGCCTGCGGATCGAGGCGACCGAGGGACCGCCCCGGATGGGTCCGGACACCGCGATCGAGTTCGCCGAGCGGCCGGGCTCGGTCGAGGGCGGCTGGCGGGTCCAGAGCGCGGCGGGGCCCGACGTCGAGGGGACTCAGGGCAGGTAGCGCACACAGACCAGCCCCGGCTCCGAGCGCACGACCACCCGGTCGACGCCGAGGCGGGCCGCCCCCCCCGCGGGCCCCCCCCCCGCCGCGGGCGCCGCGGGCCCCGCCCCCCCGGGGGCCCCCCGGGGGGGGGGGGGGG
>CAZMLQ010000080.1:0-8097 GCA_964567195.1 uncultured Haloferacaceae archaeon | reverse complement strand
TCGACGCCGAGGCGGGCCGCCCGCTCGGTGAGCCCTTCGCGGTCGGCGAGCACGTCGGCCACGGCCTCGCGGGTGCCCTCGGGGTCGGCGGGGACCGCGAGCACGTGGAGTTCGCCCTCGCCGGCCCGCTCGCGCCGGACGAGCTCGCCCGGCTCGTCGGGCGCCAGCGAGCGCTCGTGGGCGGTCGGGGGCTCGTCGCTCTCCTCGATCGTGACGGTGAACCGTTTCTCGACCGCGGCCAGACACCAGGTGAGCGCGGCCGGGCCGACGGGCTCCAGCCGCCCGACTACGACCTCGCCCTCGGCGAGTGGCTCGTCGGTCCCCGGCGTGGCCGACAGCGGGTGGACCCGGCCGTCCGGAACCGACCGCGCCACCGCGGTCGCGTCGTCGGCCGCGGTCACGAGGAAGGTGCCCTCGATCGGTCGCTCGCCCTCCGTCTCGTCCATGCCGCCCGGTAGACGGCCCCCCGGCTTCGGGGTTTCGGCGCGGGCTACGGCGCCAGCCCGCCGAACCACCGGCCGTGGAAGTCGAAGGGCACGGCGTGGGGCAGCGGCGCCCGCGCCCGGACCGACAGCGAGCGGGCGTCGAGCACGAACAGAACCGACCGGCCGGCGTCGCGGTCGAGCCCGACGGTCAACACGACCCCCTCGTCCTCGCGGTCGGCACCGGGTCGGGGCACCATCACGGGCTCGCCGAGGTGGTCGGCCGGCCCGCGACAGCGCCGGGTCGAGCCGTCGGTGGTGTCGATCCGGACGACGGCGTCGGGCCACGCCCTGACCGGCTGGTCGGCCGCCTGGGCGTAGACGTAGCGGTGTGGCCGACACCACCGCGACCGGGGCACGGTCGGCAGGGCGGTGGCGCCGTCGTGGAGCCGGCGGTGCTCGACCGTCCCGGTGGCGGGGTCGACGCGGAGGCGGTCGAGGCGCCCGCCGAGCACGTCGAGCTCGCCCGCCCGGAGGTCGGCCAGCGAGAGCGTCGCGACGGAACTCGCGTCCGGCACCGTCTCGACGTCGATCACGAGCCCGTCGCCGTCCTCGTAGGCGTTGGCGTGGTGAAAGCCAAAGAGCGGCCGGGTGACCGGCTCCGCGACGAGCCGGCCGCTCGCGCGCTCGATCACCCGGAGACGGGTGCCACGCGCCGGCTCCCACCGGAAGCGATCGACGAACGAGCCGGCGCCGGGCCGGAGAAAGTCGAGCGGATCGACGACGAACGGGAACTCCGTCAACACGACGTAGCGGGGCGTGAGCGCGAAGCTGTGCATGTAGGCCGGCTCGTCGGCCGGCACCGAGGCGATCGGCTCGCGCTCGCGGCCGTCGGTCTCGAAGACGTGGTACCGGCTGGTGCGGCCAAACGCCGTCTCGAAGCCGACCGCGGTCCCGCGCTCGGGGTCGCGACGGAGGTGGGCACACGCGGTCTGTCCGGTCGGCGCCGGCCCCCGGTAGCGGTCGTGGCCGAGCGTCTCGAGGGTCGTCGGATCGACGACCAGCCGCCGGGGCGACTCGGTGAGCGCGAGGTGGCGGTCGCCGAGGCGCTCGACGATCACGTTGGCGTTGTCGTAGGGCTCGCGCACCAGCAGCTGGTAGAGCCGGCGGAGCAGTCCGGCGTCGCCGGTGGCGAAGCCGCCGTCGAACCGGCCCTCGCGGGCGCGCTCGTGGGCGTCGCTCCGGAGAAACCGGTTGCGGTAGGTGATCCGGTTCGCCGGCCCGTCGAGCCCGTAGCGGGTGAGCATCGCCAGCCCGTCGAACCAGTGATCGACCGTCCCGTCGCCGACCGCGAACCGCCCCGGGCCGTTCCGGAGCAGGGTCCCCGAGAGCCAGTCGGGCAGGTCGCCGATCACCGTCGGCTCGGCCGTCACCTCCTCGTCGAGCGAGTGAAAGCCAAGCGTCGCCTCGCGCCCGTCCGTCCCCGTCTGAGCCATACCGGTACTCCGGCCGGCCGAACAAACGGGTTGTGCCGGCGGCGGGCCCCGGCGCGCAGACGGTAGGCGTAAGCCGGCGGGCCTCCGAGTCGGCGGCGATGGGCCAGAGGCAGGGACTCGGGCTCTGGCGGCTGACGCGCAACCGGTACGGCCGGCGGACCTACGAGGCGCTCGGCCGGCTCGGCGTCACCGCGACCCGAATGTACGAGTACGTCGCCGACGCGGGCGATCCGCCGTCGGACCGCGTCGCCGCGACCGAGGCGACGCTGACCGTCCGCGGCCCGGACGCCGACGACCGGGCCGGCGACGGACACGGGGACTACGCCGAGCTCGCGCCCGACGAGTGGGTCGTCGCCGCCCGCCTCGACGGCGCGGAGGTGGGTCACGCCTTCCTGTCGGTCGACGCCGAGCGACGGGTCGCCCCGCTGGAGCGGACGCTCGCGTTCGAGGGGGGCTACGTCCGCCGGCTCTGGGTCGATCCGCCGGCCCGCCGACGCGGGATCGCGACGGCGCTGGTGGCGCGGGCGGTCGAGCGGGCCGGGACCGCCGGCGCGGGGCGGGTGACCGCGCTGGTCGCGGCCGACAACCGCCCGTCGCGCTGGACGTTCGAGGCGGTGGGGTTCGAGGCCGACCGCCGCCACACGTACGCGCGGGCGGGACCGCTCTCCTGGCGGCGCACCGACGAGCCGTGAGGACGGCTCCGGAGCGCTCGGTCGTGCTCCCCATATTCATTTAGCGGCCACCCTGGAGGAATATTTATGACCGTCGGGCCGGGACTCCCTGTCGAGAGCCATGTCCGACGACCTCCGGGCGACGATACGCGGCGCGCTGGACCGCATCGACGCCCACACCGACCGACGGGTGCGGTCGGCCGACCGGACGAACGTCCTCGCCCGGCTGAACGGTGCCGACCTGCTCAGCATGGTCGCGCTCTTTCTCGCGTGGACGAGTGCGCTGGCGTTCATCCGCGGCGAGCCGAACTGGGCGATCGTCCTGATGTTCGCCGCCTTCGGCTTCGACAAGCTGGACGGCCTCTACGCCCGCCGGCGGGGTCTCTCGTCGGCGTTCGGACGCCAGATCGACTCGTTCATCGACGTCTTCGCCTACCTCGTCACCGCGGCGCTGCTCTTTCATTACGCGATCGCACCCAACGTCGTCGTGAGCGCCGTCGTCGGCTTCGCGGTCATCGCCTTCGGCGGGCTCAGGCTCGTCCGGCACAACAGCGAGGGCTTCGGCGAGGACGAGGGCAAGAGCTTCTATCACGGCACCACGGTCGTCCACACCAACCTGGTGGTGGTCGTCAACTACCTGGCGGTCGCGCTCGTCGGGCTCTGGAACGGCTGGCTCGCCGCGGTCACCGTCCTGGTCGCCGCCCCCCTGATGGTCTCGGACTACAAGGCCTACAAGACCCGGACCAGCCACCTGCTCGGCGGGGCCACCATCGCGCTGGTGACGGCGCTGGTCATGCTCCTCGAGTTCGGTCACCTGTGACCGGTCCGGGGACCGCGCCCGGCGACGGCGCCCGACCGCTCCGGATCGACGCCCACGTCCACACCCGCCACTCGTTCGACTCGTCGGCGCCGGTCGGTGCGGTTCTCGACCGGGCGACCCCGGGCGGGGAGCGGTAGATGCTCCCGTTCGACCCTCCGCGGGTGTTCGCCTCGGCCGAGGACCGCCGGCGCACGCTCGCGCTGGTCGCCGTCCTCGCCCTGTCGCTCGTCGCCGGCTCGGTCCTCGTCGCCACCCGTGCGCCCTTCCTCGCGGAGGCGTCGTGGTGGCGGGCCCGAATCGCCGCGTTCGGCCCCTACGCGCCGCTCGTGTTCGTCCTCGTCCAGACGGCCCAGGTGATCGTCGCGCCCGTCCCGGGGCAGGTGCTCGGCCTCGTCGCCGGCTTCCTGTTCGGGCCCGTGGCCGGCACCGTCTACAGCCTGCTGGGCGTCACCGTCGGCAGCGCGATCGCGTTCGCGCTCGCCCGCCGGTTCGGCCGCCCCTACGTCGAGCGGGCGGTCGATCCCGAGGCGCTCGGCCGGTTCGACGGCTTCGTCCGCGATCACGGCCGGATCGGGCTGTTCGTCGCCTTCCTGCTCCCGACCTTTCCGGACGACCTGCTCTGCTTTCTGGCGGGGCTGAGCGAGATCAGACTCCGGACCCTGCTCGTCCTGGTGGTCGTCGGCCGGGCGCCCTCGTTCGTCGCCGTCGCGGCCGCCGGGGGCGAACTCGCGGCCGCCGACTACGACGCCGTCCTCGCGCTGACGGCCGCGCTCGCGCTCGCCACGGTCCTGGTCTACTACGGCCGCGACCGGCTGGCGACCGCACTCGGCCGGCTCGACTCCTAACGCGCCAGGCGGTGGGCGAGCGCGATGGCCGCCACGCCGGCCAGCGGCGGCAGGACGCCGGCGGTCCGCGGCAAGGCGTACAGTGCCGCGACGACCGGCGCGGTCGGGCCGGTCGGCACCCGCTCGAAGGCGGCGGGCGAGGCGATCAGCAGGCCGGCGTACAGCCCGGCGACGAAGAGATAGCCCGCCAGCCCGAGCGCGGCGTCGTAGCGCGCGTCGTCGCCGACGCCCCGGCGGTGGCGGCGCGCGACCAGAAGCGTCGGCGCGACCAGCGGGCCGACGACCGACAGTCCGACGACGACGAAGAAGGCCCGCGAGAGCGTGAGACTGCCGCCCCCGACGCCGGCGGTGGCGGCGATCAGGCTCACCACGCCGGCCGCGAACGTCAGGCTGACCAGCGCCGCGGCCAGCCCCGCCACGACCGCGTAGGAGCGAAAGAGCAGCGAGTCGCTCGCGCGGACGGCGTAGGGGAACGCGCTCACGACGCCGCGGTAGCTCCGCCCCTCGCCGCCGTCGGCCCGCGCGGCGCGGGTCCCGTCTCGCGCTCGCATCCGCCGGTCGTAGGCCTGCGGTGCGATTGAACGTGTCGCTCTCGTTGCCCGCACGCGGTAGCTTCATACCCGGGCCGACCGGCGCCCCGGTATGGAGGTCGACATCGGCGGGGCCCTCGACGACGTGGCGACGCCCGGCGTCTCGCGGGCGGCGCTGGAGCGACTCGACGACCGGGTGGCCGACGCACACGAGCGGATCGCGCGGGGCCGGGCCGACGGCGAGTTCGGCTACGCCGCGCTCGATCTGCCCGAGCGCACCGATCCCGACGCGATCCGGCGCGCGGTCGGGGCGTTCGACGAGCCCGAGGCGGTGCTGACGGTCGGCATCGGCGGCAGCGCGCTCGGGGCGGCCACCCTCGCCGACGCGCTCCCCGCCCCCGACGGGCCGACCGCGCCCGTCCTCGACAACGCCGACCCGGCGGCGACGGCCGCGGTCCTCGACCGCCTCGACCTCGACCGGACCGTGCTCAACGTCGTCTCGCGCTCCGGGACGACCGCGGAGACGCTCGCGACCTTCCTGCGCGTCCGCGAGGCGATGGCCGGGGCCGGCGTCGACTGGACCGAGCGGACGCTGGTGACGACCGGGACCGAAGGCAACCTCGCGGCGCTGGCCGAGCGCCACGACCTGCCGCGCCTGCCCGTCCCGACCGGGGTGCCCGGCCGGTTCTCGGTGCTCTCGCCCGTCGGGCTGGTGCCGGCCGCGTTCCGCGGGGCCGACCTCGACGCGCTGCTCGCCGGCGCGCGCGCCACCGGCGAGGGGCTGACGGGCTCGCTGTTCGAGACGCCGGCTTATGCCTACGGCGCGACGACGTACGCGCTCGGGCTCCGGGGTGCGACGGCGAACGCGGTGATGCCCTACGTCGAGTCGCTGGAGACCTTCGCGGAGTGGGTCGCCCAGCTCTGGGCCGAGAGTCTCGGCAAGGACGGCCTCGGACAGACGCCGGTCCGGGCGCTCGGCGCGACCGACCAGCACTCACAGCTCCAGCTCTACCGCGCCGGTCCGCGCGACAAGCTGGTGACGATGGTGCGCCCGCGCGAGCGGGCCGGCCCGGACGAGCCCCTCCCGGCGACCGACCTCGAGGGGCTGTCGTACCTCTCGGGGGCGTCGCTGGGCGACCTGCTCGACGCCGAGTTCCGGGCGACCGAGGCGAGCCTGGCGGCGGCCGGCCGGCCGACCGTCCGGATCGAGATCCCGGCGGTCGACGAGCGATCGCTCGGGCGCCTGCTCTACGGGCTGGAGGCGGCGTGTGTCTGTCACGGCGAGCTCTCGGGCGTGGAGACGTTCACCCAGCCGGCGGTCGAGTGGGCCAAGACGGCGACGCGGGAGCTGCTGGCCGGGGACACGACCCTCGACGAGCGCCCGCGGCTGGTCGTCGACTGAGCCCCGGGACCGGAGGGTCTATCCACCGCCCGACCCGACGGGGGGTATGGCGACGGATACCGGGACGGACGCGGACGGTGGGGCCGACGGCCGGGGGCTGGTCCTCATGCAGGCGGTGCTGGTCGTGTTCGTCGCCTTCCTCTCGGCGTTCATCGTCGCGACCGCGGCGGCGGTCGGGCTCTCGGGCGCCGGCTTCGACCGGAGCGGGCTGGCCTTTCGCGTCGGCGTGACGGTCGCGCAGTTTCTCGGCTTCGGCGTCGGGCTCGCGGGCTATCTCGCCGTGGCCGACCAGTGGGCGGTCGTGACCGACCACGTCCGGCTCCCGGGGCTCTCGGACGCGGCCTACGCGCTCGGGGGGCTGGTCGCGCTGATCGGGGCGGCGGCGGTCGTCGGCCAACTGCTGTCCGTGCTGGGGATCGAGGTGGCCCAGAACCAGGTGGTCGAGATCGGCCGGCAGAACCCCGAGTTCTTCCTCTACATGATCCCCGTCTCGCTCCTGTTCGTCGGCCCGTTCGAGGAGCTGCTCTTTCGCGGGGCGGTCCAGGGCCTGCTCCGGCGGGCCTGGGGGCCGGCGGTCGCCATCGTCGCCGCGAGCGCGATGTTCGGCGTCGTCCACTGGATCGCGCTGACCGGCGGGGGCTCGCGGCTCTCGTACGTGGCGATCGCCGCGACGCTGGGCGTGGTGCTCGGCGTGATCTACGAGCTGAGCGACAACCTCGCCGTCCCCGCGGTCGTCCACGGGGTCTACAACGCGACGCTGTTTGGCGTCCAGTACGCCGCGGCGACGGGCGCGTTGCCGGCCTAGGCGGGGTTCTTCCGGCTGAGGTCGGCGCCACAGACCGGACAGCGGTCGCGCCGGTCGTCGAACTCCCGGCCACAGCCCTGACACTGGAACCGCCAGTCCCGGCGCTCGGAGATGCCCTCGCGCGCGATCACCTCGACCGCCACCTCGAGATGCTCGGCGACGTTCTGGACGGCGTAGTCGTCGGTGACGAGCGTGGCGTCGAGCTCGAAGGCGGCGGCGAGCAGGCGCACGTCGGTCTCGGAGAGCTCCCCGCCGTCGCCGGTCTCGCCGGCCGCGCGCGCAACCGTCTCGACCGGCCCCTCGGCGGGGATGTGGATGTGCATCCCCGCGCCCTCCATGGCGTCGAACCGGTAGGCGGCCTCGCCCTCCAGCTCGTCGCGCACGGCCGGGATCGAGGCCGTCTGTCCGTCGGTGTGGTACTCGTGGATGAACGCGGAGGCGTCGAGAACCCGCACCGTCCTCAGCTGTCGACGACGATGTAGTCTTTCACGGCCTCCACGTGGCTGACCGGCACGTGGAGTCGACCCTCCTCGTCGAGGCCGAACGGCGAGCGATCGACGGGGAACTGCTCGTCCGGCGTGATCAACAGGTCGTGTAGCGCCCCCGTCTTCAGATCCATCGTGATGTTGTACAGCATCCCCAGCTCCGTGCCGTCGGTTCCCATGACGGCCTTGCCCGAGAGGTTCTCGGCGAGTACGTCGGCCATGCGACGCCTAGCCGCGGGCAGTCACATAAACGCCACGGGCGCGACGGCGCCGGCGGGCCCGATTTGAAAGACTTAACTGCGGTCCACGGCTTCGGTAGCCTACGCCAGCGGCTGGGGTGAGAGTCCATGTCAGAACCCGATTCGGAGACGCGCGGGACCGAGACGCTTCGCACCCCGATCGTGGCCGTCCTCGGCCACGTCGATCACGGCAAGACGACGCTGCTCGACCGGATCCGTGGCTCCGCGGTCGGCGAGAGCGAGGCGGGTGCGATCACCCAACACATCGGGGCGACGGCCGTCCCGCTCGACACCATCTCGACGATGGCCGGCGCGCTGGTCGATCCCGACGACTTCGACCTGCCCGGGCTGCTGTTCATCGACACGCCCGGCCACCACTCGT
>CAZMLQ010000079.1:0-10983 GCA_964567195.1 uncultured Haloferacaceae archaeon | reverse complement strand
CGAGCTCGTGACGCTTCGGCACGAACAGGTCGTTCGCCATGCCCGCGACCTCCTGGTAGAAGTTGTCGATGGCCTCGAGACGGAGGCGGGCGAACCGCTGGGCGGACTGGCCGCCCTTGCGCTGTTTGCCGGGGACGAGCGAGGAGGCGCTCTTGACCGGCTCGACGCGTTTGCCCCGCAGCCAGCCGACGTTTGCCTCGCGTCGGTCGAGGACGACCAGGCCGAACAGCCCCTGGTCGGCCAGCATGTGCTCCAGGGGCTCGATCAGAAACGAGGAGTCACAGTGATAGCGGAAGGACTCGACCGGCTGGGGGGGACTCTCGAGGACGCGCGTGATCATCTCCGTCTGGCCGCCACCCGAGTCGACCGCACCGCTGAACAGCACCATCCCGTTCTCGGGCGGGCCGTCGTAGTAGCGCAGGCGGTCCTTGATGCTGGTCAGCGCGTCCTGGACGTTCGTGCGGGTCGCCTTCGACTTGATATTCGACGCCTCGCTGTGTTCCTGGGTGACGTGGGCAACGACGTCGGAGATCTGCCGGTCCTCGGGGACGTAGATCGTGACGAGTTGGGTGCCCGAGCCCTCGAACGTCTCGAGCTCCTCGATCACCCGCCGGAACTCGTACTTGCGGCGGTCCTCGCTCGCCTCCTCGGCCTGGCTACTCATCGCCTCACCTAGCCGGACGCCCGAGTAAGTAACCTGCGACTGCCCCGGCCCGTGACGTGGGTTTATGCGTCGGCCGGCGCTCGTCGGTGGCATGGACGAGGGACGGGGGCGCGTCTACGCCGTCGCGAGCGGCAAGGGCGGCGTCGGCAAGACCGCGACGGTCGCGAACTGCGCCGCGGCGCTGGCGGCCGCCGGCGTCGGCGTCGTCGCCGTCGACGCCGACCTGGGGATGGCCAACCTCGGGCCGGCGCTCGGGGTCGATCCCGACGCGGCCGACGTGCCCACCCTCCACGACGTGCTCGCCGGGGCGGCCGAGCCGACCGACGCCGTCCGCGCGGGAGCTTGCGGGGTGGCCGTCCTCCCGGGGGCGACGGGGCTCGACGCCTTCCCGGCGGCCGATCCGGACGCGCTCGGGCCGGCGCTCGACGCGCTCGCGGGCGTCTACGAGGTGGTGCTGGTCGACACCGGCGCGGGGCTGAGCACCGACAGCGTGACGCCGCTCTCGCTCGCCGACGCGGTGGTGCTGGTCGCGACGCCCGGCCGGGACGCCGTCGCCGACGCCGCGAAGACCGCCCGCGTGGTCCGGCGCGTGGGCGGCTCGGTCCGGGGGGTGGTGGTGAACCGGGCGACCGACGGGGACGCCGGGGCCGTCGGCGAGCGCCTCGACGTCCCGGTGCTGGCGACGGTGCCCGACGATCCGGCCGTCGACGCCGCGCTGGCGGCGGGCGAGCCCCTCGCGACCCGCGACCCGACCGCGCCGGCCGCGGTCGCCTCCCACCGGCTGGCGGCGATGCTGGTCGATCGGGCGCTTCCCGCCCCGGACGAGAGCGAGGACGAGAGCGCGAGCGCAGACGAGAGCGAGCGGCGCCGGGGCGGACTCCTGGGCCGGCTGTTGGGCTGAGTCCCCGGCCGTCGGGAACGACAAACGACTTGAGGCCCGTCGCCGGAGCCGGGGACATGGCCGACTCGTCGGTGCCGACGTGGTGGGTGGTCGTCTTCCTGGCGCTGGCGCTCGGGGCCGGCGTGGCCGCCGTCGCGGTCGTCGGCGGGAGCGTCTTCCCCGGCGTCGTCCTCGCGCCCTGACCGGCGGGGTGCTCACATCGAGCGCGGCGCGGCGACCCCGAGCACGTCCAGCCCGGTCGCGACCGCGTGACGGGTGGCGTCGACGAGTGCCAGCCGCGCGCGCCGTCGTTCTGGCGGCGCGTCGAGCACCGGACAGTCCCGGTAGAAGGCGTTGTACCGCTCGGCCAGGTCACGGACGTAGGTGGCGACGGCGTGGGGCCGGAGCTCGTCGGCCGCCTCCTCGACGACCGCTGGCAGGCGCGCGAGCGCGCGGAGCAGGGCGACCTCTTCGGGGGCCGAGAGCAGGGCCGCCTCGGGATCGAGCGCGTCGGGGTCGGCGTCGGCACGGTCGAGGATGCCACAGCAGCGGGCGTGGACGTACTGGACGTAGGGCGCCGACTGTGCCTCGAAGTCGAGCGCGCGCTCCCACTCGAAGGTGATCCCCTTGGTCGGCTGCTTGGCGACGATGTCGTAGCGGACGGCGCCGATCCCGACCTGGCGGGCGATCCGGTCGACGTCGGCGTCGTCGAGCTGGTCGTCCCGGCCGCGGTCGTCGAGGCGGCGCTCGACCTCGTCCCGGGCGCGGTCGACCGCCTCGTCGAGCAGGTCGTCGAGGTCGATCCCCGTCCCCTCGCGGGTGCTCATCCCGCCGTCGGGGAGGGTGACCCACGAGTAGAAGACGGTGTCGAGGCGGTCGACGTCGGCGCCGAGCAGGTCGAGCGCGGCCCGGAGCTGGTCGTCCTGGAGGCGGTGGTCCTCGCCCAGCACCTTCACCGCGCGGTCGAAGCCAGCGAACTTCCACTCGTGGTGGGCGAGATCGCGGGTCGTGTACAGCGTCGTCCCGTCCGAGCGCTCGAAGACGAACTCCTTCTCGATCCCGTAGTCGGTCAGATCGAGCTGCCAGGCGTCGTCCTCGTAGACGGCCGCGTCGGTCGCGCGCAGACGCTCGACCAGCGCGTCGGTCGAGCCGTCGCGCATGAACCGCGACTCCTTGACGAACTCGTCGAACTCGGCGGGGAGCCGGCCCAGCGACGCCCGCATCCCGTCGAGCACGCGGTCGACGACCGCCGCGACCCGCTCGTAGGTGGCCTCGTCGCCGTCCTCCAGCCCCCGCATGATCGACTCGATCTCGGCCTCCGCGGCCGCGACCGTCCCGGGATTGCCCTCCTCGAGGAGGTCGCTCCCCCGGCGGTAGTACCGCACGAGGTCGTAGTCGGCCCGGTCGCGCTCGGGCGGAGGCAGGTCGGTCTCGTCGACGGCGTCGACCGCCCAGGTCATCGTCGCGATCTGTCGACCGGCGTCGTTGACGTAGTAGTGGCGCTCGACGTCGTTGCCGGCGTAGTCGAGCAGGCGCGCGATCGCGTCGCCGAGGATCGGGTTGCGTGCCCGGCCGACGTGGACCGGCCCGGTCGGGTTCGCGGAGGTGTGCTCGACCACCACCCGGTCGCCGGTCGGGGGGAGCCGACCGTGGTCGGGCTCGCGGGCGGCCGCGAGCGTGTCGGCGTCGTAGGCGTCGGTGACGCCGAAGTTGACGTACGGCCCCCGGGCCCGCGCGGCGGCGACGTAGCGCCGGTCGTCGGTCTCGACGGCGTCGGCCACGTCGGCGGCGACGGCGGGCGGCGCCGCGCCGGCGGCCTCCGCGAGCCGGAAGGCGACGCTCGAGGCGAGGACGGCGTCGACCCCCTCGGGCGGGCGCTCGACCCCCAGATCGTCGGTCGGCAGGTCGAGGGCGGCGAGGGCGTCGGTCAGCGCCGCCTCGACCTCCCGCCGGAACTCCCTGAACACGCCGCCGGGTTCGCCACCGCCGCCTAAGGCGGTTCCGGTACCGTCGTCCCCGACCCGAGGGCTTAGGACGCTCTCGCCACAACCGACGGTACGGCGCCCGTCTGCGTCACGAATTCGTGACGCATCCCGACTCCGGTACGATTAAGAGCGTCGCGGGCCGACAGTAAGCCATGTCAGAGACGGCACCGGCCTCGACCGTCGGGCCCGACGAGATCGCGGCCCTGCGGGCGGTCGGGCTCGCCGGCGGCCTCGACGGGGCCTCGAAGGTCTCCTGTGCGACGCTGGCCGACCGGCTCGACGTCTCGAGCCAGACGGCCTCCCGGCGGCTCCAGCGCCTCGAGGGGGCGGGGCTGATCGAGCGCGACGTCGTCGCCGACGGCCAGTGGGTGACGATCACCGCGGCGGGCGAGGCGGCCCTGCGCGGGGAGTACGCCGACTACCGCCGGCTGTTCGAGACCGAGGCCTCGCTCGCGCTCCGGGGGACGGTGACCGCCGGGATGGGCGAGGGGCGTCACTACATCTCGCTGCCGGGCTACATGCGCCAGTTCGAGGCGCGGCTGGGCTACGAGCCGTTTCCCGGGACGCTCAACGTCGCGCTCGACGAGGCGAGCGTCCGGGCCCGCGGCGAGATGGCCTCGTTCGACGCCGTCCCGATCGACGGCTGGGAGGACGAGGACCGGACGTTCGGCCCGGCGACCTGTTACGCCGCGACCGTCGAACGCGGCGACGAGCGGTTCTCGCCGGCCCACGCCATCGTCCCCGAGCGCACCCACCACGACGAGGACCGCCTGGAGGTGATCGCGCCCGTCAGGCTGCGCGACGCGCTCGGTCTCGCCGACGACGACGAGGTGACTGTGCTGATCGCCGACGAGGGGGACCGCGCGTGACCACCGGGGCCGCGGGGACGGGCCGCGAGGCCGACGCCGAGAGCGACCGCGATCCCGTCGCCCGCGCGGTCGCGGCGCTCGGGCGAGGCGAGCCGGTGCTCGTCCACGACGCGACCGACCGCGAGGGCGAGACGGACCTGCTCTACGCCGCCGGCGCGGTCGAGCCGTCGGACCTCGCCCGCCTGCGAAACGACGGCGGCGGGCTGGTGTTCGTCGCCCTCGCCGACGCCGTCGCCGAGGCGTTCGACCTGCCCTTCCTCCACGAGGCCGTCGAGCACCCGGCGGCCGACGTCTCCGATCTCGCCTACGACGCCCGGCCGTCGTTCTCGCTGACGGTCAACCACCGCGACACCTACACCGGGATCACGGACGCCGACCGGGCGCTGACGATCCGCGCGCTCGGCGCGGCCGCGGCCGATCCGGCGGCGGCCGAGTTCGCCGGCACCTTCCGCTCGCCCGGCCACGTCCACCTGCTCCGGGCCGCACCGCGCCTGCTCGCCGACCGGCGGGGCCACACCGAACTCGGGCTGGCGCTGGCGGCCGCGGCCGACCTGGCGCCCGCGGTCGCCGGCTGCGAGATGCTCGACGACGAGACCGGCGAGGCGCTCGCCCGGGCCGACGCCGTCGCCTACGCCGAGCGCCACGGGCTGGCGTTCGTCGAGGGGGCAGACGTGGTCGCCGCGCTCGGTGCGGCCGAGTAGGCCGCCCGCGGGCGCCCGATTTCTTTATCCCGCGCCGGGCCGAGCGACCGGTATGGGATTCGAGGAGATGCGAGCGGAGGCGGACTCGCTCGACACGATCTGGATGGACGGCGAGTTCGTCGACTGGGACGACGCCACGGTCCACGTGTTGACCCACGGGCTGCACTACGGGACAGGGATCTTCGAGGGCGTGCGCTGTTACGAGACCGAGCGCGGCCCCGCGCTCTTCCGGTGGGACGAGCATCTCGATCGCTTTTTCGCGTCGGGCAAGCCCTACGACATGGAGCTGCCCCACTCGCGGGCGGAGCTGACCGAGGCGAGCATAGAGCTGATCCGCCGGCAGGACCTGACCTCCTGTTACGTCCGGCCGGTCGCGTTCTTCGGCTACGGCTCGCTCGGCGTCTCCCCCGGGGAGTGTCCCGAGCGGGTGGCGATCGCCGCCTGGCCGTGGGGGACCTATCTCGGCGAGGACGCCCTCGAGCGCGGCGTCGAGGTGATGGTCTCCTCGTGGCGGAAACACGCCTCCAGCCAGATCCCCACCAACGCGAAGACGACGGGGCTGTACGTCAACAGCCTGCTCGCGGGCGAGGAGGCCCGGCGCAACGGCTACACCGAGGCGATCGTGTTGAACAAGGAGGGCCAGGTGGCCGAGGGACCGGGCGAGAACCTGTTCATGGTGCGCGACGGGACGATCCACACGCCGGGGCTCTCACAGAGCATCCTCGACGGGATCACCCGGCGGTCGGTGGTGACGCTGGCGCGCGAACTCGGCTACGAGGTCGACGACCGCGCGACGATCTCGCGGGGCGAGCTGAACACGGCCGACGAGCTCTTTTTCACCGGCACCGCGGCCGAGGTGACGCCGATCCGCAAGGTCGACAACGTCGTGATCGGCGACGGGAGCCGCGGGCCGGTGACCGAGGAGATCCAGTCGCGCTTTTTCGACGTGGTCGAGCGCCGCGTCGACGCCCACGAGGACTGGTTCACCTTCGTCGACGAGGTCTGAACCCCCGGGCGCGCCCGCTCAGTCGCTCTCGGCCGAGCCGGGCTCGCTCCGGTCGCGGCCGTCGCCCGCCTCCTCGATGTCGATGGCGACGCCGGCCTCGGTCTCCTCGGCGAAGCCGGCGCTGAGGATCCGGGTGAGCGCCTCCTCGACCCGCTCGTCGGTCTCCTCTAAGCGCTCGCCCTCGACCTCGATGACGAAGCCGGTGGTGATGTTGGGCGCGGTCGGCATGAACAGCACCTCGCGGCCGTCGGCGGTGGTCTTGCCGGTCTTGAACGCGGTCATGCGGATCCCGGGCCAGGTCTCGAGCCGGACCGGCTTCTGCAGGTCGTCGGTGCCGGTCAGAGCCGTCTCGACCGCCAGCTTCGAGGCGTTGTAGACCACACGCAACAGCGGCACCCGGTTCATCGCGCCGTCGAGGTAGCTCTCGAACAGCCGGCCGACGGTCGTGCGCATCAGATAGCCCACCGAGAGCACGAGCGCGACGAAACAGACCACGGCGACCAGCACGCGGAGCCAGACGGGCTCGATCCGGTCGACCAGCGGTAGCTCCGCGATCTGGACGAACATCCAGTTGAGCACCAGAACGATGACGAGAACCGGGACGAGCACGACGAGACCGCTGGCGGCGTCGCGCTTCCACGTGGACATCGATCGGCTCTCGGCCCGCCGGCTCCTTCAGCGTGGCCCTTCTGTCGGGTCCGGCCCGCGGTCGCGCCCCAGCCCGACCACCGCGCGGGCGGCGAAGACGGCGTTGCGCCGTCGCTCGCGCACCCGCCGGACGAAGTAGTCGAGCCACGCCCGCCCGAACGGGGCGTACTGCCAGACCTCGTGGCCCGCCGCCGCGAGTTCGCGCTGGGCCGGCTCGCGCACCCCCATCAGCAGCTGGAACTCCACGTCGGCGCCGGTCTCGGCCGCCAGCGCCCGGCCCCGCTCGATCATCCGGGGGTCGTGACTCCCGACCGCCACCCCGCCGTCGTGGCGCTCGACCAGCCGCTCCAGCGCCGCGAGGTAGGCCTCGTCGACCGCCTCGGGCTCGGTGTGAGCGGCCGCCGGCCCCTCGTCGTAGGCGCCTTTCACGAGCCGGATCCGCCCCGGAACCCCCACCAGCCGGTCGACGTCGGCGGGCGTGCGCCGCAGGTTCGCCTGGAGACAGAGCCCCGCGGTCCCGGGATACTCGCGGGCGGCGCGCTCGAAGGCGTCGATCGTCGCGTCGGTCGTCGTCGCGTCCTCCATGTCACACCAGACCCGGATCCCGCGGTCGGCGCCGGCCGCCACCAGCGCGCGGTAGCGCTCCTCGAAGCCCGCCCGATCGATCTCCAGCCCCAGCTGGGTCGGCTTGACCGAGATACAGGCCCGCAGCCCCGAGCCCTCGATGTCGGCCAGCAGCCGCCGGTAGCGCGCCGCGTCGACCTCGGCGTCGGCCCGACGCTCGTGGTGCTCGCCGAGCGCGTTGAGCATCACCCCGATCCCGTCGGCGTTGACCCGGCGGACGTGCTCGAGCGCGACCGCGGGCTCCTCGCCGGCGACGAACCGGTTCGCGATGGGCGGGATCACGGCCGGACTCGGGACCGGAGCGACAAACGCCTGACGGGGGATGGGTGCCCGCTGGCACCCACCGCGTTCGCCTCGCGGCCCGGCATCGCCGCCGATAAGCCGCCCCGGCGCACAGCCCCGGTCGTGCTCGCGCCGATCGTCGGGGCGCTGTGGGCGATGTTGCCCGCCTACGTCCCGAACAACGCCGCGGTGGTCTTCGGCGGCGGCCCGCCCATCGACGGCGGCCGGCGGCTGTGGGGGACGCGACTGCTCGGCGACGGCAAGACCTGGCGCGGGACCGCCGCGGGGACCGCCGCGGGGGTGGGGGTCGCGCTCGTCCTCGACGCCGTCCGGCTGCCGGTCGGGGCCGCGCTCGGGGTGGCGCTGCCCCCGATCCCGCCGCTCGCGGCCGTCGGGCTGGCCGGGGGAGCGATGCTCGGCGACGTGGTCGCCTCCTTCCTGAAGCGCCGGCTCGGGCGCGCCCGCGGCGCGTCGGTCCCGGGGCTCGACCAGCTCGACTTCGTCGCCGGCGCGCTCGGGACGACCGCGCTGGTCGCGCCCGGCTGGGTCGCCGAGGTGTTTCCCCCGGTCGCCGTGGTCGCGGTCGTGGTGCTCACCCCCGCGCTCCACCTCGGGACGAACGTCGTTGCTCACCGGCTGGGGCTGAAGGCCGAGCCCTGGTGAGGCGACCGAGAGCGGGAGGGTTTTGACCGACCGCCGGGTACGACCGCGGGATGACCACGGTCACCCGGGACGAGCTGCTCGCGGCGCTGCGCGAGGCCGACGCGGTCCGGTACGGCGAGTTCGAGCTCTCGAACGGCGGGACGAGCGACTACTACGTCGACAAGTACCTCTTCGAGACCGATCCGGCGGCGCTGCGGACGGTCGCGCGGGCGTTCGCCGAACGGGTCGGCGACGCGAAGCTGGCCGGCGTCGCGCTCGGGGCGGTGCCGCTGGTCGCGGCCACCAGCGTCGCGACCGACCGGCCCTACGTCATCGCGCGCAAGGCCGCCAAGGAGTACGGCACCGGCAACCGGATCGAGGGCCGTCTCGACGAGGGCGAGCGGGTGGTCGTGCTGGAAGACGTCGCCACGACCGGCCAAAGCGCGCTGGAGGCGGTCGAGGCGCTGCGGGAAGCCGGCGCCGTCGTCGAGCGGGTGCTCGTCGTCGTCGACCGGGAGGCGGGCGCCGGCGAACGACTCGCCGACGCGGGCGTCGAGCTCGAGGCGCTGTTGACCGCGAGCCGACTGCTCGCCGACCGCTGAGCGGGCACGCCACGTCCGTGGTCAGGTCGAGTCGCCCCACCTCCGAAGTGTTCAAGTCCGTGGCCCCGCGCCGCCGGGTATGAACAGGGCCGAGAAGGCGTCGCTCCAGCTCCGGGCGGTCGCGGTCCTCCGGACGCTGAAAGAGCGCCGGACCTACGACGAGCTCGCGGCCGAGACGGGCCTGCCCGCGGGTGATCTCAACCGGTACGTGAACGGTCACGTCCTGCCGGGGCTCGACCGGGCCCGGACGGTGGTCGAGGACGCCGGCCGCGAGGCGGTCGCGAGCGAGGTCGAGGCCCGGGTCGCCGTCGACGACGAGGGCTACGTCGACAACGCCGACGTGGTGTTCGACCAGCCGCTCCTGAACCTGGCCGCGCCGGTCGTCGCCGCCGGCGGCGGGTTCGACCCCCCGGACGTGGTGTTGACCGCCGCCACCGACGGGATCACCCTCGGCGCGGCGATGGCCGGTCACCTCGACGCCCGGGTCGCCTACGCGAAAAAGTCCAAGGAGACCGCCGTCGAGGAGTTTCTCGAGTCGCGCGGACGCCTCGCCTCGGGCATCGAACTCACCTACTACCTCCCCGCCCGGGCGGTCGACGCCGGCGACGCCGTGCTCGTCGTCGACGACCTGATCCGGTCGGGCGAGACCCAGGAGCTCCTGCTCGACATCGCGGAGCGCGCCGGCGCGACCGTCGCCGGCGTCTTCGCGCTCATCGCCGTCGGCGAGGAGGGCCTGGCCCGCGTCGAGCGCCGCGTCGACGCTCCGGTCGACGCTCTCGTCCGGCTCTGACCGGCGACGTATCCACAAACGTGGGTAGCGAAGCCACGATCAGACCTGAACACTTAAGTTGCGATGCACGGACACGTCGGTACAGCAGATGACGCCGGCCGAGTTCTTCGCGTTCGAGGAGCACGGGACCGACCTCCGGACCGAGGTGGTCGCGGGGCTCACCACCTTCCTGACGATGAGCTACATCGTCGTGGTGAACCCGGCGGTGCTGACGGGGATCCCCGGCGAGAAGGCCGGGATCGTCCTCTCGGGCTACACGCCGGGCGAGGTGCGCTCGATGCTCGCGGTGGTGACCATCCTCGCCGCGGCGACGGCGACGCTGGTGATGGCGCTGTACGCAAACCGACCGTTCGGGCAGGCGCCCGGACTGGGGCTCAACGCCTTCTTCGCGTTCACCGTCGTCGGTGCGCTCGGGGTGCCCTGGCGGACGGCGCTCGCGGCCGTCGTGGTCGAGGGGATCCTCTTCATCGGGCTGACGGCCGTCGGCGCCCGCGAGTACGTGATCGGCCTCTTCCCGGAGCCGGTGAAACTCGCCGTCGGCACCGGGATCGGGCTCTTTCTCGCGCTGATCGGGCTCGAGGCGATGGGGATCGTCGTCGGCGACGCGGGCACCATCGTCGCCCTCGGCGGCGTCGCCTCGAACCCCGTGGCCGTGCTCTCGACGCTCGGACTGTTTCTCACCCTCGGGCTCTACGCCCGGGGGGTGCGGGGCTCGATCGTCGTCGGCGTGCTCCTGACGACCGTCGCGGGCTGGGCGCTGACACAGACGGGCGTCGTCGGGCCCGAGGCCGGCCTCGTCGCCGGCGGGGCCCAGGCCCAGTACGACATCAGTCCGCTCGTCGGGGCGTTCGCGGCCGGTCTCGCCGACGTCGAGGCGTTCTCGTTCGCCCTGATCGTCTTCACCTTCTTTTTCGTCGACTTCTTCGACACCGCCGGTACGCTCACCGGCGTCTCGCAGATCGCGGGCTTTCTCGACGAGAACGGCGACCTGCCCGACATCGACCGGCCGCTGATGGCCGACGCGGTCGGCACCACCGTCGGCGGCCTGATCGGCACCTCGACGGTGACGACCTACATCGAGTCGGCCTCGGGCGTCGAGGAGGGCGGCCGGACGGGCATGACCGCGCTCGTGGTCGCCGGGCTCTTTCTCGCCTCGCTGGCGGTCGTCCCGCTCGCGGCCGCGATCCCGCTGTACGCCTCCCACATCGCGCTCGTGGTGATCGGCGTCGTGATGTTGCGAAACGTCGTCGAGGTGGCCTGGGACGATCTGACCTACGCCGTCCCCGCCGG
>CAZMLQ010000078.1:0-11057 GCA_964567195.1 uncultured Haloferacaceae archaeon | reverse complement strand
ATCGGCGCCTCGTAGCACGGGCGACGGTTTCAGCGTTCCGCCCGCCCCGCCCGGCCGACAGACAGTTATACCCCTCTTTACACTATCATCTCGTACACGTGACCGAACCGCCACGGCGGCCGGACGTCGTCGGTCGCCTGGCCGCGCGCTCGCGAGCGTACTCGCTCGCGGCGATCGGCGGTGCGCTCTCGCTCCCGGCCGCGGGCTACGCGGTCGCGGTCCTCGCGGGCCCCGTGGCGCCCGGCGCCGGCCCGGCGCGGGCGCTTGCGTTCGTCTGTCTGCTCGGCGTCGTGGGGACGGCGACGCTCGCGGGCGCGGCGCTCGCGGGCGTCGGGACGACCCTCGACCGGCTCCGGACCCGGTGACGCGACGGCTCAGTCGCCCGCGTCGAGCAGGCCCCGCTCGGCCGCGGCGACGGGGTCGGCGACGGCGTCGCGGAGCCGGCGCGTCGCCGCGGGGTCGAACCGGAGGACGCGACGCCACCACGGGCCGGCGCCGGAGTCAGACGAGCAGTCGGTGACGAGGCGGTTGGCGACGGTGCCTGGCCCGGCCGAGAGGGGGACCGCGCGCTCGAACAGCCGCGAGCGGTCGTCGCCCCGGACGAGCACGCGGACGTCGACCGTCTCGCGCCGGAGGTGGGCGTTCGAGTCGAACCCGCGCCGGGCCTCGGGCGGGACGGGGTCGCCGCTCTCGACCGCCGCGACCCGGAACTCGCCGATCAGGTAGGCCGCCCACGCCGGGCGGACGAACGGCGCCGTCGCCGCCGGATCGCCCCGGAGCGAGAGCGTGGCGTAGAAGTAGAGGCTGTCGTCGGGCTCCAGCCGGCCGAGCGGCCCGGCCTTCACCCCGTGTTCGTCGCCGTAGGTGTACGCCGTCCGGCCGTGGACGCCCGCGAACTCGGGGTCGAGGTGGACCCGGCGATCGAGCAGGTCGGCGGGCAGATCGACCGTCAGATCGAGGTCGGCGTAGGTCGGGGTCGGCTCGGTCGTCGGCTCGCGCTCGGGGATGGGGAGGTACTCGAACCGGCCGTCGGGGGAGACGGGGCCACGGACGCCGGGCAGTGTGGCGTTCGCGGCGACGTTGATCGCGACCGCGCGCTCGGCCGACCCGTCGGGCTCGTCGGGCACGTCAGCCGGTCGGGCGTGGTGGTCGCTCGGTGGGCGCGCCTGCGGGGACGATCAGTCGATGTGGCCCTCGGCGCGGAGCTGCTCGGCGTCCTGCTCGTCGTAGCGCCACTCGATGTTGGCCTTCTCGTCCTGCCAGGACCACGGCTCGACGAGGACGACGTCGCCCTCGCTGATCCAGGTGCGGTACTTCATTCGACCGGGGATCCGGCCCATCCGGTCCTGGCCGTCCTCGCACTGGACGCGGACGTGGTTGCCGCCGTTGTGCTGTGTCACGACCGCGAACAGCTCGTCGTCGCTGGGCATCCGCAGGTTCCGGCGCCCGGTGTTCTCGCTCATACACCTCCGTAGGTCGGCCGAGGGGATAAGTCACCTGATGGCCGCGATAACGCGGCCCACGGCCCCGGGCGCTCAGGTCTCGGGCCCGTCCGCGTCGGCGTCGAGCGCGGCGGCGTTGATGCAGTAGCGCTTGCCCGTCGGCTCGGGCCCGTCGTCGAAGACGTGCCCGAGGTGGCCGCCACAGGTTGCACACGACACCTCGACCCGGCGCATCCCGTGTCGGGTGTCGGTCGCGGTGGCGACGTTCTCGGCGACGGCGTCGGCGAAGCTCGGCCAGCCGGTGCCGGAGTCGAACTTGTCGGCGGCGCGAAACAGGGTCGTCCCGCAGCCGGCACAGACGTAGTCGCCGTCGGCGTCGACCTCGAGGAGGTCGCCGCCGAAGCGGGGCTCGGTGCCGCGTTCGCGCAGGATCCGGTACTCCTCGTCGGTGAGGCGCTCGCGCCACTCGGCGTCGGTCAGGCTCGCGTAGTCGGTCTCGGTGTCGGCGTCGGCCATACCCGAACGAGGATCGCCGCGGGCAAAGGCGTTGCGCGCCCCGCTCAGTCCCGCCGGAGGGCTTCGGGCGGATCGAGCCGGGACCGGCCGTCGTCGGGGCGGGCGTCGAGCAGGCTCGGCGGCGCGACGGCGTCGGGCAGGTCGGAGGCCCGGACCGCGGCCCCCACCGCGGCTCCGGGGCTCGCCCCGTCGCCGGCGACCAGCCGCTCCCAGACCGTCTCGGGATCGGTCGCCGCGTCGGTCCCGCGCCGGAGTTCGCGCGCCTCCGTCCGGCCCTCCTCGTGGGCGAGTTCGAGCATGCTCCGGTGGTAGCGACGTTCGACCAGCCCGAGCAGGCGTTCGCGCTCGCCCGTCGGGGCCGCGCCGACGGCGCTCGCCACCCCGAGCGCGTAGAGCCGCCGGACGGCCTCGTCCGGGTCGACGTCGTCGAGCGTCCAGTCGGTCCCGTAGCGGCGCTCGTACATCTCAGACCTCGACATCGCCCTCCGGATCGACCGTCAGACCGGCGTCGGAGAACGCCAGCGGCCGGATGTCGGTGTCGATCTCGGCGCCGCGCATCTTCACCACCTGGATCCCGCGGGTCATCCCCGTCGCGTCGAGGAAGTTGTGGAAGAAGATCACCCCGTGGGCGAGAAAGTGCTCGTTGGCGTACGCGCTCGGGTCGGTCATCTCGGAGACCAGCAGCGTCGTCGCCTCGCCCTCCTTGAGCGCCGTGAGAAAGCCCGTCACCTCGTCCTCGCCGTCGGCGAAGAAGTGCTCGAGCAGCATCGTCGAGTCGACGATCAGCCGGTCGACCTTGCGGGAGTTGGCGTAGGCGACGATCTTGTCCGTCAGCGCGCCCACGCCGGCGTGGGCGCTCCCGGGGTCGGTCAGCGAGGTGCCGGTCTTCTCGATCAGGTTGATGAACCGGAAGCCGTCGCTGCCGGCCGCCCGCTCGAAGCCGAAGTCGAACGACGACATGTCCCGCACCAGCTCCGACTCCGTCTCGTGCATCGTCACGTACATACACGACTCCCCGTCGGCCAGCCCCTCGGCCGCGAACTGCGCCGAGAACGTCGTCTTGCCGCTCCCCGGCGGGCCGCTGAGGACGTACAGCCGGTCGGTGATCAGCCCTCCCCCGACCAGCGAGTCGAAGCCGGACACGCCGCTCGATACCCTCATACGGGCATCTGCCGGGGCGGCGTTGTAACCGTTTCCGTCGGTTATCGCGGCTGAGAATCCCCCGTCGCGATCAGCTCGTCGTAGCGGGCGCCGGTCTGTTTCAGCGTCTCCGTCGAGTAGAGGCGCTCGTGGTCGTAGGGGAGTCGGTCGGCCGCGAGCTCGTCGATCACGCGGTCGACGGCCGCGGCCTCGCGGCCGTGGACCATGGTGAAGAGGTTGTACGGCCAGTCGTGTGCGGGACGGCGAGGGCGGTGGTAACAGAGCGTGACCGAGGGCAACGCCCCGACCGCCCGGCCGCGCTCGTCGAGCTCGTCGTCGGGCACGTCCCAGACCACCATGCAGTTGCTGTCGAAGCCCGTGACGACGTGGTTGACCACACAGCCGATCCGCTTGATCGCGCCGCGGGCGAGCAGCCTCTCGATCGCCGCCAGCACCGCCGCGACGGGCGCGCCGATCTCGGCCGCCACGTCCCGGTACGGCGTGGCCGTGAGCGGCAGGCCGTCCTGGATCGCGACGAGCAGATCGGCCTCGAGCGGGCGCAGATCCCCCGCCGCGGACTCGGCGATCCGGGTGGCGTCGACCGTCGTCTCGGCCAGACTCTCGCGCGCGAACCGGTCGTCGTTCACCACCGGGAACTCGAGGTCGATGTAGTAGTCGGTCAGCATCGGGAGCGAGAGCACCGCCAGCCCGGTCCGCTCGCCGATCTCCTCGAGGATCGCGTCCCGGCGCTCGCGGGAGCCGGCGGTGACGACGAACCACACGTTCCAGTCGTGGTCGCGGCGGTAGTTGTGGTTGACCTGGCGGTAGCCGTTGATCACCGCGGCCACCTCGTCGAAGCGGTCGGCCGGCGCGGCGACGGCCGCCAGCGTCGACGAGCCGATCACCGGCGGGTTGAGCACCGCGCCAAAGCGCCGGAAGATCCCGCGGTCGCGAAGCGCCCGCACCCGGTCGAGCGCGTCCTCGGGGGTGGTGCCGAGGTCGGCCGCGACCGTCCGGAACGGCTCCTCCGCGACGGGAAAGCCCGACTGGTAGCCGTCGATCAGCGCCGCGTCGACGTCGTCGAGCCCGGCGCGCCAGTCTCGGTCACCTGTCATCGACCGGGGTAGGCCCGGCGCGGGCTAACCGCTTTCGCTCGTCGGCTCCCGGCCGCCCGCCGGCGCCGCCGCCGACCCGATCGCTTTTACGTATCGCGTCACACGCTCACACGTCGAATGGTGAACTCCCTCCGGGCCGTCCTCGGACGGGCGGCCCGATCGTACGTGGTCATCGTCGCCCTCGGGTTGGTGATCGGACTGACGCTGGCGCCGGTCGCGTGGCAGGCGGCCGACTCGGACGGCACCGTCGCGGTCGTCCCTCTCGCGGGGACGATCGACGGGAACACCGCGGCCGCCGTGGGTGCGACGCTCGAGCGGGCCCGCGAGGATCCCGACGTGAAGGCGGTGGTGATCGTCTCCAACTCCGGCGGGGGTGGTGCCTCCGCGAGCGAGGAGCTCTACCTCCAGACCAAGCGGACGGCGGCCCAGATGCCCGTGGTCGCGAGCATCGACGCCTCGGCCGCCTCCGGCGCCTACTACACGATCGCGCCGGCGGATACGATCTTCGCCAAGCCGGCCTCGATCGTCGGAAGCGTCGGCGTGCTCACCAACGCGCCCACCTCGATCGAGCCAAACGACATCATCGCCACCACCGGCCCGAACAAGCTGAGCGGCGGCGACGACCGGGAGTTCTACTACCTCCTCGAGTCGCTGGGCGAGGCCTTCTACAACGCGGTCGAGACCTCGCGCGGTGACGCCCTGGAGCTGAGCCGGACCGAGCTCTCCCAGGCCCGGATCTACTCCGGCACCCAGGCCGTCTCGAACGGGCTGGCCGACGAGATCGGCGGCCGCCAGGCCGCGGTCGAGGCGGCGGCCGAGCGGGCGGGCCTCGACGACTACGAGGTCGAGCGCCTGCGCCCCCGCGGGTCGAGCGTCTTCCTCTCGCGCAACAACTTCATCGCGGCCGACGTCGAGGACAAGGAGATGATCGAGCCCGAGGCGTTCGTCGGCGAGGACCCCTCGGGGCCGACCTTCCTGATGCTCCCGGCCTCCTACCTCGGCGAGATCGAGCGCGCCGACGCGGCCGGTTCGGACGAGCTCGCGGCGGCGGGTCGCTCCTCGACGGCGGGTGGCACCGAGCCGGTCCCGGCGCGGGCGGTCCGGCCGACCGGCCACCCCGCCGGGGCCGGGGGGGTGATCGCGTGAACGCCGCCGAGGTCGGCAAGCGCCTCGCCGTCCTCGTGGCGGTCGTGGCGGTGGTGCTCGCTGCGGTCGGGGCCGGCGCGGTCGTCAGCCAGCGCGGCGGCGGCGACGACGGCGGCGAGTCGTTCTCGGTCCCCGAGTACCAGCCCGAGAACGTCAACGTCGAGCCGATCCCGGCCGAGGGCGAGATCCGCCCGGACGACGAGGCGACGACCGAGAGCGGCACCGTGCTGATCGACGACGCCCACGGCAACCGCTACGCTCGGGCCGACATCCAGCCGATGGTCGAGGCGCTCACGCGCGTCGGCTACGACGTGGAGTTCTACACCGGCGGGGAGCTGTCGGCCGAGCTCGAAGACGCCAAGGCGTTCGTCGTGATCGACCCCGCCTCCGAGTTCAGATCCGGCGACATCGACGACATCCGGCGGTTCACCGGGCAGGGCGGCCGGCTGTTGATGATCGGCGAGCCCGACCGGATCGCCGTCGGCGGGGGCTTTTTCGGCGTCTCCATCGTCAACCAGGAGAGCCGCCTCACCACCCTCGCCTCGCGCTACGGGATGAGCGTCGACACCGCCTACCTCTACAACCAGGAGTCGGCCGACGCCAACTACAAGTGGATCACCACGCGCCCCGGCGAGAACGCCGACATCGAGGGTGTCGAGCGGACGACGATGTACACCGCCGCGGCGGTCCGGACCAACGGCGGTCGGGTGTTGCTCCGCTCGGCCGCGAACACCCAGCGTGCCGACTCGGACGACGCCGGCCGGTATCCGGTCGCGGTGCGCCGGGGTGACGTGATCCTGCTCGGCGACAAGAGCTTCATGAACGACGGGCGCTTCCGGGTGGCCGACAACGAGGCGTTCGTGACCTACCTGGTCGAGTTCCTCGCCAGCGGCGAGCGCGAGCCCGGGACGACCATCCCCGACCCCGACGAGGAGACCGACTCCGGCGGCGAGAGCGGGGGATCGGCCGCCCCCGAGACGACCGCCGCCCCGCCCGCCGGCGCGTAGCGCCACCAAGCGGGAGTCTTTTCGCCACGCGGGTCCGACACGCGGGCATGGCACAGACGACCGACGCGTTCGGGGAGTGGCCGCTGAAGCGTCTGATGACCGAGGTGGTCGGTTCCGGCGTGAAGTCGGCCGAGGACATGAGCCGCGCGCAGGCGAGCGAGGCGTTCCGCCGGATCGTCGACGGCGATCCCGACCCGACGACGCTCGGGGCGTTCTGGCTGGCCAACCGCTGGAAGCACAACACGCCGACCGAGCTCGCGGCCTACGTCGACGGGATGGCTCGGTCGGTCGAGACCGCCGCCCCCGACGCCGACCCGGTCGACTGCGGCGCGAACTACGACGGCAAGGGCCGGTCGGCGATCCTCGGGGTCGCCGCGGGTGTCGTCGCCGCCGGCGCCGGCACGCCCGTCGTCGCCCACTCGGGCGACCGCGTCCCCACCCAGAAGCAGGACGCCTACAAACACGTCCTCGACGCGCTCGGGGTGGCGACCGAGCTCGCGCCGCGGGACTCGGCCGCGATGGTCGACGAGACCGGCTTTGGCTTCTACTACCAGCCGGCGTTCAACCCCGCGATGGACGACCTGATCGAGCGCCGCGACCGGATGGGGGTGCGGAGCTTCTGTAACACGATCGAGACCCTCGCCAACCCCGCGGGCGCGAGCGTCCACCTCGGCTCGTTCTACCACCTCGCGTTCGCGAAGAAGATCTGCGAGACGGTCGAACTGAGCGAGACCGCCGCCTTCGACCGCGTGCTCATGTTCCAGGGGATGGAGGGCTACGACGACGTCCGGCCGGGCTACACCAAGATCGCCGAATGGTCGGCCGACGGGAGCTTCGACGACGACGAGATCGAGACCGCCGAGTACGGGATGGGCTTCGAGGAGGACGATCTCGCGGTCGATCCCGACGACGTGGCGGGCGCCTCGGCCGAGATCACCCGCGCGGTCGTGACCGGCGAGCGGACCGACCACTGGCGGGACGCGGTCGCGCTCAACGCCGCGCTCCGGATCTACGCCGGCGGCGACGCCGACTCGATCGAGGCCGGCCTGCGCGCCGCCCGCGCCGCCATCGACGACGGCGCGGCGGCCGCGGTGCTCGACGACCTGCGGGCCTACTGAGCCGCCTCGTCGACGACCCGCTCGGCGACCCCGATCAGGGGCTCGCCCGCGGTCACCGTCGCCTCCCGCGCCACCGAGTAGAGCACGCCGTCCCGGTCGGCCCGGGCCACCTGGAGCCGCTCGTAGCTCGTCGGGTCGACGAGTTCGCCGAACCGCTCGCCCGCCTCGACGTCGCGGCCGACCTCGTCGGCCGCCCCCTCGTCGAGCACGAACAGCCCGGAGTCCTCGGCCCGCACCCGGCCGAGGTGGTTGCGCGCGGTGGTGAACGTCCCGTCCCGGTCGGGCGAGCCCGGGAGCAGGCCGCAGTGACGACAGACCGACAGCAGCCCCTCGACGCCCGCCTCGACGGCGGACTCGACGACGGCCGTGTTGTGTGCGAGCTCGGGCGTGATCGTGGGGATCCCCGCCCGGGTGGTGGCGACGCGGAACTTGCCGTCGAAGCTCCGCGAGGCCCACTCCGCGTCGGCGTCCTCGCCCGCGGGCTCGGCGAGCAGCAGGTCGACGCCGAACGCCTCGGCTAGCGCCCGCGACTCGCGGTCGCCCCGCAGGTAGACCGTGTGAGTCGCCATGTCGGGGCTACCGGTGTGGAGGTCGACGCAGGCGTCGGCCTCGCCCGCCAGCGCCCAGAGGCGCGCGGCCATCCGCTCGTGGAGCGAGCCGTCGGCGTCGCCCGGCCAGACCCGGTTCATGTTCGCGTTGGCCGAGTCCAGCGCCTCCGGCGTCGTGTACGAGACCCGGTCGAACGTCAGCGGATCCGCCACCGGGACGACGACGAGTTCGCCCGTCACGGCCGCCGGATCGAGCCGATCGTGGAGCCGGCGACAGACCTCCGTCCCGTTGATCTCGCGGCCGTGTTGGGCCGCCTGGACGTACAGCGTCGGTCCGTCGTCGGGGTCGCCGTAGCGGTGGACCGTCGTGGCGAGTTCGACCCCCGAGGGGAGCCGGGCCAGCGTCAGCCGCTCGCGCTCGTACATACCCGTCGGTCGGCCGGCCCCCACAAGACGGTTTCCCGCCCGCCCGCGGGCCGGCGTCGGCGTCCCGTCGACACCCTCTTCGGCCCCCGCCCCCGTGGCCGGGCATGGACGGGGACGACGGCGCGACGGCGGACGCGAACCCGGCGGTCGCGGGGCCGCTCTCGACCGGACTGTCGACGCTCGACGAGGCGCTCGGCGGGGGGCTCGACCCCGGCTCGCTCGTGGCGCTGGTCGGCGGTCCCGACGCGCCGACCGAGCCCCTCCTCTACGCCGCCGCCCGTCCCCGGCCGACGCGGTATCTGACGGCGCTTCGCCCCCGCGCCGAGGTCGAGGCGGCGCTCGCGCGCCACGACGCCGGCGCGGCGAGCGTCGAGGCCGTCGCGGGCGAGGCGCTGCTCGACGCCCCCGAGGACCGGCTCTCGGGGCTCGACGCCGGCGCGACGCTCGTCGTCGACCCCGTGACCGACGCCGAGCAGGGCGGACGCGAGCCCTACCGCGCGTTCCTGTCGGCGACCGCCCGGGCGCTTCGCGCGACCGGGAGCGTCGGCGTGCTCGGCTGTTACGAGACCCGCCCCGCCACGCTCCGGCGGGATCTGACGCTCGCGCGCGCCGACCACGTCTGGCGGCTGCGCCTTCAGGCCGAGGCCCGCGTGACCGTCCGTCTGACCGTCCACAAGGCGCGTGGCCGGCCTCTCCCCGACCGGGCGTTCGACCTCGACGTGGCCGGCGACGGGCTGGTGGCGCGGCCCGCGGATCCGGACTGACCGACGGCCTACCAGTCCCGGCCGGCCCAGTACGAGGGCTCGAGAAAGCGCTCCTCGACGGCCTCGTGGCCCAGCGCCCGCGCCACGGGGCCGAGCAGGCGACCGAGCGCCGTCTCGACGGGGGCGGGGACGCCCGCGGTCCGCACCTCGTCGCCGACCGTCTCGGCCATCGCCGCGGCCCGGAGCGGCCGGGGCCGGCCGCGGTCGTCGACCGCCCCCTCCTGTGCGAGACCGAACAGCGTCGCCACGACGGCCGCCAGCCGCTCGTTCGCCGGCACCGTGCGCACGCGCATCCGGGCGCGCTCGTCGGTCTCGTTTCGGAACGTGTGGGCGGTGCCGGGCGAGACCCACACCTCGGTCCCGGGCCCGAGCGCCCGCGCCCGCCCGTCGACGACGAGCGTGACCGTCCCCGACGCGACGGTGAACCGCTCCTCGGTCTCGGGGTGGACGTGGGCCGGTGGGCCGGCGGCGCCCGGGCGGAGCTCGACCCGCGCGCTCCCCTCGGGCGCGTCGCCGGACGGCGGGGCGATCCGGACGCCCGTGACGGGGTTCGTGATCGCCGGTGGTGACTCGCTCACGGGCCGACGCGGGGCCCGACGGTCCTGACGCTTTCGACGACACGGCGCCGTCGAAAGGGGTATCCGACCCGGCGCCCTCGCGACCGGACGTGAGCGACACGACCGCGACCCTACACACGAGCGAGGGCGACGTGACCGTCGAGCTGTTCGACGAGCGCGCGCCCCGGACGGTCGAGAACTTCGTCGGACTCGCCACGGGAGCCGACGACCCCGACGCGGAGCCGGCGCCGGGGACCGGCGCGTGGGCCGACCCCGAGACCGACGAGACCCGGACCGACCCGCTCTACGAGGACGTGGCCTTCCACCGCGTGATCGAGGGGTTCATGATCCAGGGCGGCGATCCGACCGAGACCGGCCGGGGCGGTCCCGGCTACCAGTTCGACGACGAGTTCCACGACGAGTTGGGCCACGACGGGCCGGGCGTGGTGAGCATGGCCAACTCCGGCCCCGACACCAACGGCTCGCAGTTTTTCGTCACGCTCGACGCCCAGCCCCACCTCGACGGCCGCCACGCCGTCTTCGGCCGCGTCGTCGACGGGATGGACGTCGTCGAGTCGATCGGCTCGGTCCCGACCGACCGGGACGACCGGCCCCGCGAGTCGGTCGTCCTCGAGTCGGTGACCGTCGACGCGTGACCGAGGACCGGAGCGTCACCGTGGTCCGCGACCGGCCCGGGCGATCGGCACGGGGTCTGACGCGACGACGGGGAGCCGCCGCGCCCCCGACCCCGACCGCGGCCCGCGCGAGACCGACAGCGCCAAGCGCGCGCGCCCGATAGGACCGCCCATGACCGACGGTGACGACGACGGCGTCGTGCGCCCGAGCGAGGTCGGTAGCGACGGCGACGCGGGCGCCCCGCCGGTCGAGACCCACCCGTACAAGCTGATCTTCGAGGCCAACGGCTGTTTCGGCGCGGGCAAGTGCGCGGCCGTCTCGGAGAACTGGGAGCTCGACCTCGACACCGGGCTGGCCCGCCCGCACAGCTTCTACCTGCGGGCCGAGGCGCTCGAACACAACGTCCGGGCGGCCGAGGTCTGTCCGGCCAAGAAGGGCCGTGGCGTCATCCACGTGATCGACCGCCGCACCGACGAGGAGATCGCGCCCGACCCGCACGGCGACGGCACGCTGAGTGTCGACTGGTAGGACCGAAACCGGCTTGCCCCGCCCCGGCGAAGCCCCGTCCCGCGCGAGGGTGGCCGAGCCAGGCCAAAGGCGGCGGGCTTAAGACCCGCTCCCGTAGGGGTTCCTGGGTTCGAA
>CAZMLQ010000077.1:0-11467 GCA_964567195.1 uncultured Haloferacaceae archaeon | reverse complement strand
TGCTCGTCTCCCCTCGGCCCGCCCGGGACCGGCCCGGGCGGGCCACCTTTTATTCAGGCCCGAGCAGCGACCGCCCCGAGAACGGGGACGCGGACCGGGAGACGCCGACGCCGGAGAGGTCTCACGACGAGAGACAAAGCATATACCGACGCTCCCATCAGAACGGACGATGAGTGACGAGCAGGCCGATCCGGCCGTCGAGACGGCGTCGGCGTTCCGGACGACGCTCCGGCGACTGGTCGTGACCGCGGCCGAGAACGGTGTCGACGTCCGGGGAAGCTGGCCGGCGTTCGACGGGGCCGAGACCGGCTGGGACGTCGAGATAACCTCGATGGCACCACGGACGACGATCGACGTCCGGGCCGACGGGGGAGCGGCCGTGTCGGCCATCCGTGAGGCCGTCTCGATCCGCGAGGGCGTGCCGGTCGCCGACCTCCCGCCCGTCGCCGAGGCGACCGATCTCGCGGCGGTCGAGGCCGTCCTCGAGGCCGACGGCGACGATCCCGAGACGTTCCGCTACTGTGGCTACACGATCACCGTCCGCCCGGACGGGGTCGTCGACCTGGCCGACTAGGCGGGCGTTGGGGTCACGGTCCGGTTGGGCGCCGCGCCGGGCGCGGGCGTCCGCACCCGGCCGTCCTCGTACCACGCCGGCGACTCGACGGCCGTCCGGTCGACGCGCTCGTACCGGAACGCGACGACGCGCCAGAGCCCCGCGTCCTGATCGATCCACCAGGCGCGAAACGAGCGGACGAACCCGGAGGGTTCGATCCCGGCCCGGGCCCGGAACTCGGCGTCGCCCGTCCGGCCCCGGACGGCGAGACGAACCGGCGCCCGCGCCGAGCCGTTCCACGAGACCGACGACCGGCCGGTGTCGGCGAGCGTCCCGCGGAGCAGGCGGGCGGCCCGGAGCGCGTGGAGTCCCCAGCCTCTCGGCAGGTCTGGGGCCGGCCGGACCGAGGTCTCCGTCCCGGCGCCCCCGCCCAACCGGACGAACCGTCGCTCGCCGTCGGCGTAGACCTCGGTGACCGAGGGCGGGACGGACTCGATCCGGCGCGACCGGGTCTCGACGACGCGGTAGACGGCCGGACGCTCGACGCGGACCTCGCGGCGGGTCCGAGAGACCGGCGATCCGGGTCGGCTGGCCGACCGCCCACCCGAGAGCGCCGGTCGGGTCTGGACGATCCGCTCGCGTCGCCGGACGGTCCAGACGTACGACCGGCCGGTGACGTGGCGGGCGTGGGCGGCCGCCAGCGCGTCGACGTCGACGAGCCCGGCGCCCGAGACGCCCGGCGGGTACCGCCGCTCGCCCGGCCCGGCCGTGGCCGTGGCCGTCGCCGCCGGGGTCGGTGTCGCCGTCCGGGGATCGACGGTCGCGGCCGCGTCGGCGCCCGTCCGATCGGCCCCGGGGCCGACCGGGACCGCGAGCGCGCCGGCGACGACGAGCATGAGGGTCGCGACCGCGGCGAGGGCCGCGGGAACGACCCGGCCGTCGGGCGTGTCGAGTCGACGGAGCGCCGACGGCCGGGGGAGGTGTCGGGCGGCGAGCGCCGCCGCCCGTGGGCGGGGCAGATCGTAGAGCAGGGCGCGCTCGATCCGGTCGGGACCGAGCACGGGGACGCCCCGGTCGCGCAGGCGAGCGGCGACGGCCGGATCGGGGGTCGCGACCCCCTCGGCGGGGCCGGTCCGGACGGCCCGGGCGGCCCGGCCGGCGGCGAGCACCGCCGGGCGCCGACCCGGAACGCAGGGGTGCCAGAGCCGACCGTCGACCGACAGCCCGGCGCCAGTCGCCCGTGCCGACCGGCCGCGGGCCCGCCAGAGGGCAACGACCAGGGCGTCGAAGCCCTCGCGGTCGAGGCGACCGAGCGAGCGACCGAACGTCCGCCTGATCGACGCCGTCACGCCCCTCCCGTCGGTCCGCCGGGAGGAAAGCCTTCCCCGCCCCCGGGAGACGGTCCCAGCCGGTCCGCACGCCGAAAGGTCGGATTTCGCGACCGAACGGGGTGATTATTCGGTCGGAGCGGCGGTCTTGCGGTCGAACGGGACCACACCCCCGGTCACGAGATCCCTCGGAGAAACGACCGGTTTTCGCGCTCCGTGGGACGGCGATGGTCTAATTACTTTTGTGACAATCCGTCGTTGGGCCGGCCGGGTACACCGCATGAGCGCGAAGCCGGGGAGTCAGACGGGTGGGGGACTCGGCCCGCCGGGGGCCGACGGCATCGACGTGGACCAGACCTTCGAGGTGTTGAGCAACCGGCGGCGCCGGTTCATGCTACACTGTCTGAAACAGCGCGAGGGCGAACGGGCGGACCTCTCGGAGATCTCGACACAGATCGCCGCGTGGGAGGGTGACGCCTCGCCGGAGGAGATCGCCTACGAGGACCGCAAGAGCGTCTACACCTCGCTCTATCAGTTTCACGCGCCGAAGATGTCCGAGGCGGGCGTCATCGAGTACGAGCGCCGGTCGGGCGAGATCAGGCTGACCGACGCGGGACGCGAGCTCGACGTCTATCTCGAGACGGTCTCGGGCGACGAGATCCCGTGGAGCACGTACTACCTCCTGCTGTCGGGGGCCGGAACGCTGCTCGTCGGCGGCGCCTGGGCCGGGCTCCCGCCGCTGGACCGGCTATCGCTCGGCGGGGTGGCGACGCTGGTCTGTCTCGCCTTTCTGGTCTCGTCGGGCTATTTCACCTACACCAGCCGGTACGAGATGCGACTCGGCACCGACGGCCCGCCGCCGGAGTGTCACGAGGGGTGTAACTGACCGCGTTCTGTCACCGGGGCCGGGCGAGAGCCCCCCTGTCTCGCCTGCTGGCGGCTCTGCCGGGGGTCCGGCCAGGGGCCCCGAGGCGACCCGTCGTCGTCGCGCTCGGGCTGGCCGTGGTCTGTGGCGCCGGGCCGGGCCTGCTCGCGCGGTCACCGCTCACACTCGCCGGCGGATCGGCGGGGTCCGGCGTCGACCGGGGCTAAAAGCCAGTTGACTCTCGAAGCCAAACCGTACTGCGGTCGGCTCCGCTCGTGAGTAGTGTGACCGCGAACGGGGCAGGGGCACGCCCCCGGCTCGTGGGACCGGCAGAACATGTTCCAGAAACGGATCGGAGCGACCGTCGAGAGAGGGGAGGAGACCGACGGGGAGCCCGCCGCCGAGCCGCCGGTGCTCTCGGAGAACGAGCTGTTCGACATCCTGCGGAACCCGCGTCGCCGGGCGACGATGAAGTATCTGCGGGCCGAGGGCTCGGCCGACGTGTCGGACCTCGTCGACCACGTCGGCGCCCGGGAGTTCGGGGTCGAGCCCGAGGCGCTGGCCCGGGGCCAGCGCAAGTCGGTCCACGTGAGCCTCTACCAGACCCACCTCCCCAAGCTCGACGACGCCGGCGTCGTCGAGTACGACCCCGACCGGGGGACGGTCGAGGTGACCGACGCCGCGAGCCGGCTCTACCCGCTGCTCGACGACTCGACCGCGCGGGCGGCGCCGAGTCGCGTCCACGCGGCCGTGCTCGCGACGCTCGGCGCCGTCGTGCTCGCAGGGGCGGTCGGGCTGCCGGGGCTCGCGTCGCTTTCCCCCGCCGGCTGGGCCGGTGTCGGCGGGCTGGCGCTGGTGGCGGCCGGGCTCGGCGCCGGCCGGCTCGCCGACGGCCACAAGGATTAAATGATACGTTCCGTCTTTCTCCGACGACACGATGTCGACGCCACGACACACCGACGAGGGGCTGAGCGCCGGCGGGGACGGGGTCGAGGACGCGCGCGGGCGCCGGTGACCGGGTCTATCGGTCCGACGGTGGTCGAGGCGACCGTCGAGACGCCGCTCCTGACGGCCGCGGTCGGGGTCGGCGGCGAGGTGACGGCCCGCGTCGAGCGCGACTCGGTGGCCGGGAGCGAGACGGCGGTCTGGATCGTCTGTGCCCGGACCGACGACCACGGTGCGCTGGCGGCGGCGCTGGAGACCGACCCGACCGTCGGCTCGTCGGAGCCGGTCTCGGTCACCGACGACGACGGCTGGCGGCGCTACTGGCTGGAGCTGAGTCCGTCCGGGTGGGAGGCCTCGCCGTACCCCCGTCTCGACACCGACGCCGTGCTCAGAGGGGCCTCGCGGACGACCGGCGAGCCCTGGCAGATCCGGCTCGAGTTCCGCGACGACGACGCGATCCGGCGTCTCTTCGACCGCTGGAACGAGGTCGCGGGCGTCGACGCCATCCCCGTCTCGATCAGCCGTAACGTCGACCGCCCCGACCCGCCCAACGGCATCTCCGAACCCCAGCGCGAGGCGCTGCGGGTCGCGCTCGAGCGGGGCTACTTCGAGGTGCCCCGCGAGACGAGTCTGGCACAGCTCGGTGCGGAGCTCGGCGTCTCCGACACCGCGGTCTCGCTCCGCCTCCGGCGGGGCATCTCGGCCGCGCTCGGCGGGCTGCTCGCCGACCAGCCCGCGCTCACCCCGCCCGACCGCGACGCGACCGACGGCCGTCGGTCCTGACCGCCCGGCGCCGGCGTGATGGCTCGGCCTAACTTGTATCACTTCATCTCCGAAGCCACACGCAGTAGTCCGACGCGACCTACGCTCCGTGCGCATGACGGATCGAGGATCAGGTTCGACGCCGGGACGGGGCATCACCGAGGACGACATGGACCGGATCCAGCGTTTCCTCGCCACGGGCCAGCACCGCCGCTCGCCGGACATGCTCCTCCCCGAGGGGTCGGCGGACCGGGGACCGGAACTCGAGGGGCTCGGGCCGGAGGAGCCAGAGTCGGGCGACCGGGGCGAGACGACGAGCTGAGCCGACCGATCCGATCCCTTTTCGCGTGGCGGCCGTAGGGTCCGGCATGGCAGACGTGACGGGACTCGAGGCCGACCTCCGATCGAACGGCATCAGCGTCGAGCGTGTCGACGGGCCCGACCCGGTCGAACTCGCCTACCTCACCGCCTTCCCGGGCGAGTCGGTCCACCACGGCGAGGCCGGTCGGGCCTGTCTCGCCCTGCTCGAGCGCGCCCGGGCGGGCGCGTGGACGCCGGCCCGCGTCGAGGCGACGGTGCTCCGGGCGACCGACGACGTGCTCGGGACGTGGCACGCCGAGGCGGCGTGGTTCGAGGCGCTGCTCGCGGGCGAACTGGGCGAGCCGGAGTTCTCGGCCCGCGTGATCGACAGCGTGACCGAGCCGTGAGCGCCCGCGACGCCGGCTCTCGCCCCCGCCCGACCGCCCGGACGGACGTCCGGATCGGGCCCGGGCCGGGTCGCGACGCCCGCCTCTACCGACCGGACCGGCCCCGCGAGCCGCCGCTGGTCGTCCTCGTCCCGGGGCTGGGCCCCGATGCGGCGCTCCGGTCGGTCGCCGAGCGCTACGCCGAGTGCGGCTACGCCGCCCTGCTCGTCGAGCGCCCCGCCGGGACGCCGGTCGATCCGTCGTGGATCCGGCGCCGGCTCGACCGGGCGCTCGACCGCGGTCCCCGGCTCGAGGGGGTTCGAGGCCCCGCGACGCTCCGGGTCGCGGATCTCGCGGCGGGTCCCGCGCTCTCGCTCGCTGCCACCCGCCGCGTCGGCGCGGTCGTCGTGCGGGCGCCGGTGCTCGACGGTCGCCGGCTCCTGGCCCGCCCGCCCGCCGCGCTCGCCCGCCTCGGGGTCGCCGCGCTCCGCGACCGCCTGCGCCCCGGCGACCGCACGATCCCGCTGCGTGCGACCGGCGACGGACCGGGCCCGGCCCTCCTCGCCGCCGCCGCGGCGCCGGGCGCCCCCGCCGGCGCGCCGGTCCCGGCGCGGTCGGCGCTCGCGCTCGCGCGCCACCGCACCCGGGCGGACGACCTGGTCGGCGTCGTCGCTCCGGTGCTGGTCGCGGGCCCGGCGGACGATCCGGTCGCCGACGACCCCGTCGCGGCGGCCGAGCGCCTGCCCGCGGGCGTGGGGACGACGCTTCGCTGGCCGGCCGGCGGCGCGGGTGGGCTCGCACACGAGTTCGCCTTCCTGGCGGACGTGCTCCCGGCGGAGGGCGGGTAGGGACCGTCCGATCGGCGGGAACGGTTATACCGGCACGGGACGTACCCACACGGCATGGAAGCGACGACCGGACGGGCGTGGCGGCTGCTCGCGATCGTGCTTGCCGTCTCCGTCGTTGGGGCCGGGGTCGCGCCGGCGCAGTCGGGCGGGCCCGACAATCCGGCGTGGGCGGACACGCTGTACACGGACCTCCAGGGGATGGCCGAGCGGCACAACGGGAACGTCGGCGAGGCGCGAAGCGAGATGGACTTCGCGACCCGCGAGGTGTACAACCGGCTGACGGGCAAGCCGGTGAACGTCTACTTCCACGGCACCGACGTGGTCTTCTCGTTCCGGATGACGAGCGACGGCCGGATCGTCGACCTGCGGGACGCCCCCCGCGACGACGCCCGGCTGGCGATGTTCATGACCCGCGAGACGGCCGAGCGGCTGGCGGCGAGCGATCGGCCGGTCGACGGCTTCGTCTCGGCGGTCCAGAGCGGACGGTTCGTCGGCTCGGGCGACGACCGGACGGTCCGGGGCGTGGTGATCCGGGGCGAGCAGGGTCGGGTCGTCGAGCAGGTCACCTGGACCGTCATCAACGCGGCGAAGGGTTTCGTCTTCTGAGCCGGGGGCCGCCGATCGACGCGGGACCGGGGCCGGGGGTTCTTTAGCCCGCCCGTCCCTCCCCCGTGCGATGCCCGCCTCGCGCACCGTCGAACTGCACGGCCACATCATCGACTCGGGGATGATGCAGCGCTGTTTCGGCCTCGTGATGGACATGGGCGGCAACTTCGAGGTCGAGACCTTCGATGTCGGTCGCCGCAAGGACGAGGAGTCGTACTGCCGGATGCGGGTGATCGCCGACGACGAGGCGACGCTGACCTCGATTCTCCACGAGCTCCACCAGAACGGGGCGAACCTCTCGGACCCGGTCGACGCGAGCCTCGAGCCCGCCCCGCGTGACTCCTGTGTGCCTCGCGAGTTCTACTCCACCACCAACCACCCGACACAGGTGCGCTACGAGGGGTCGTGGCTCCCGGTCGAGGGGATCGAGATGGACTGTGCGATCGTCGTCGAGACGGGCCCGGACGGGCCCCGGGCCGTGACAAAGGTGTTGAACGCGGTCGAGGCGGGCGATCTGGTCGTCACCGGCGAGGCGGGGATCCGGGTCCAGCCCCCCGAGCGCCCCCGCGACGCCTCCGGCCCGTTCGGCTTCATGCAGGGCGGGGTGTCGAGCGAGCGCCCCTCGGAGTCGCTGATCGAGGAGATCGCGGAGACGCTGGTCCGGACGCGCGAGGACGGCGGGAACGTGCTCGTCGTCGCGGGGCCGGCGCTGGTCCACGCCGGGGCGGGCGACGCGCTGGCCCGGCTGGTCCGGGCGGGCTACGTCGACGCGCTCTCGGCCGGCAACGGCTTCGCCGTCCACGACATCGAACGCAACCTGTACGGCACCTCGCTGGGCATGGACATGGAGACGATGGAACACCCCCGGAAGGGCCACAAACACCACATCTACGCGATCAGCGAGGTGGTCCACGCCGGCGACATCCCCTCGGCGGTCGAGCAGGGCGTCGTCGACGGCGGCGTGATGTACGAGTGCGTCGAGAACGACGTGCCCTACGTGCTGGCGGGCTCGATCCGTGACGACGGCCCCCTGCCCGACACGATCACCGACGTGGTCGAGGCCCAGGCGGCGATCCGCGAACAGGCCCGCGACGCCGACCTCGTCCTGATGCTCGCGACCCTGTTGCACTCGGTGGCGGTCGGCAACTGTCTGCCCTCGACCACCCGGACCGTCTGTGTCGACATCGACCCCGCGACGGTCACCCAGCTTCTCGACCGGGGCTCCTCGCAGGCGATCGGGATGGTCACCGACATCGGCACGTTCGTCCCGACGCTGGCGGAGACGGTCCTCGACTGAGCTACACCCCTTCGAGGGGGACGACCGCCATCGGCCGGTTCGAGCGCAACAGCACGCGCTGGGCGGTCGAGCCAAACACCACCTTCGCGGTCGGGGTGCGCTCTCTGACCCCGATCACCAGCTCGTCGGCGTCGACCGCGTCGGCGTGGGCGAGCAGGTCGGTCGCGGGCCCGTTGCCCCGGACGAACTGGCGGGTCGCGCTCGTCTCGACCGCGTTCGTCCCGGCGACGAAGGTCGTCACGCCCTCCCGCGTGGCCACCACGCAGTTGAATCCGGCCGCCGACTCCACAAGACTGACGTGTCACTCGCGTGCCTACCCGGTCGTGACACGACCCCGACGACTCGCGGCCGCCGCCGCCGTCACGGCGGTGCTGGCGGTCGCGGCCGCCCCACTGGTCCCCGGCGCCCTCGCCGACCCGACGGCCGAGGGCCCCGTCCGCCCCGGGCCCGTCGACCTGGTCGAACTGCCGATCGCCGCCGACCGGGTGACCGGCGAGACGGTCGCGCTCCGGGTCGAGGCCCGTCTCGGTCACCGCGACAACCCGACGCCGAACACGACCGTCCGGTTCCGGGCGGTCGACGCCGACTCCGGGCTCGTGACCGCCACCGAGACGGTCGCGGTCGGGACGCTCCGTGGCGATCGCGAGCGCCCGGTCGAGACGACACTGACCGTCCCCCGCGAGGGGGGCTACCGGATCGAGGCGGTCGTCTTCGCCGACGGCGAGCGGGTGGCCGCGGGCTCGCGGACGGTCCGCGGGCTCGCCGCCCTCCAGCCACCCGCCGCCCGCTCGACCGTCCGCTTCGCCGAGCGCGGCGCCGTCCCGGCGCTCTCGGTCGCCGTGGACGCGACCGACGGCGACCGGACGACGCTGCGTCTCGGCGCCGCGCTCACCAACGCCGGCGACGCGCCCGTCTCGGACCTGCGGGTGCGCTTTCTGGTCCGCCAGGCCGAGTCCAACCTCGTCGCGGCCGACCGGACGGTCGCGGCCGGACGCCTCCGGCCCGGCCGGACCGACGAGGCGACCGTCTCGGTGACCGTCCCCGGCTCGTACAACTACCGGATCGACGCGCTGGTGGTGCGCGACGGCGTGGTGATCGACGCGACACAGGGGGTCGCCAACCTCGACCCCCAGCGGACGATCAGCGCCGAGGAGCGTACCGAGTCGGTCGATCTGGACGCGAGCGAGTTCACGCCCGCGGACGACCGACCCCGGCCCCGGGCGACCGAGGACACCCCCGTCGCGGGCGGGGCGAGCGCGCCCGGCTTCGGCGCCGGCGTGGCGCTCGCGGCGCTCGCGCTCGCGGCGCTCGGTCTCCTGGCCCGCACGACGGGGGTGAGCGACGGTGAGTGACGCCGGCGCCGGCGCCGGCGCCGGATCGAGCCCGGAGGCGGGCGAGGCCGGGACCGAAACCGGGGCGGAGCCGGAGGCCGACCCGGACGCCGACGGTCTCGTCGACGCCGCGCGCGCCAGACAGCTGTTCGACTACGCGGTCGCCGCCGGCCTGTTCCTGCTGGCGCTGGTGGCGGTGGTCGGGCTCTACACCGCGGTCTCGAGCGCCATCGCGACGTGGGTGACCCCCGAGTTCCGGCCGCTGTTCCGGGCGGCGTTCAACCTCGTGGTGTTGCTCGGGGCGGGTGCGGGGCTGGCCCACCAGGCACGCCGGCTGACCTAGCCGACGACCAGCCACGCGAGCGCCACCGCGGCGCCGCCGGCGGCGGTGCTCGCGACCGCGCGCAGGCGGAGGCGGTCGAGCACGGCGTGGGCGTCGCCGTCGACCTCGAGACGCTCGTGGATCTCGCTGCCGATCTCACACCGGGGCAGAAAGTCCATCGCGACGTGGAGGAAGACGCCGGCGGCGAAGCCGAAGACGACACCCCGGGCCGCGCCGGCGACGGGGAGCGCGACCGCGCTGGCGAGCAGACCGGCCACCCCGACCCCCGCGGCGGGCAGGAGCAGGCTCGTCCAGCCCCGGTCGCGCCCGGCCAGCCGGGCCGCGGCCGCGTAGCCCGCGGGGGCCTTGTGCGAGACGATCGCCAGCCCGAGCGTCGGGCCGAGCCCGGGCATCGCGCCGTAGACGACGCCGATCACCGTCCCCGCGGCGAACGCGTGGGCGGTCAGTTCGGCGACCGTCCGGTCCAGCCCGACGTCGACGTGGGCGAGGCGGTGACCGACGGTGTGGCCCGCGTAGCCGGCCAACAGCCCGAGCGCGACGCCCGCGCCGCCGTAGCCCGGGGCGCTCGCCACGCCGATCGCCTGCGGGAGCAGGAAGACCGCCGCCCCCGTCACCATCGCGCCGCTGGCGAGCCCGTAGCCCCACACCAGCGTCCGGGCGTCGCGCTCGGGCGCGGTCAGCGCCCCCGCCGGCGCCGCGAGCGCCATCGCCGCGAACGCCGCCCAGCCGATCCCGACCAGCTTGGCGCGACCGGCGTCGACCCCCCAGGCCGAGAGCGCGATCAGCGCCGCCGTCGCGGCCAGACCGAGCCGCGAGGGCCACGCGTCGCCCGCGTCCGCGCCCGGGTTCAGCACCGACACGTTACTAACCCCACCGTGGCAGTTAATAAGGCCGTCGGTCAGCGGGTGGCGCGCTTCCAGGCCCGGAGGTCGACCACCTCGCCGTCGATCTCGTCGGCGTCGGCCTCCGTGGCCGCCCAGCGGAACATGTCGGCCACGTCGGCGGGGTCGCGCCCGCTCCCGCCCGACACGTCGGTGGCGACGAGCCCGGGATCGACGGTCGCGACCGTGGCGTCGAGGTCGGCCGCGAACCCCCGGACGAGCGCCTCGGCCGCCGCCTTCGACGGGGCGTACGCGCCCATCCCCGGCTTGGCCTCGCGCGCGACCGACCCGGAGGGGACAAGCACCCGCGCGTCGGGCGCCAGGTGGGGGACGGCCTCGCGCACGGTCGCGAACACGCCCCGCACGTTGGTCCGGAGCGTGTCGTCGAACCGGCCGTAGCTCTCCTCGTGTAGCGGCGCCTCGCCGGGGGTCGCGTGGTTGACGCCCGCGTTGGCGACGACCACGCCGATCCCGTCGCCCTCGCGCGCCGCGGTCTCGAACAGCCGTTCGACGTCGAACTCGTCGCGCACGTCGGCCCGGACGCCGACGGCTCGCCCCCCGTCGGCCTCGATCCCCTCGATCACCGCGTCAAGCGCCTCGCCGTCGCGGGCACAGCCGACCACGCGCGCGCCGACCGCGCCGAACCGGCGCGCCACGGCCGCGCCCAGCCCGCGGCTCGCTCCCGTCACCACGACCGTCGTGTCGTCCATACGACCGCCAGGGGCGCGGGCCACTAAAGCCCCGCCGACCGTGCCGTCGTCCGGCCCTTTATGCCGGTCCCGCCCCATCCACGAGTATGTCCGTCGCGGAGGACGAGATGAACGCGGTCGCCGACCTCACGGGGGTCGCCGGAGCCGAGGTGGTCGTCGTCGGTGGGGGGTTCGGTGGGCTCTCGACCGCCTGCTACCTCGCCGACGCCGGCGCCGACGTGACCCTCGTCGAGAAGAACGACCAGCTCGGCGGCCGGGCCAGCCGCCTGGAGCGCGACGGCTTCCGGTTCGACATGGGGCCGTCCTGGTATC
>CAZMLQ010000076.1:0-11467 GCA_964567195.1 uncultured Haloferacaceae archaeon | reverse complement strand
GCCGTACGCCTACGCGCTGGCCGTCGGCGGGGCCGAGGGCGTGGAGACGTATCTCACGAACTTCCTCGCCGAACTCGACCTCACGATGGGGCTGTCCGGCCACGACGCGGTCGCCGACCTCGACCGCGAGGCGGTCCGTCACGAGTCCACGCTCGTCCCGGGGCGCTGACCGGGCGCCCGAGGCCGCCGGACCGGCCGACGACAGACCTGACCGACGGTCGAAACGTCGAAGCCCGACGCCCGGGAGACGACACGCGATGGGGCTTTGCGACGACACCGCGGGGGCGGCCTCGGTGATCGGGGGGTGTTGCTCGTCGCGGCGACCGTCGGCGTGGTCGTGTTCGCGGAGGGCGAGGGCGCGACGGACGAGCCCCCGCCCGAGGGCGCGTTCGGGGTCGGGTACGCCCAGGACGGCGACAGCCGCGAGGCGGTGCCGTCCGAGGACCTCACCGTCACCGTCACCCACGGCACGCCAGCGCCGGCCGGGCGGCACAACGTCACGCTCACCGGGGCGCGCGAGTTCGACCGGTTCGGCGATCTCGGGTGACCGACGACCTCTACATCACCGAGGAGCTGTTCGGGACGGGCCGGACCGGCGCCGGCGACACCGCGGTCGTCTCGGAGGACGACGTCCGGTCGCGCTCGGGCGGCCCGCTCGGGAGCCTCCGGACGCTGGATCTCCGGGAGACCACCGTCCGGATCACCTGGACCGGCCCGAACGGCGAGCGGAGCTTCGTGATCGCGACCTTCGAGGGGCCGGCCGTCTGACCGACCGGCCCCGTGCGCGGCGCGAGCGTTGCCGAGACCGGGACCGCCCCGACCGCGCGACCCGACGGCCGGATCGCGTCGGCTACAGATAAACCGCGTCGACGTCGAAGGCCGCGTCGATCCGGGCGAGCTCGTCGGCCACGGTCTCGGGATCGCAGTCGCGCCGGCTCGCGATCGCCGACACGAGCGCGTCGGTCTCGGCCAGGGGCTCGTCGACGGCGGTCCAGCGGCCGGTCCACGGGGTTTCGGACGCCGACATGGTCGTCCGTGTGGTGTGGCCACACGCCCATAACCCGTGTGGTGCGACGATCCGGGGGATCGGGCGTCGGGACGCGACGGGCCGGCCACGCGCCCGTCGCTCGTCGCCGCGAACCGCGACGCGAGTGTTCCGGTATCAGCCACGCCCGGGCGGTGCGGTCCGACGCCAGTACGACAGCCCGAACCCACCGACGAGCGCGCCGACGACCAGCCCGCCGGCGACGGGGACGAGCGGGGCGTACCGGAGGAGCCCGCCGTCGCCTGCCGCAGGGAGTCGCGTCCAGACGACGGCGCCGAGCCCGAGCCCGCCGAGGACGGCACAGCCGGCGACGAACGCCGCGCTCCGGACCACCACCAGTCGGATCGCGGGCTGGCGGGCGCCGTCGGCCGCGACGACCAGCCCGACGACGGTCGCGACGGTCGCGAGACGGCCAAGCGAGGGCTCGATCGGCGTCGTGAGCGTCACGATCGGGACGAGCGACAGCACGACGAGGGCGGTCGTCCCGCCGGCGAGGAGGGCGACGCCGGCGCGCCGGAGGCGGCTCACGTCAGGGCCGCCCCCGCCGTCGCTCCCGTTCGACCCGGTCGCGCACCAGCCGCCGGAGGCGCTCCGACTCGGCGACGTTCTCGAACGCGAGGTGGCCGAGCCCGCGCGCGTTCGCCGCGGTGAGGAACTCGACGGTGGCGACGCCGAGCGCGGCCTGGATCCGGCTCTGGCTGCGCTCGAAACCCCGGAGCTGTCCGAGCGGCAGTTCGCGCGATCGCGAGCGGTGAAACAGCGAGTACTCCCACCGGAGGGCGCGCTCGGTGAGCACGTACCGGAACCGGGTGAGCAGGTAGATCCGGACGAGCAGCCGCGCCACGACGAGGGCGAACACGAGCGCGACGATGTAGACCCCGACCCGCGTCGTCCCGGGATCGCCGAGGGCCTCGGGCGTGGCGAGCAGAGAGCCCACGGCGACCAGCCCGGCGAGGACGGCGGCTCCGAGGACGACGCCGGTCGGTCTGGCCGACGGGGTCGTGGTCAGGAGCACCTCGGCGGCGGAATCGCCGTCGGTCGCGGGGTCGGTCGCCGTCGCGGTCGCTCCGTCGGCCGGATCGGCGGTCACGACGCGCCCACCCCTGCGAGCGCGAGCGCGATCGAGCCGAGCACGAACGCCACCGGCGTGAGCCCGACGGTGAGGACGGTCGTCGCCGCGGTCAGCCGGGAGGCACCGTGGTTGGTGCGCGAGCCCAGGTACAGCGAGTAGAGGAAATAGCCCGCGGTGACGACCAACACCGCGAGCGCGACCCGGCCGGTCGGCGTCGCCCCGGCGAGATCGACCGCGGTCGGCCGGCCGGAGGGGAGTTCGAGCCCCGTGCCGGTCGCGTAGACGAACCGCTTCTGGACGCCCAGGACGAACGTGTCGACGACGACGATCGCGGGCGCGGTCGCGACGTACCAGACGACGCTGAACGCCCCCGCGAGGTACGCGCTCGTGCTGTAGACGACCGTGTGAAGCGACGGGAGGACGCCGGCCGAACTCCGGGTCAGCCGGACGCTCCCGTGAAAGGCGACGAACGTCAGCGCCGCGCCCAGCGAGACGAACAGCGTGTTCTGGACGAACCGCTGGAGGAACGTCCAGAGGTCGGTCGGCGCCAGCCCGCCCGCTCCGGCGAGCGCCGTCACCACGGGCGGCGGTCCACCGATCGGCAGCGTCGAGCCGAAGCCGGCGAGCGTGATCGGGACGGCGTACAGGAACAGGTTGACCGCGAAGACTGCCAGCAGCCGGCCGGCGGCCAGGAGTCGCCCGACCCGGGAGCCACCGCCGTCGGCGACGTCGGCCTCGACGAAGCGCGCGGGACGAAACACCGCGTCGAAGAGCCGTCGGACGGGACCGTCTACCACGAACTGCGCCATCGCTCCGATCCGCTCGCGAGTCGAACATAATACTTTTCGAACCGTACGGTCGGTGCTCGTTCACACGGCTATATGACGGCGGATCGAGAGACGAGGCCGCGAAACGGCGGGCGGCACTCGCCCTGGCAGGGCTCGCGGCGACGGGGGCTGTCCCCGGCTGACAGACGGCGGGGACGGGTCGGGGGGCGACGGGGAGCAAACGAGCGCGACGGACGGCGGCGTGACCGCGACGCCACCACCGCGGCCGCCGGGAGCCGGACGACCGACACCCCCCGGCCGATCCGGGCCGCCGGGCCAGGAAGTCGTCGAGCGTCCGGAACGGCCGGCGCTTCTGGTCGATGTCGGAGGAGGCGTGGCCCTCGGCGCCGAGTTCGGCGTACCCGAACGCACCGTCGGGGCCCTCCTCGCGACCCAACTCCAGCAGCCGGTCGCGGTAGCGCCGTGCCCGATCGACCGGAACGCGCCGGTCGGTGACGCCGTGGACGATCAGGAGCGGGCAGTCGGGGTTCTCGGCGTGGGTGATCGGCAAGCGCTCGCCGTAGAGCGCCGGGCTCTCGGCCGGGGTGTCGAGGGGTTCCCCACGGGTTCGGTCCGGAAGCGTGGCATCGTCGTCTCGTACGTCGCCTCGAGGTCGGTGAGCCCGATCCAGGCGATTCCGGCGTCGAAGAGGTCCGGGTACTGAACCGTCGTCCAGTAGGCCGCGTAACCGCCGTAGGAGCCCCCGAACACCGCCACCCGGTCGGGGTCGAGCCAGTCCCGCGTCGCGAGGACGTGCTCGGTCGCGGTCGCCACGTCGCTCATCTCGGCGCCGCCCCGGTCGCCGTGGAGCCGGCGGGCGAACTCGCGCTCCTCGGCCGGCCGAGCCCCGGTAGTTCACCTGCAGGACGGCGTAGCCCCGCGCGGTCAGAAACTGGGTGTAGAGGTCGAACGACCGGTGGTCGGCGGCCCGGGGGCCGCCGTGGGGGGTGACGACCAGCGGCGCGGGACGGACGCCCGGATCGGACAGCGACACGCCGATCTCGCGGGGCTCGCGGGGCTCGTGGACGACCGCGGCCTGGCGGCTCTCGGGCACGCCGTCGGAGCGGACGGTCGGGTACGCCGCGTCGACGAACTCGTCGGGCTCGAACGGACCGTACGCGGGCGCCAGCAGCGTCTCGGTCGCGTCCGTCGCGAGGCCGTACGCGGCCGGCCCCGGCCGGCGGGTCGGCGTGGCCGTCCTCAGCGGGAGGCGGTCGTCGGCCGGGGCGACGACGTGGAGGTCGTTCTGCTCGTCGCCGGCCTCGTCGTCGCGAGAGAGCACCTCGTCGGTGCCGGCCCACGCGACCGGCCACCGGGCGTTCCGGGGGACCGAGCCGTCGGTCACCCGGCTCGCCGGTCGCGGGGTCGAGCAGGTGGCGCTCGTCGGGGCCGCTCTCGTCGTAGGAGACCGCGATCCGCCCCCCGTCGGGGGCGATCCGCGGGTGCTGGAAGGTCAAGAGACCGGCCGGCGTCTCGAGCGGATCGTCGACGGCGTCGCCCGGGCGTGGGGGCGGCGTCGGCCCGAACGTGTCGGCGACGGGGGGGCGACCGTGCGTCGGTCAGGCGAGTTCGATCGCCAGATCCGACGACGAGACCATCCCGACGTAGTCGCGGTCGTCGTCCATCACGGGCAGGTGTCTGATGCCGTAGGTGGCCATCATCGCGGCCGCCTCGGTCAGTTCGACGGCGGTCGCGACCCGCTCGACCGGCGCGGTCATCACCTCGTCGACGGCGACGGCCGCGGGGTCGCACCCGTCGGCGGCGACGGCGGTCACGTCGGTCGTGGTGACGATCCCCTCGGGGTTGCCGGGGACGAACAGGCCACCGATCCCGAGATCGCGCATCCGGCGGGCGGCCTCGCGGACGGTCGCGTCGGCCGAGACGGTCTCGAGCGGCGTCGACATGACGTCCGCGACGAGGACGGCGCTGTGAGCCATGCCGGCGTGGCGTCCGGGTCCGGCTTCGTTCTTTTCCCGGTCGCGGTCCGGGCCGCGGTCGCGGCCCCCGGCCGCGTCGTCTCTCGCGTCCGACGGCGACGCCGCGTCGAGCACGGGAGAGACCGCGGCGGGGGACCGGACCCGGATACCGGGACCGTCGGGGCGGCACAGGTGGTTTGTCGTCGCCGGCCCCCGGTCGATCCGGATGTCCCGTCCGCCACCCCGTCGCCGCGACGCCCGCACGGCACGTCGCGCCGGTCGCTCCGTCTACGAGTTCGCCCTCGACGTCGTGCTGACCGGGGTGGCGGTGATCGTCCCGCTGGTGGTCACCTTCTACGTGCTGAGCGTCGCCTTCGGCTTCATCTACGGCGCGTTGAACCCCGTGGTGAAGCTGCTCAAGTGGGCGGGGCTGATCGCCTGGGTGCGCCGGCTCTCGGCCGTCCAGTTCCTCCTCGAGGTCGACGTGATCGTCAGCGAGGTCCAGCTGGTCACCGAGGTGATCGCGGTGCTGATCCTCGGCGTCGGCGTCGTCGCGATCGGACTGGTGGCGCGGCTGCGCTACGGCGAGGCGCTGATCGACTACTTCGACCGGTTCGTGGCCGCCATCCCCGCGGTGGGCTCGGTCTACAACAGCTTCCGCCGGATGAGCGACACCGTGCTCTCCTCGGAGGCCGAGAACTTCCAGGAGGTCAAGCTGGTCGAGTTCCCCCGCGACGGCGCCTACACCCTCGGGTTCGTCACCGCCGACTCGCCCGCGTCGGTCCGGCGGTCGGTCGGCGATCCCGACGGCGAGATGCTCACGCTCTTTCTCCCGCTCGCGCCCAACCCCGTGATGGGCGGGGTCCTCTCGCACGTCCCCGCCGAGCGGGTCCACGACATCGACATGACCGTCGAGGAGGGGGTCCGGAGCATCATCACCAGCGGCGTGGCGACCGAGGACGCCGAGGTGCCGGTCGCCGACCGGCCCGAGGAGTTCACCGGCGAGGGCTCGGTCGGCGACTGAGCCGGGCGTCCCACGCGACGGGACGGTCAGTCCGCCCGGAGCGCGACGGCCAGATCGAGCAGTTCGAGCACCGCGGTGTCGGCGATCCGGTAGTAGGTCCACCGGCCGCTCCGCCGGCTCCGCACCAGCCCGGCGTCGCGCAGCGTCCGGAGGTGGGTCGCGACCGTCGACTGGGGGGCGTCGAGCACGACCATCAGCTCACAGCCACACCGCTCGCCCTCGCGAAGCGCCGCCAGCAGCGCCAGGCGGTTCTCGTTCGCCAGCGCCCCGAACACCGCGGCCGCGTCGGCAACGTCGGCCTCGTCCGGCCGGTCGGCCACCAGCTCCGAGACCCGCTCGCCGGGCTCGTCGTACAGCCGCTCCAGCGTCTCCCACGCCACGTTGTCGAGCCCCTCCGGGACGGCGTCTCCCATGCCCGGACCGAGCGGGGGGCGAGTCATAAGCGTACCGCGGCGCGGGGTCGGATCGGCCCGTCCGCGTCGTATCGATGATCTTCGATTCGTCGCGCGACAGCCACGGGCCGGCGTCGACCACGAGACGCCGATCCGGTCGCCTGACGACCGAAACACCGCCACCCACAGAGCTTTGTGAATCGGGATATTTCGATGTAAACGTGACCGAACGGACGCGAATTCGCGGCGCCGACGGACGCGAGCCGGCCCGAGCCCGGTTGTCGGGCCGGGCGCGGACGGCGACCGTCGGTCGGACACATCGTACCGGCTCGATTCGAGAGAGTGTGGCGAGCGGGGGGGCCCGGTAGTGATCGCGGTCCCGCCCGCGCTGGCGGACTCGTGGGCCTTCTTCGTCCACCTGGCGGTCGTGCTGGTGCCGCTGTTCGTCGCGGCCTCGTTTCTGGTGCGTCTCGCCGAGGAGTACCTCCCGCCTGCGGCGGTCGAGCGGCGGCTCCGGGGCCACGACGAGGGGGTCGGCAACGTCGTCGCGGCGGGGGTCGGCGCGATCACGCCCTTCTGCTCGTGCTCGACGGTGCCGGTGCTGTCGGGACTGCTCGGGGCGGGGGCGCCGCTGGGGCTTGCCTTCTCGTTCCTGCTGGCGTCGCCGCTGGTCAACGAGATCGCGGTCCTCCTGTTGCTCGGGCTGTTCGGCCCCGTGCCGACCGCGCTCTACGTCGGTACGACCTTCCTCGCGGCCGTCGTCGGCGGGATCGTGATCGGTCGGCTCGGCCTCGAGGACGGGGTCCGACCGATCGGCGAGCGCGGGGCCGTCGCGACCGACGGCGGGACCGCGCCCGCCGACGCCGGCTGTGGCTGTGGCTCCGGTTCCGAGTCGGGGGCCGACGCCCCGGCCGACCGCACCCACCGCGAGCGGCTGACCCGGGCCGCGCTCGGGACGCGGTCGTTCCTGACCGACATGTTGCCGTATCTGGTCGTCGGGATGGTCGCCGGGGCGCTGATCCACGGCGTCGTCCCGGTGTCGGTGGTCCGGGCGCTTCTTGGCCCCGAGAACCCCCTCGCCGTCCCGCTGGCGGCGGTCGCCGGCGCGCCGATCTACGTCAGCATGCGCGGGATGCTCCCGATCGCGGCGTCGCTCGGCGAGAAGGGCGTCCCGCTGGGCACCGTGCTCGCGTTCGTCGTCGGCGGGGCCGGCGTGAGCGTGCCCAACCTCGTGCTCCTCTCGCGGCTGTTCGAGCGCCGGCTGCTGGCCGTCTACGCCGGGACCGTCGTGGCCGTCGGCGTGGTCGTGGGCCTGCTCGTCAACCTCGTCGTCTGAGCCGGGCCGGCCGTCGGCCGACACGTTTTGTCGCCGGGACCCGTCGGAGAGGTCGCATGGACGACCGCACGGGGGGGCCGATCCGGGTCCTGCACGTCGACGACGAGCCCGACTTCGCCGCGGTCGTCGGGACCCGGCTGGCCGAGATCGACGACCGGTTCACCGTCGAGACGGCGACGGGGGCCGACGAGGCGCTGGCGCGTCTGGCCGAGCGCCCGCCGGACTGTGTCGTCTCGGACTACGAGATGCCCGGCCGCGACGGGCTCGACCTGCTGCGGACGGTCAGGGAGCGCCACCCCGACCTGCCGTTCGTGCTGTTCACCGGTCGGGGGAGCGAGGCTGTCGCGAGCGAGGCGATCTCGGCCGGCGTGACCGACTACCTCCGGAAGGGGACCGGGACCGAGCGGTACGAGCTGCTGGCCAACCGGATCGACAACGCGGTGACGGCGCGGCGCGACGCCCGCCGGGCCCGCCGCCAGGAGGAGCTGCTGGGGCTGACCGAGCTCGCGGGCGACACCGGGGGCTGGGAGCTCGACCTCGAGACCGGGGCGTTCCGGCCGACCGACGGCGCCCGCCGGCTGGCCGGGCTGGCAGACGGGGCGAGCCCGTCCCACGAGCGGTGGCTCGACCGCTATCACCCGGCGGACCGACCGGCGGTCAGGGCGGCGCTCGACCGGGTGGCCGAGACGGGCGAGCGGACGCGGGGGGTCTGGCGGCTGCGGACCGCCGACGGCGACGAGCGGCTGGTCGAGCTGACGGTGACGCCCGTCGCCCCCGACGGCGAGGTCGAGCGGCTCCGCGGGGCGATCGACGACGTCACCGAGCGCCGGCGCCGCAAGCGCGAGCTCGAGAGCCTGCGGACCGAGTACCGGACCCTGATCGAGAACCTCCCCAACGGCGGGGTCTTCCTCTTCGACGAGGACCTGGTCTACCGCCACGCCGGCGGCGCCGAACTCGCGGCGGTCGGGCTCTCGCCCGCCGACCTCGAGGGGGCCACGCCCGGCGAGGTCTTCCCCGACGAGATCGCCGCCGAGCTCCGGCGCCACTACCGCGCGGCGCTCGCGGGCGAGGAGCGCAGCTTCGAACAGGCGTTCGCCGGCCGGCGCTACCGCACCCACGTCGTGCCGGTGCGGGCCGACGACGAGGTCGTCTCGGGGGTCGCCGTCTCGCAGAACGTCACCGAGCGGGCGCGACGAGAGCGCGAGCTCGAGCGCCAGAACGAGCGCCTCGAGGAGTTCGCCGGCGTGGTCAGCCACGACCTCCGGGGTCCGCTCGCGGTGGTCCGGGGACGGGTGGAGCTGGCCCGGCGGGCCGACGACGGGGGCGACGACCACCTGGCGGCCGCCGAGGCCGCGCTCGACCGGGCGGACGCACTCGTCGAGGACATCCTCGCGCTCGCGCGCGCGAGCGACCGGGTCGAGGGAACCGAGCCGACGAGTCTCGCCGACGCGACCCGCCGGGCGTGGGAGAGCGTCCCGACCGCCGGCGCGTGTCTCGTGGTCGACGCCGACGCCACCGTCGAGGCCGACCGGCGGCGGCTCGGCCGGATCCTCGAGAACCTGCTGGGCAACGCCGTCGAACACGGCGCCACGGGCAGTCAGGCCACGTCCGACGACGCCGGCGGCGCCACGGGCGACCGGACGGGGGCCGACGACACCGCCGAGGCGGGCGACGAGCCGACCGCGACGGTCCGGGTGGGGCCGCTCGCGGACGGTCGGGACGGCTTCTACGTCGCCGACGACGGGCCGGGGATCCCGGTCGACGACCGCGAGCGGGTCTTCGAGGCGGGCTACACGACGGCGGTCGACGGCACCGGCTTCGGGCTGCGGATCGTCGCGGAGGCCGCCCGCGCCCACGGCTGGACGGTCGCGGTGGCCGAGAGCAAGAGCGGCGGCGCGCGGATCGAGATCGCGGGCGTCGACGGGGCGTGAGCGGGGGGCGCGGGGCGACCCCCGGACTCAAGCCCCGCGAGGCCCTGCCCCGGGCGTGGACCTCGACCGGTTCGCCGACGACGCCCCGGCCGACGACGCGCCCGCCGACGCCCGGGTCTGTGTGGTGGCGACGCGGCCGGACACGTTCGAGCGGTGTCGCGACGGGCGCTACCCCGCGCCGCGCTCGTACGACCGGACCCGCGCCGCATTCGACTACCTGGCCTGCTACCGGACGGCGCCGGTCTCGGCGATCACCCACTACGCGCCCGTGACGGGCCGGACCGAGCAGGTCCGTGGGGAGCCGGGGCCGCTGACCGAGGCCGACTGGGCGGCGCTGATCGACCCGTTCTCCGAGGAGCGGACGGTCGTCGTCTTCGAACTCGGCCCGCTCGTGCCCCTGGACGCGCCGGTCGAGAACGACCGCACCGGGGTCCGGGGCGCGTGGTACTGCGCCGTCGGCGACCTCCGGGCGGCGGCGACGCTGTCGGCGCTCGCCGACCGGGCCGAGACCGATCGCTGAGGCCTACAGCCCCGCGTACGGGCCGGGGACGGCGTCGGTCAGGCGCCCGAGTTGGTCGGGAGAGAGCTCGACCGACGCGGCGGCGAGGTTCTCGTGGAGCTGATCGACCGTCCGCGCGCCGACGATGGGCGCGGTGACGCCGTCGCGGGCGAGCAGCCACGCGAGCGCGGTCTGGGCGGGCGTCGCGTTGACCTCGTCGGCGACGGCGTCCAGGATCTCGTGGGCGTCGAAGTTCGCCGCACTGAGATACCGGTCGGCGAACCGGCTCGACTCGGCGGCGCGGGACTCGCCGGTCAGGCCCGCCTCGCGGCTGTACTTGCCCGTCAGAAAGCCCTGCCCGAGCGGGCTCCACGGACAGACCGCGATCCCCTCGTCGCGGGCCATCTCGAGGTAGTCGCCCTCGATCTCCCGGTCGACGAGGTTGTAGCGAGGCTGGGCGACGGTGAACGGCGTCAGCCCCTCGGCCCGCGCGAACTCGTTCGCCCGCGCCACCTTCCAGGCGTCGGGGCGCAGGGTCGAGGCGCCGAGATAGTGGACGCTCCCGTCCGCGACCAGCCCGTCGAGGGTCCGCATCAGCTCCCGGGTCGGGGTCTCGTCGTCCCAGCGGTGGACGTAGAGCACGTCCACGTAGTCGGTGTCGAGCCGGTCGAGCAGCGCCTCGATCCGGTGGCGGACGTTCTTGCGGTTGGTGCCGCGGCTGTTGGGATCGCCCGGCCGGATCTGCCAGTAGATCTTCGAGGCGATCGTGTAGCGCTCGCGCTCGCGGTCGGCGAGCCAGTCACCGATCCAGCGCTCGCAGTCGCCGCCGCCGTAGACGTCGGCGGTGTCGACGTAGCGCCCGCCCGCGGCGGCGTAGGCGTCCAACAGCTCGTGGGCGCGAGCCTCGTCGATCTCGACGTTGCCCGCCTCGGTCTCGCGGCCGAACCGCCAGGTGCCGAACTGGAGCTCGCTCGTCCGGAGCCCGGTCTCGCCAAGCCGGACGAAGTCGAGGTCGAGGTCGAGGTCGAGGTCGGTGTCGTCCGATGTCACGACCGTCCCGACCACCGGGACCGGAATAAATGCGCGCCCGCGGGCCGGTCAGTCGGTCCCGGCGGGCTCGACCGACGCCACCAGCTGTTTGCCGACCGACCGGGTCGTGCCGGCAGGGAGTTCGAGGATGTACATGCTGCCGACGTCCTCGTAGTCGTCGACGGTCAGGGTCGTGTCGCCGTCGGCCAGGTCGTGTGGCTCGACGAATGTCACGCGGTAGGAGCTCACCGGCGAGGCTACGGCCGGCGGGGACAAGTCGGCATCGGTCGCGGCGAGCGTGCTACCGCAGTCGCGCCCGGACGGCCGACAGGAGCGTCGGGGCCTCGCCCTCGAAGCGGCGGAGCTGTGCGGCGTCGGTGAACGCGTAGCGCCCGA
>CAZMLQ010000075.1:0-11525 GCA_964567195.1 uncultured Haloferacaceae archaeon | reverse complement strand
GCCGCCCCGCCGGCGGCGATCGATCCCATCGCGGCGATGTACTTGCGCCGTCTCATGTGTGCTCCGAGCGCCCCGTGGCGCTCACCCGACCCTGGGGGCCCCGGGTACGTTGTTACGAGCCGACACGTCACGGGACCGGCGTAGCGTGGTCCGACGACAAGGCTCGCCCCGGTCCGTCGACTCCGCCCGGCCTGTCGGCCCGGCCACCGCGCCGTACCGGCCGGCCACACGGACCCACCCCACGGCCTGAACGACCGATTAAACGACGATTTGACGCCCACGTCACGCGGTACGCGTCGGTTGAAGCCCGGCGCTCGTCGCGGTGCTGTCGTTAACGTAACATGAATTAAGTGAGCGTGTAACACAGCCGTCGCCGGGGGACACACGGGTGAGTGTCGACACACAGACCGAGGCGCGCGAGACCGGTCCGACGAGGCCCGACGAGGCGACCGATCCGGAGGCCGACGGGGCGCCGGGACCGGAGATCGACCTCTCGCACGGGGAACTGTTCGACCTGCTGGCCAACCGCCGGCGTCGCTTCGCGCTCCACTACCTGAAGCGCGAGGCCGGTCCGGTCGAGATGGGCGAGCTCTCGAGCCAGGTGGCGGCGTGGGAGCGCGGGGTCGCGCCCGAGCAGGTGTCGTACGACGAGCGAAAGACCGTCCACACCGCGCTCTACCAGCACCACGCCCCGCGGCTCGACGACGCGGGGCTGGTCGAGTACGACGCCGGGCGCGGCGAGGTCAGGCTGACCGACCACGGCGCGGACATGGATGTCTACCTCGACGCGGTCCGGGGTCGGACCGTCTCGTGGGCGACGTACTTTCTCGGGCTGGCCGGGCTGGTCGTCGCGCTGACCGCCGGGGTCTCGCTCGGCGCGGTCCCGACGGGGCTGCTCGATGCCGTCGGCCTCGGCACGGTCGTCTCGGCCGCCCTCGTCGTCTCCGCGACCGCGTTCGCCTACGACGCCCACGCCTCGCGGCTGGGGAGCGCGGGCCCGCCGCCGGAGGCCGAGCGGTAGGCGATGGGGTACCGACGCGCGCTCGCCGCCGTCGGGCTGGCGCTCGCACTCGTCGCCGCGACCGGCGGCGGGGCGGTGAGCGCCGCGACCGTCGAGCGGTCGGTCTCGGTCGCGGTCGTCGACGACGACCAGGCCCACCTCGGCGTCGAGCGCGAGCCGGTCGAGAACGGCACCTGGAACCTGACGCTGACCAACCGGCTGTGGACGACGCTGGAGGTGACCGTCGCCGTCGACGGCGACCGGGTGGCACGCGAGTTCGGCCCGGGCCGGCGCCACACGCTGACGCTGACCGTGGCGGCCTGTGGGGTCCGGGCGCGGCTGGTCGCGACCGCCGAGGACGTCCGGATCTCGCTCGCCCGGACCGCGAGCTGTTAGGCTACCCGCCGAGCCGGCCGATTTCGCCGCCGTCGGGCCGCCGGAGCGACAGGTCGAGCGCGGTCGGGTGGTCGCCGCCGTGGTGGACCGTGTTCGTCGCCACCCGACGCTCGCGGTCGGTGGTCGGCCCGCCGGTGTTGGGGTTTGGGTCGTAGCGCGGGAAGTTCGACGAGGAGAGGTCGAGCCGGAGGCGATCGCCCGCCGCGAGCCGGGTCGCCGTCGGGTAGGGCTCGATCGTCAGCTCGTAGGTCTCGCCCGGCGTCGCGGGCGCGGGCTCGCGCCGGTCGTCGCGGTAGCGCAGCCGGCGGATCGAGTCACAGAGGTTGAGCGCGAAGCCGTCGGGGAAGGCCGCGCTCGGGGGGTGCTCGTGGACCAGCTTCGCCGTGAAGTCGGTGTCTGGCCCGTCGGTCGCGGCGTGGAGCGTGACCGTCGGCCGGCCGACGATCTCGAGGGGCTCGGCCAGGGGCGGCGTCCGGAAGACGACCACGTCGGCGCGCTCGGCCAGCGGGCCGTACGGCGGCTCGGCGGCGGTCGTCTCGGGACGGGTCCGCTGGTCGAAGCCGCCCTGGCCGGTGACGCTGTGGGTGAGTCGGTCGCGCAGCGGGTAGGCCTCGATCGACTCGGCGCGCTCCTCGAAGCGCACGTACGACGAGCAGTTGCCCCCGAGCGTTGGGACCGGGTCGGCGGGATCGTACCGGTAGGTGGTCGCGGCCGGCTCGGTCGGCCGGTCGCGCCCGAGCCCGCCCTCGGGGGTCGCGAACAGCCGCGTCCGCTCCGTGTCGGCGGGGGGCCACTCGCTCGCCCGGCGCCACTCGCCGCCGTAGCGCAGGCGCCCGTCGCCCGTCCGCCCGCCGTCGCCCCCGCCCATCCGGAAGTACTCGACCGGGGGCTGGTCGGCCCAGTCGTCGGTCCCGCGGAGGTAGTGATCGAAGAAGTCGAGCCGACGGTCGAGATACGGCCGGGGGTGGGCGTCGCCGAACGCCACCTCGCCCGCGTGGTCGGTCGCCCACGAGCCGGCGCCGCCGTGGATCCACGCGCCCATCAGCAGGTAGTGATCGGCCGTCTTCAGCCCGGACAGCGCCTCGTAGTTGGCACACGTCGCCGCGGCGTAGGAGTCGTACCACGAGCCGGCGTAGACGGTCGGCACGTCCGCGGCCGCCTCGTAGTGGCCGGCGAAGTCGAGCGAGGGCGAGGCCCAGAGCTCGTCGTCGCCCGCGGCGGTCAACAGCTCGAACACCCAGTCCTCGTAGCCCGGCACCAGCGCGAGCGGGGACTGACCTCGCTCGACCGGCCAGCGCTCCAGCACCGCGGCCGTGTCGACCCGGGCCAGCGCGCGCTGGACGTCCGGATCGTCGAGCGCCCGCCGCGCGAACCCGCCGCCGATGGTCAGCGCCCAGGTGAGCCACCGGAGCTCGAACGCGCCGCCCTGGCGCAGCGTCGCGTCCCACGCGTCGGCGGCCCCCTGGTTGACGAACATCGCCGCCAGCCCGTCGGGGTCGAGCGACGCGAGCGCGTTCTGCACCCACGCGCTGTAGGAGGTGCCCATCGTCCCCACCTGCCCGTCGCAGGAGGGGCGGTCGGCCAGCCACGCGACCGTGTCGGCGCCGTCCTCGGCCTCGCCGCGCAACAGGGTGAACTCGCCCTCGCTCGCGTACCGGCCCCGGCAGTCCTGGATCGCCACCACGTAGCCCCGCCGGGCGTAGAACTCGCCGTGGTTCTCGACGCGCTTGCGGGCGTCCTTGTCGTAGGGCGTCCGGACGAGCAGCGCGGGCCGGGGCTCGGCCAGCGCCGTCCCGTCGGGCGCGGCCGGCCGGTAGACGTCGGTCGCCAGCCCCACCCCGTCTCTGGTCTCCACCCGCAGGTCCTTCCGGACCGTCACGCCGTGTGTGGCCTCGCGGCCGGCTCGGCTCGCCATACCCCGTCCCGCGGCGGCCGGCACTTAGTCGTCCGGGGCGGCTCGATCCCGCCGTCACTCGGTCCCGGCGATCCGGGCCGCGATTCCGTCGAGGTCGTCGGCCGAGAGGTCGGGGCGCTCGCCCGCCACGCCGTGGATCGGCCCGCCGCCGTCGCCCTCGAAGCGCGGGATCAGGTGGGCGTGGACGTGGGGCACCTCCTGGCCCGCGGCCGCGCCGTCGTTGATGCCGACGGTGACGGCGTCGGCCTCGACCACCCGCTCGACCCGTGGCACCAGCGTCCGGACGGCCTCGAACAGGGCCGCCGACGGCCCGCCGTCGAGGTCGGCCAGCCGTCCGGCGTGGGATCGGGGGACGACCAGCGTGTGGCCCGGCGCCAGCGGGTTGGCGTCGAGGAAGGCCGTCGCGCCGTCGGTCTCGTGGACGACACGCGCGGGCGCCTCGCCCGCGACGATCCGACAGAAGATACACTCCTCGCTCACGCCCGTCCGTCGGCCCGCCCGGAACTAAAGCTCCGTGCCCGGCCGGAGCTATACGTCCCGACGCCTCGACCCGCCGGCATGGTCGAGTTCGACCGCGAGACCCAGACCGCCCGCCTCCACAGCCCCCTCGAGGGGTTCGAGGAGGTCGCCGTCGACGTCGAGGTGCGCGAGGACCCCCTGACCGGCCGGGGGGCGCGGATCGTCCCCGACTGCTTCCCGACGCCAGAGGGCGAGCCCGAGATCGCGTCCGTGGTCGACGACGCCGAGGGCTGTGTGTTCTGTCCCGGCGCGGTGCGGGAGTCGACGCCGACCTACGCCGGCCCCGGCCCGGACGGCGAGCGCGGGCGCCGCGGCGAGGCCACCTCCTTTCCCAACCTCAACCCCTACGGCGCGGGCTCGAACGTGGTGGTGCTGACCGAGGACCACTACCGCCCGCTCGACGAGCTCGGCGCCGACCGCCTCCACGACGGCCTCGCCCTCGCCGTCGGGTACGTCCGTGCGGTGACCGACGCCACCGACGCGACCGTCGGCTCGGTCAACATGAACTTCCTGCGCCCGGCGGGGGCGAGCCTCGTCCACCCCCACATGCAGACGCTGGTCGACGACCGCGGGACGAACGTCCTGCGCGAGCGCCGCGACGCCGCGCGGGTCTACGCCGAGATCCGGGGCGAGCGCTACCACGAGGCGCTGGTCGCGGCCGAGGCCGGCGGCGACCGCCACGTCGGGACGACCGGCGCGGTCGAGTGGCTCGCCCCCTTCGCCCCCCACCACCACCGCCACCTGCTCGGCGTCGCCCCCGGCGCCCGCCGGCCCGGCCCCGAGGACGACCTGCTCGCCGACCTCGCCCGGGGGATCGCGGGCGTCCTCGCACACTACGCCGACCGCGGGCTCAACAGCTTCAACCTCGCGCTTCACCTGCCCGACGACGACGCGCTCGCCCCCCACGTCGACCTGGTCGCGCGGTCGGTGTTCGACCGTCACTACTGGAGCGACTCGCCGTTTTTCGCCACGCTCCACGACGAGGGCGTGATCGACGTGGCGCCCGAGACCTACGCCGCCCAGGCCCGCCCGTTTCTCGTCGACACGTGAGAGCGTGTCACCGCCGGCCCGGAGACACGCCCCGACCGTTCACGACCCCGGCGGCCCGACCCGATCGCGTGCCGATCCGTCCGACCTGCTACCCCCTCGCGCTCGCGGCCGCCGACCTCGCGGTCGCCGCCGCGCTCGGGCTCGTCGCCCCCGCGCTCGCCGCCGTCGTCGGCCTCGTCGGCGTCGCGGTGCTGGCGAGTGTCGTCCGTCACCGCGGCGCGGCGCCCGCCCACCACCCCACCGAGGGCTGAGGGCCCCGCCCGACCATTTAGGTGGCTGCGCGCGCCCCGTCTACGTGATGAACGTTCGTGACGTTCCGGCGCGCGTCGAGCGGACCCACGGCTACCCCGTCGCCCACGACCGGCTCCGGGCGGATCTCGGGGCGGTCCGGATCGAGCGTCCCGACGGCGAGGCGCGGCCGCTCGCCGACCTGCTCGACGCCTGCGACGCGTGTGGCTTCGAGGCGACCTACGACGGTCCCGACGCGCTCCGGACCACCCTGCTTTGCTGTCTCGACGAGGCCCACGTCGGTCGGTCGGACTACGACGACCGCGGGGGGAACCCGGGGCGGTCGGCGTCGGAGGAGGTCTCGTTCTGACCGGTCCGGCGGGCCCGTTGCTCACTCCAGCGCGGGGGCGACCGCCGGCGCGGCCGAGACGCTGCTGACCGGTCGCTCGACGGTGTCGGTGGCGTGGACGGACTCGGCACCCGCCCGGCGGAGTCGGGTCAGCGCCGCCCCCGCGAGCACGGCGTGGACGCAGGCGACCAGCACCCGGCCGGCCTCGCGGGCCCGCACCGCGGCGACGGACTCGGCGGTGGTCGAGCCCGTGGCGACGATGTCGTCTGCGATCACGACGTCCCGGCCGGCGAGGCTCGTCTCGCCCGGCTCGACCGACACCTCGGCGTCCGAGTGGCGGGTCTTCTCGAAGTGGTCGGTGCTCCCGCGCCCGTAGGCGTCCCGGACGGCCGCCGCGAGACCGACCGCGCCCGCGTCCGGCGCGAGAAAGACCGGCTCGACGAGGTCGTCGGGCAGCGGCGCGGCCAGTCGGGGGGCGGCCTCGACCACCGTCGTCGGGACGGAGAACCAGTCGGCCACCGAGGGCTCGTGGGGCGTGACCAGCACCACCCGGTCGGTCCCGGTCGCGACGGCGCGCGCGACCGCCCGGGCCGAGACGGGCTGGCCGGGCTCGAAGGCGGCGTCCTGGCGGGCGTAGCCCATGTAGGGCAGGACGGTCGTGACGCGTGTCGCCCCTGCCTCGCGGACGGCGTCCTGGAGCTGGAGCAGCTCGAGGTGGGCCGTGTCGGTCGTCGTGGCCGCGACGACCGTGGCCCGGTCGGCGTCGAAGCCGGGCACGGCGGCCAGGAGCTCGCCGTCGGGGTGGCGGTCGTACTCGACGGCCGCCAGGGGCTCGTCGCGCGCCGCCGCCAGCGCGGCCGCGAACGACTGGGAGGTGGAGCCGGGAACGATCACGTTCGGTCACACTCGTCGGACCGGTTATACCGCTTTCTCCTCCGCGTCGGGTCGTGTCCGGACGGGCCGGCGACACCGGGAGCGCCTCGAACGCCCCGCCTCGCTCGGGTCGGGGGGTAGCGAGGCGACGGAGCCGCCAGACGACGGCTCGTCCGTTTCAGTCTCGCCCGCACCGGCCGGTCGGCCGGACGGTGCCGGGCCGGCCCATCGAACGACTTAGGTGTCGGCTCGCCGAGAGGCGGTCGTGACCGAATCCGACGACCCCAAAGAGCGGCTGGTCGCCGCCGTCGAGGAGCGTCGCGAGCGCCTGACCGAGGCCGCCCGCGAGATCTGGGCCGAGCCCGAGCTGGCCTTCCGCGAGACGGAGTCGGCGGCGCTGCTCCAGGAGCTGTTGCGCGCCGAGGGCTTCGCGGTCGAGACGGGGATCGCGGGGCTGGAGACGGCCTTCGTCGCCCGCTACGGGTCGGGCGAGCCCGTCGTCGGGACGATGGGGGAGTTCGACGCGCTGCCGGGGCTCTCCCAGCGCGCGGTCGCCGAGCGCGACCCCGTCGAGGAGGGCGCGCCGGGACACGGCTGTGGCCACAACCTGTTCGGTGTCGGCAGCCTCGGCGGCGCGCTCGCGGTCCGGGACGCGATCGAACGCGGCGACGCCGAGGGGACGGTGCTCTACTACGGCACGCCCGCGGAGGAGGCCGGCGGCGGCAAGATCTACATGGTCCGGGCGGGCGCGTTCGACGAGGCCGACGCGGTCGTCTCCTGGCACCCCGGCTGGTACAACGCACCCGGCAAGGGCTCCTGTCTGGCGGTCGACTCGATGGAGTTCGCCTTCGAGGGCGAGACCTCCCACGCCGCGGCCGCGCCCGAGTCCGGCCGGAGCGCGCTCGACGCCGCCCAGCTGCTGGGGACGGGCGTCGAGTACATGCGCGAGCACGTCCCCGACGACGCGCGGATCCACTACGTCGTCACGAACGGCGGCGACGCGGCCAACGTCGTCCCCGGGGCGGCGACCGTCGAGTTCTCGATCCGCTCGCCCGACCGCGACGGGGTCGAGTTCCTGACCGACTGGGTGACCGACATCGCCGAGGCGGCGGCGACGATGACCCGCACGTCGGTCACGGCGACCAAGACCAGCGGCTACCACGAGCTCGTGCCCAACGTCGCGCTCGGCGACGCCATCGGCGCGAACATGGCGCGACTGGGCGGGATCGAGTACACCGACGAGCAGGCGGCGTTCGCCCGCGACCTGCGCGAGAGCCTGCCCGACGAGCCGGACGCGCTCTCCCAGCTCCCGCCCGACCACCGCGAGCGCGCGGCCGAGTCGGCCACCTACACCGAGCCCCTGCCCGCGCTCGACGAGGGCGAGACGGGGATGTACTCGACCGACTCGGGCGACGTCTCGTGGACGGTCCCGCTCGGCCGGTTCACCGCCGCGACCTGGGTCGTCGGCACGCCCGCCCACTCCTGGCAGGCCGTCGCCGCCGGTACCGACGTCGGCGTCGAGGGGGCGCTGTACGCCTCGAAGGTGATCGGGACCACGCTGTACGACCTGCTGACCGACCCCGACCTGCTCGAGCGGGCCCGGACGGAGTGGGCCGACCGCACCGCGGGGACCGAGTACGAGTCGCCGATGCCGGCCGACGTCGATCCGACCGGGCTGGTGTAGGCCGGGCGGAAGGCTTTCGCCCCCGAGGCGTCAGGCGCGGACGTGAGCGAGATCGCCGAGAAACGGGTCTTCGACGACCGCGCGGGCGAGACGACGCTGTTGCTCGCGGCGCGGGCCGGGCTGGTCCGGGTGTCGGTCGCCGACGACCGGGTCGGCCGGTTCGGTCTCGTCGGGCGCGAGCCGACGACCGACGTGGCCGTCACGGCCGACGGTCGGGTGGTCGTCGCGACGCCCGACGCGGTCCGGGTGGACGGCGAGCCGACCGGCCACGGCGGCGCGGTCGCCGTCGGGACGACCGACGGGGCCGTCCTCGCGGCCGACGACGGGGGCCGGGTCTCACGGACCGACGGCGACGGTGACGGCTGGCGGACCCTCGGGACAGTCGGCGCGGTCCGGGCGATCGACGGCGCGCTCGTCGCGGCCGCCGACGGCGTGGCGCGCGCGAGCGCCGACGGTCTGGTCGGGGTCGGGCTCGACGACGCGCGCGGCGTCGCCGCGGCGGGCCGACCGCTGGTGGCGACGGCCGACGGCCTCTACGCGCTGGGCAACGGCTGGCTGGTCGAGCGCGAGGGCGGGGTCACGGCGGTCGCCGGCGCGGCCGACGGCCGGGCGCTCGCCGTCGCCGACGACGGGACGACCCTGCGCCGGACGGCCGTGGGCGGGGACTGGGCGGCGACCGAGCCGACGGGGCTGGCGGCGGTGGCCGTCGGGCCGGCGGCGGAGTACGGCGCGACGGCCGAGGGCCGGCTGGCGGTCGACGCGGGCGCGGGCTGGCGCCACCGGGCGCTCGGCGTCGAGGGGGTGAGGCGGGTGGTCGTGGCGGTCGGGGCCAGGGGCGACGCGGGACACCGTTCGGTGTAGGACGATCGGAGTCGGGACGCATCGAACGCCCCGCCCCGCCGGGGTCGGGGAGAGTGAGGCGGCGTCGCCGCCCGACGTCTCGCGCGTCAGTCCGAGGCCGCGAGGCGGACGACCCCGCCCTCCTCGGCGCGGTCGGCGGTCTCGACCGTCGCCGCCAGCTCGCCCGCGCCGGTGAGTTCGACCCGCAGGCCCTCGACCGCCAGCCGGAACTGGCGCGGGTGGGTGCCGTCGCCACGGAGCGCGTAGCGCTCGGTCACCAGCCCGGCGTCGGCGAGGGCGTCGAGCTTCCGGTAGACCGTCGACTCGGAGAGGTCGCTGGCCTCGGTCAGCGCCTGCGCGGTCCGGGGCTCGTCGAGCGCGCCGAGGAGTTCGCGGGCCGCCGGATCGGCCAGCAGCCGACAGAGCGTCACCGCGTCGGGGTCGGAGGTCTCGGTGTCACGGGTCCGGTCCATGCCCCGGTGTCGGGGGTCGACACACCTGTGGGGACGGCCGCGACACTGGGGGGGTTCATCAGACGCGAATCTTCAAGCCCCGGGGGCCACAGCCCCGGACATGGCACGCACCGACACCTACCGCGGGGTCGAGGACCGCCGCGAGACGCTGTACGAACTGTCGGACGAGATCTGGTCGACCCCCGAGCTCGGCCTCCACGAGGAGGCGTCCGCGGCGGCGCTGACCGACGCGCTGGCCGCGGAGGGCTTCGAGGTCGAGGCGGGGATCGGCGGGATGCCGACCGCCTTCGTCGCCCGCTACGGCGAGGGCGAGCCACGGATCGGGATCCTCGGCGAGTACGACGCCCTGCCGGGGCTCTCCCAGGAGGTGGCGGCCGAGCGCCGGCCTGTCGAGGCGGGCGCGCCCGGCCACGGCTGCGGGCACAACCTGTTCGGGACCGCGGGCGTCGGCGCGGCGGCGGCCGTGGCCGAGGCGATCGACGACGGCCTCGATGGGACGGTCGTCTTCTTCGGCTGTCCGGCCGAGGAGACGCTCGTCGGCAAGACGTTCATGGCCCGGGCCGGGGCGTTCGACGGGCTCGACGCGGCCGTGACCTGGCACCCGAGCGACCTGACCCGACCCCAGCTGTCGAGCTCGCTCGCGCTCGACTCGATCCAGTTCACCTTCGAGGGGGTGTCGGCCCACGCCGCGGCCGCACCCGAGTCCGGCCGGAGCGCGCTCGACGCGGTCCAGCTACTCGGCACCGGCGTCGAGTACATGCGCGAGCACGTCCCCGACGACGCGCGGATCCACTACTCGGTCCCCGACGGCGGCGGCGCCCCGAACGTCGTGCCCGCGTCGGCGACGGTCTGGTTCTTCGTGCGCGCGCCGACCCGCGCCGGGGTCGACCGGCTCTCGGACTGGGTGGGCGACGTCGCCGAGGGCGCGGCGCTGATGACGGGCACGAGCGTCGAGCGCCGCTACGTCACCGGCTGTTACGACCTGCTGTCGAACCGGCCGATCGCCGACCGCTTCGGCGAGGTGATGGCCGACCTCGGGCCGGTGGGCTACGACGACGACGACCGGGCGTTCGCGGCCGAGCTGAAGGAGACGATCCCGGCCGACCAGCTCGACGACGCGGTCGCGGACCTCCCCGACGACGTCCGGCCGGCGGTCCGCGAGGCCGCCGTCTACGACGAGCCGATCGCCGCCTACGACGCGGGCGAGGTGGGGATGGGCTCGACCGAGGTGGGCGACGTCTCCTGGATCACGCCGACCGCGCAGTTTCGCGCGACGACCTGGGCGGTCGGCACCCCGCCCCACACCTGGCAGGCGGTGGCGGCCAACGGCGACTTCGGCCGGAAGGGCGGGGTCTACGCCGCGAAGGTGCTCGCGGGGACCGTCCACGACCTGCTGGCCGATCCCGACCTCCGGGCCGAGGCCCGCGCGGCGTGGGCCGACGACACCGGCGACCGCGCCTACGAGTCGCCCCTGCCCGACGACGCCGAGCCGCCGTTCGACGTGACGGCGGACTGATCGGCCCGCGCGACGCCGCGACCGCGCGACGGCCGATCGCCTCGCCCGCGGGCGGGAAAGATTCATCTACCACCCGACGGTACGCTCACGTCGTGTTCTGGGGGGATCGGGCCGGGCTCGGACACGGCGCGGTGGCGCTGCTCGTGGTGCTCGCGGTCGTACCGGCCGGGGTCGGAGCCGTCGACTACGTGCGCGTGATCGACGGCGACGGCGGGCAGGGGATCGACGAGTTCTCCGTCGCGGCCGACGACCTCGCGCTGGCCGAGCCCACCGGCGACGAGACCCAGCCCAACGAGCCCTACCTCTGGCGCGAGGGGACGATCCAGGCCCGACTCTACCACGTCGGCGACCCCGGAACCGAGTACAGCTTCCGGCCCTGCATCGGGGTCGAACACGCCGAGACCCAGGACCGGATCGATCTGGCCTGCGGGGAGCGGGTCGACGCCGAGGGCTCGGTCATCGTCGAGTTCGCGGTCGATCCCGCGATCCCCGACGACGAGCCGGTCGAGCTCTCGATCGACACCGAGGAGTACGAGGGCGACCCCCTCGACGGCGGCGGGGCCTACACCACCGGGTTCGGCTTCGACGCGCGGATCGTCGAACGGGGCGGCGACATGGACGGCGACGGGCTCGAGAACGGCGCCGAGGCCGCGGGGCCGACCGGGATCGACGACCCCGACAC
>CAZMLQ010000074.1:0-11662 GCA_964567195.1 uncultured Haloferacaceae archaeon | reverse complement strand
TGGTACCGCTCTGCGATGTAGTTGTACGCGTACTCGCCGGTGGCCCGGTGACACTCGTCGAACGTGCAGTGGGTGACCGCCGCCAGCGAGATCCGGTTGCCCACGAGGTCGTTCTCGACCACCTGCGGCGTGGCGACGACCACCCGGGCGTCGTCCCAGAGCGCGGCGCGGTCGTCCGGGCTGACCTCGCCCGTGAACACCACCACCTCGTCGTCGGGGATCGCGAGCGCCTCGCGGTAGAAGGCGGCGTGCTGGCTCACCAGCGGCTTGGTCGGCGCGAGCAACAGCGAGACCCCGCCGGTCTCGTGGAGCCGGTGTGCGGTGACCAGCAGGCTCACCGCGGTCTTGCCGAGCCCGGTCGGCAGACAGACCAGCGTGTGATCTGCCCGCGCGGTCCGGGCGAGCTCCGTCTGGTAGCGCCGGCGCTCGAGCGCCCCCTCGACCACCAGCGGGTGCTCGACGGTCGCCTCCGCGCGTGGCTCTGCCATCGACCCCGGTTGGCGCGGACGGCTGTTAAGCGTTGGCGAAGCGGGGTGAAACTACTCCGACGGCGACCAGACCCCCTGACGGGCGTCCATCCACGTGACCACGGCGACGTGGGGCAGGGTGAGCACCGCGATGCCGACGAGGTAGAGCCCGAGCAGGCCGGCCCGGTCGGCCGCGGCGAGGCTCGGGGGCGACGGGGCCGCGAGCGCAAGGGCGACGAACACGAGCACCGCGGCGGCGGTCAGCGGGGCGGCGTCGCGGGCGAACCGGCCGAGTGCCGTCCACGCGTCGCCGGCGGCGAGGGCCCGCTCGGCGGGTTCGTCGACGACCGCCAGCCGGGCGACGTGGCGCAGGGCGTGCCAGCCACAGAAGTAGACCCCCACCGCCAGCACCGGCGGGACGAGCGCGAAGAAGGCCCACAGGAGCGCCACCTCGGCCGCGTCGAGCAGCCACGGGCCGCGGGCGGCGCCGCCACGGACCCGGAGCGCGCCGAGGCCGACGCCGAGCACCGAGGCGGCCGCCAGCCCGCCGCCGGCGACCAGCCGACCGATCGGGCCGAACGCGGGCGCCAGCGCGGCGGCGTCGGCGCCGAACAGGCCGACGACGGCCGTCGCGACCGCCCGGTAGCTCTCGGGGAAGGCAACGAGGGGTGCGAGCATCGGGAGCCCGCCCCGGACGACCAGCGCCAGCGCCCGCTCGGCGGCCGTCGGCAGATGGTCGGCGCCGCCGAACGCGACGAGGGCGTAGACGTCGCCTTGCCCCCAGTGAAACCACGTCAGCGCGACGAACGAGACGAACGCCGCCGTGGGGGCGAGAAACCAGCCGACGGCGTAGGCGGCCATCAGAACGGCGTAGAGCAGACCGACGGCGGCGACCGACCGCCGTCGGTCGAGGCCGGCGAGGCGCTCGGGCACGAGATGATCGACCGCGCCGTGAGGGAGTCCGAGGACGACGACCGAGAGCGCGAACGGGGCGTAGACGACGACCGGCGGGAGCGCGGGGACCAGCGGGCCGACGAGCGCGACCAGCCCGACCGCCAGCCAGGAGGGGCGAACGGCGGTCCGGACGAGCGTCGCCCGGGTCGGCTCGCTCACCGCCACAGGCCGATCACCCACTCGAAGAGGACCAGCCCCGAGACGACGAGGAGGTTGGTGACGAGAAAGAAGACCGCCTCCTCGATCGGGAGCCCGAGAAGCGCAAGCCCCGTCGTGTGGGCCGGCGAGATGGTCCAGATCCCCAGCCCGATCGCCACCCGGTCGGCGAACCAGAGATAGAGCGTCGGAACGGCGACGGCGACGCCCCAGCGCCGCCAGGTGCGCGCGAGGTAGGCCCCGCCGACCCCCCACTGGAGCGCGAGGAGCGGACACGCCCAGACGAGGATCGCCCCGAGGTAGTAGCCCCGCGGGACCGCGAGCACGAGCGCCGCGCCGGCGAGGGCCGCGAGCGCGAACGCGACGGCGCCGGCGATCCGGGGGCCGCGCCGCCAGTCGCCCGACTCGAAGCCGGGGTCGAAGCCGTAGACGTAGAGCCAGAACGCGGTCAGGACCGTCTGGAGGACGAAAAAGAGGTACTCCCCGAGCGGGGCGGCCCAGAACCGCGCGCGGACGGCGCCCTCGCCGTACCACCAGACCCCCTGCTCGATCAGCAGGTTGTCCCACGGCGTCGTGTAGAGAAAGGCCGCGGTCGCCATCAGCGCGAGCCCCACCCGCGCGGTCCGCAGACGGGCGGGCGAGAGCGCCGGGAGCGACCGCGCGAGCAGGGCGAGCGGCGGCAGGACGAACAGCGCGTGGAAGCCGAGGTAGGTGAGCGTCACCCGCGCCCCCCCAGCCGTCGGGCCGGCATGAGCCGTGGGGACGCCCGCGGCGCCCGTAAGCGTACCGTTGTGGGCGCGCGGTCGGCGCGCTCCGGGAGCTATAAGAGCCGAGCGACCCAACGCCGCGAGCGGGTATGGCGCAACCAGGTGGGGGGCTGGAGACGTGGGCCCTGTGGGCCGGCACGGTCGGGATGGCCCTCGGCACGCTCTACTTCGTCTGGCAGGGCCGGGGGGTCCGCGATCCGAGACAGCAGGAGTACTACATCGTCACCATCTTCGTCCCGGCGATCGCCGCCGCCTCGTATCTCTCGATGGCGACCGGCTTCGGCGTCATCACGATCGACGTGGCCGGGGCGATGGGCACGACCAAGATCTACTGGGCGCGCTACGCCGACTGGCTGTTCACGACGCCGTTGCTCCTGCTCGATCTCTGTCTGCTGGCGGGGGCCGACCGCAACACCATCTACACGCTGGTCGGGCTCGACGTGTTCATGATCGGCACCGGGCTGGTCGGCGCGCTGGCGACCGAGGGCCAGGTGGTCAGGATCGGCTGGTGGGCGGTCAGCACCGGCGCGTTGCTCGTCTTGCTCTACTACCTCATGGGCTCGCTCGGCGACCAGGCCGCCCGGCGCGACGACGACGTGGCGGCGCTGTTCTCACAGCTCCGGAGCCTGACGCTCGTGCTCTGGCTCATCTACCCCGTGGTCTGGATCCTCGGTACCGAGGGCGGGCTCGAACTGATCGGGCTGGGCGTCGAGACGGCCGCGTTCGCCGTCCTCGACCTCACCGCCAAGGTGGGCTTTGGCGTGCTCCTGTTGCGCTCGCGCGACGTGCTGGCGGCGGCCGGTCGCGCCGACGCGACGCCCGCCGACGACTAGAGCAGCCGCTCGCCGTCGTCCTCGTAGACGGCGATGGCGTCGACCGGACAGACCCGGGCGGCGAACTTCGCGTCGAACTCCTCGCCCTCGGGCACCGCGAGCCGGTAGACGTCGTCCTCCTCGGTCGCCTCGCCCCCGACGAGCGTTGCCTTGCCCTCGTCGGGGTTCGACTCGAAGCGATCCCACTCCGCGACGCACTGGAACATGCCGATGCAGGTGTCCCGGTCGAACTCGACGTACACGCGTCGCCGTCGGCGCGCGAGCGTCTTAGCGGTGGCGCACCGCGGCCCCGCCCGCGTCGCCACGGCGCGTCCCCGTCGCCCACCCGACAGCCTTTATCCGGGGAGGGGCCAAGGGCGGCCGAATGGACGTCGCGGACCTCGACGGCCTCCCCGACGGCGCCGTCGACGTGTTGACCGACGCGGGCGTCGAGTCGCTCTACCCGCCCCAGGCCGCGGCGGTCGAGGCCGGGATCCTCGACGGCGAGAGCGTGGTGGCGAGCGTGCCGACCGCGAGCGGGAAGACGCTCGTGGCCGAACTCGCGATGCTGTCGACCGTCGCGCGGGGCGGACGGGCGCTGTACGTCGTCCCCCTGCGGGCGCTGGCGAGCGAGAAGCGCGACGAGTTCGAGCGCTGGTCGGCGGTCGGGCTCTCGGTCGGCGTCTCGACCGGCTCCTACGAGTCCGACGGCGAGTGGCTGGGCTCGAACGACGTGATCGTCGCCACCAGCGAGAAGGTCGACTCGCTGGTCCGCAACGACGCCCCCTGGATCGACGACGTCGACTGCGTCGTCGCCGACGAGATCCACCTCGTCGACGATCCGAGCCGGGGGCCGACGCTGGAGGTGACCCTCGCGAAGCTCCGGGCGCGAAACCCCGGCCTCCAGACCGTCGCGCTCTCGGCCACCGTCGACAACGCCGACGAGGTGGCCGACTGGCTGGACGCCGACCTCGTCGCCTCGGACTGGCGCCCGATCGAGCTCCGGCGCGGGGTCCACTACGGCGACGCGATCAGTTTCGCCGACGGGAGCAGCCGCGAGGTGCCCGTCGGCGACGACCGCCAGACCCCGGCGCTGGTCGCCGACACCCTCGACGGCGGCGACGGCGACGGCGACGGCGACGGCGGGGGCTCGGCGCTCGTCTTCGTCAACTCGCGGCGCAACGCCGAGGCGGCCGCCGGGCGGATGGCGGGCGTCGTCGGGTCGCGGCTCGCGCCCGACGAGCGCGCCGCCCTCGCCGACCTCGCCGACGAGGTTCGCTCGGTTTCGGACTCCGAGACCAGCGACGACCTCGCGGAGGCCGTGGCCGGCGGGGCGGCCTTCCACCACGCCGGGCTGGCCCCCGAGCACCGCTCGCTCGTCGAGGACGCCTTCCGCGACCGGCTGGTGCGCTGTATCTGTGCGACGCCGACGCTCGCGGCGGGGGTCAACACCCCCAGCCGGCGGGTGATCGTCCGGGACTGGCGGCGCTACGACGGCGACGCCGGCGGGATGCGCCCGCTCGACGTCCTCGAGGTCCACCAGATGATGGGCCGGGCCGGCCGACCCGGCCTCGACCCGTACGGCGAGGCGGTGTTGCCGGCCGGGAGCCACGAGGAGATGGACGAGCTGTTCGAGCGCTACGTCTGGGGCGAGCCCGAGCCGGTGCGCTCGAAGCTGGCGGCCGAGCCGGCGATGCGGACCCACCTGCTCGCCACCGTCGCCTCGGGCTTCGCCCGGTCGCGGGCCGACCTCGACGCCTTCCTCGACCGGACGCTGTACGCCGCCCAGACCGGCGCGGACGGCGGGCTCGCGCTCGTCGTCGACGACGTGCTCGCCTACCTCGAGCGCAACGGCTTCCTCGAGCGGACGGGGGGCGAGCTCGCGGCGACCGACCTCGGCCACGCCGTCTCGCGGCTCTACCTCGATCCGATGAGCGCCGCCGAGATCGTCGACGGGCTGGAGGCGGTCGCGGACGCCGACGGGGCCGAGGCCGAGCCGAGCCCGCTCGGCCTCTATCAGCTCGTCGCCCGGACGCCCGACATGTACGAGCTCTACCTCCGGTCTGGCGATCGCGAGACCTACGGCGAGCTTTGCTACGAGCGCGAGACCGAACTGCTCGGCCCGACCCCCTCCGAGTTCGAGGACGTGCGCTTCGAGGGGTGGCTGTCGGCGCTGAAGACGGCCGCGATGCTCGAAGACTGGGCCGACGAGACCGACGAGGACCGGCTCACCGAGCGCTACGAGATCGGGCCGGGCGACGTCCGGTCGAAGGTCGAGACGGCCTCGTGGCTGCTCGGCGCCGCCGAGCGCCTGGCCGGCGAGGTCGGGCTCCCGAGCGGCCCGGTCCGGCGGGCGCGCCTGCGGGTCGAACACGGCGTCCGGGCCGAACTGCTCGATCTCGTCGACGTCCGCCAGGTCGGGCGGGTGCGCGCACGCCGGCTGTTCGAGGCGGGCCTGACCGACCGCGCCGACCTCCGCGAGGCCGAGAAGGGGGTCGTACTCGGCGCGCTCCGGGGCCGGCGGGCCACGGCCGAGCGGGTGCTCGAGAACGCCGGCCGGCGCGACCCCTCGATGGAGGGGATCGAGCCGGGCGCGCCCGACGGGGACGAGACGGGCGGGACGACCGGATCGGACGGAGCCCGCGGGCACGAACGCGACCGACGCGGCGAGACCGGGGGCGGCGACGACCAGGCGAGTCTGGGTGATTTCGGGTGATCCTCGTCGAGGCGGTCGTCCGGACCGACGACGTGGACGGCCTGCTCGACCGGCTGTCGGCGATCGGCGGGCGCCACGGCACGACGGTCCAGGCGTTCGACGCCCGCTACGTGGTCGATCGCGCCCACCTCGAGCGGGCGGTCGAGCGGGCCGACCGGGCGCGCGAGCGGGGCGAGGCGGTCGCGCGCGAGCGGGCGGTCGAGATCCTCTGTTACGCCGCCGGCCGCCGCCAGATCGACCGGGCGCTCGGGCTCGGGATCGCGGCCGACGCTCCGGCGGTCGTGCTCGTCGACGGCGGCGACGAGACCGCCGCCGCGGCCGCGGTCCGTGACCTCGACGGGCTGGCGCCGGCCGACAGCCTCGGCGCGTTCGACCCCGAGCGGGTGCGCGAGGCGTTCGACGTGAGCGAGACCGAGCTCGCGGCCGCGGGCGGGGAGCTGCCGACGCTGGTCCACGAGCGGGTGGCGCTGCTCGACGTGCGCAAGTAGGCTACCCGACCGGCCAGTCCGCGGCGTGGGCGGCGACGGCGTCGTCGATCCACGACCGCGCGGCCGCGGGTTCGGTCGCCGGACACTGAAAGCGGTCGGGGAGGGTGACGGCGGCACCCAGCGCGCCGGCGGTCCAGGCGAGCGCCGCGTCCGAGAGCTGCGAGAGCGCGTAGCCGCCCTCCTGGGTGATCGCGAGCGCGGCGTCGGCGCCGTCGGCCAGCCGGCGGGCGCGGGCGCCCAGGTCGCGAAAGTCGGCCGCGGTCAGCAGATTGCGCCCGTTCGGATCGACGCTGCCGGGGTCGGCACCGGCGGCGACGAGCACCAGGTCGGGGTCGTAGGCCGCGACCGCGGGCTCGACCACCCGGTCGAAGGCGTCGGCGTAGCCCGTCGCGCCGGTGCCCGCGGGCAGGGGCACGTTGATCGTGTAGCCCTCGCCGGCGCCGGTGCCGCGCTCCTCGAGCCCGCCGGTCTGGGGGTGGCTCTCGCCCCAGGCGCCGAAGTCGTTGTGGAGGCTGACCGCGAGCGCGTCGGCGCGGTCGGCGAGCGCGGCCTGGGTGCCGTTGCCGTGGTGGACGTCCCAGTCGAGCACCGCCACCCGGTCGGCCCGGCCGGTCGCGAGCGCGTCGGCGGCCGCGATCGCCGCGTTCGAGTAGTAGCAGTAGCCGTCCGCCCGCCCCGGCTGGGCGTGGTGGCCGGGCGGACGGACCAGCGCGTAGCCCAGATCGCCCGCGTCGAGCGCGCGCCGGGCGGCCGCGACCGCGCCGCCGGCGGCGATCGCCCCACACTCGAGTGCGGTCCGGCTCAGCCGGGTCGTCGGCGTCAGCCACGGCTCGTCGGCGGCGCGGGCGTCGAGGTCGTCGAGGTAGCCGGGCTCGTGGACCCGCTCGAGCGTGGCCCGGTCGGCGGGCGCGGGGCGCTCGACCGGCGGGTCGAACGCCGCGACCAGCCGCTCGTGGACGTTCTCGATGCGCGCGGGTCGCTCGGGGTGGGGCTCGGGAACGGCGAGCGCGTCGTCGGGACCGAGATCGAACGCGCCGTCGGGGTGGCGGTGGGCGAGGGTGCGCTCGTCGTAGGCGAGCCAGAGGTCACGATCCGGCTCCGTGTCGGGGTCGTCACCGTCGCGGGTCGTGGACACGGGCGAGAACCGCGCGAGACGGACTTAGTTCGCTCGCCCGCCGCCGGTCAGAGCGCCACGTAGGCGGCGTAGGCGACGGTGACGCCGACGGTCAACAGGGTCAGCAGGGCGATGACGGCCCGCATCGGGATCCGCGGTCCCTCGATCTCGGTCTCGGTCTCGTCGGACACGGCCGCCGGTACGGGCGGGACCGTCGAAAAGCTACGGATCGGTCGCGTTCGCGGTCGCGGTCGCCGTCTCGGTCCGGGCGCCACCGTCGCCGGCCGGCGCGGACGAGGCGGTCGCCGCCCGGACCCAGTCGGGTTCGGGCACCGTCGTCGTCCCGAGGCGGCCGTAGGTCGCCTCGACGGTCACCGCGGCGGTCCGGTCGCCCGAGACGAGGTCGTAGCGGGCCCGGAGATCCCGGACCAGCCCGTCGCCGTCGATCACGGCGGTGACGGTGTAGTTGCGGACGCCGCCGAAGGCGACGCCGTCGGGGGTGCCGACGCCGACGACCCGGTAGCGCACCCGGCCGTCGGGGCCGTCGACGGCCTCGACGCGGGAGGAGGGGGTGGCGAGAAAGCGCCGGACCAGCACCCGCCGGACGGTGTCGGGGCTGGCGCCGACCGAGGCCGTCGCGTTCGCGGCCCGGACCACCCGGTAGCTGGCGTTCTCGCCCCGCCCGTCGGCCACGTACCAGTCCGTCCCGTCGTGGTAGATCGACCGGACCGTCCGGCGGTCGGTGGCCTCGACCGTCTCCACGACGGTGTAGCGCTCGCCCGCCACCCGGAGGTCGGTGTCGCGGTGGACCCGGGCCTCGCCGGGGTCGTAGTCGGCCGGGCCGCGGTAGTCGAGCCAGAGGGTGTAGTTTCGGCCCGCCGCCGCCCGCTCGTGGACGGTCGCGAGCGCGCCCACGTCGGTGATCCCGTCGGGGCCGAGTCCGGGCACGCCCGACGGCCAGGCCGTCCCCGCGGCGGGGGTCGCGCCCCCGTCCGTGGCGGCCGCCGCGGTTGCCGGCGGCGGTCCGGTCGCGGTCGGGGCGTCGGTCGCGAAGGTGACCCCGCGGTCGGTCCCCGTGTCGATCGCGGTCGCGCCGACGGCGGCGGTGACGAGGAGGACGACCGCGGCGAGCGCCGGGAGCCCACCCGCGGCGGCGAGCCCGCGGCGGAGCCGGTCGGCGGGCGGGGGCGAGAGGGCCGCGAGCGGACCGCCGAGATGCTCGCGGGCGATCCGGTCGGCGACCGGCCGGTCGAGCCCGTAGCGCAGGATCTCGGCGAGGTCGGTGGCGTCGAGCAGGCGGGCTTTGGCCGGGAGCGCGGCGCGTGCGAGCCGGCCCGCCCGCGGCGCGACGACGACGTCGACGGCGGCGGGGCGGGGGGCGTCGACCCGGGGCCACAGCCGGCCGGCGAGCGGCGCGAGGACGAGCGACCGGCCCCGGCGGGTCGCGATCACGGCGCCGTCGTCGCGTCGAACCTCGTAGCCCCGGGCGGTCCAGAGGTCGGCGACCAGCGCCCGACGGGCGTCGGGGCCGAGCCGGCGGAGCCGGGCCTCGAGCGGCCGGGCGGCGGCCGGAGCGGGGCTCCCGGGGCGCGAGGACACGGCGCCGGCTACGCGCCGGGCGGGCAAGAACCGTGGGGTCGGCTCAGTCCGGGGCGGTGTCGGCCTCGCGCTCGGCGGCGGCGGTCGCCCGCTCGTCGATCAGGTCGGCGGCGCGGTCGGGCCAGTCGCCCCAGCGGAAGCCGGCGGCCGCGACCGCCGCCCACCAGACGTAGGTGCAGACGAGCCCGGCGTACACCCCGACGAGGCCGTAGCCGAGGACCACCCCGGCGAGGTAGGAGAGCCCGAGCGTGAAGCCGAAGGTGCCGGTGAGGCGGGCGTAGAGCGGCGTGCGGGTGTCGCCCGCGCTCCGGAGCGCGCCGGCCAGCGGGAAGAAGAGGCCGAACGGCAACATCGCGAGCCCGAAGACCCGGACGAAGCCGACGGCGTGGCCGAGCGTGGCGGGGTCGTCGGTGAACACGCGGGCGACGGGGCCGGCGCCGGCGACGAGGAGCGCGCCGACGGCCCCGAGCGCGAGCGCGCCGAGTGCGGTGATCGCGCGGCCGGCAAAGCGGGCGGCGTCGGGGTCGCCCTCGCCGAGGTGCTGGCCGACGACGACCCCGGCGGTGACGCTGAGCGCCCGGTAGAGCGGGCCCGCGACCTGCTGGTAGGCCCGCCGGCCGATGTGGTAGGCGGCGACCACCTCGGTGCCGAACGTCAGCAAGAGCGCGTTGAACGGGAAGTTGGCGACGGTGGTCGACATCCCCTCGGCGAAGTTGGGGAGGCTGACCCCGACGAGCTGTCGGGTGATCGTCGGATCGCGCGGACGGACGAGCGTCGGCCCCGCCGAGCCCCGCGCGAGGACGGCGACGAACGAGACGGCCTCGAGCGTCCGCGCGAGCGCGGTGGCGAGGCCGACGCCGACGATCCCGAGCGCGGGCAGGGGGCCGACGCCGAGGCCGAGACCGACGGTGGCGAGCACGTTCAGCCCGTTGGCGCCGCCGTTGACAAGCATCGGCGTCCGGGTGTCGCCCGCCCCCTGGAGCGACCGGGCGGCGACGAGCCCGACGATCCGCATCGGGGCGGCCACGAGGACGAACGTGAGGTAGCGACCGCCCATCCGCGCGACCGTCGGGTCGGCGCCGAGCGCGGCGACGAGGGGCCGCGAGAGGGTCGCCCCGAGGACGACCAGCGGCAGCCCCGCGAGCGCGCCGATCAGCACCGCCTGGGTGATCGCCCGGTCGCGGCCGGCGGCGGCCCCCCGGCCGGTCTCCTGGCTCGACAGCGCGATGGCGCCGGTCCCGAGCGCGAGTCCGACCCGCAAGGGAAGCTGCGAGAAGAGGTCGGCCAGCCCGACCGCGGCGACCGCCGCCGGCGAGAGCAGCCCCGTCACCACCACGTCGACGGTCCGCATCAGCGTGTTCAGCGTCTGCTGGACCGACACCGGCCACGAGAGCGAGAGCGTCCGCCGCCAGACGTCGAACAGCCGGCGGCGGTCGGTCACGCCCTCGCCAGGGTCGGCGTGCTCATCCCCGTGTCGGTCGCGGAACCCGGGCGGGTTTCGTCTCGGCCGTCGACCCCCCGGAACGATCAACAATCGTTATGTATTCGCGGGATCGAGTCGTGGGCATGGCGACGCGCCAGTCGACCGTGGCACACCGGTGTGAGTGTGGCGAGAGCTTCGAGACGACGGAGGGGCTTCTCGCACACGCACGAGAGGTACACGGCTTCACCCCGCTGTAGGGGGCCGCGGCGACCGGCGATCCTCGCGAACGCTTGTCGCCGGCGAGCGCGCCCGTCGGGTCGTGCTCGCCAGCCATCCACCTCCGACGGTCGCGGTGGGCTCGCTCGTCGAACAGTACGGCGAGTGGGCCGTCCGCTCGGCCGTCTTCGTGGGCGTGCTCGCGGTGGCGTACCTGCTCGGCCGACTGCTGGTCGTCCCGCCGGTGGCGCGGGCGGTGCGGGCCCGCAGCCCGGACGATCCGACGCTCGTCGACGCCGTCGAGCTCTACCTCCGGATCGCGTTCGTCGTCGTCGGGCTCCCCGTGGCCGTCGCGGCCGCGGGCTTCGGTGGCGTCGTCGCCGCCCCGACGCTCGCGCTCGGGGTGGCGGGACAGGACGTCGTCGGCAACCTCGTCAGCAGCGTCTTCCTCGTCGCCGACCCCGAGTTCCGCGTCGGGGACTTCGTCGCGTGGGGCGACGCCAGCGGGACGGTCGAGCGCATCGGGCTGCGGGTCACACGGGTCCGGACGCCCGACAACGAGGGGCTGACGGTGCCCAACACCGACCTCGCGACCACGACGGTCCGTCGGCCCTACGCCCGGGAGCGACACCGGATCAACGAGCGCCTGGTCGTCGGCTACGACGCCGACCTCGACGCGACCCGGGCGCTGCTGGTCGCGGCCGCCGAGGAGACCGACCGCGTGCTGGCCGAGCCGCCGCCGGTCGTCCACGTCACCGGCCTCGGCGGATCGGCGGTCGAACTCGTCGCGCGGCTCTGGCTCGACCCCGGCGACGACGCGGCCGCCGTCCGGACCGAGTTCGACACCCGCGCGGTCGAGCGCCTGCGCGAGGCGGGCGTGACGGTCGCGCCGGCGGCGGCGACCGAGCTTTCCGGCCGGCTGTCGGTCGCCGTCGAGGGGGGCTGAGCCG
>CAZMLQ010000073.1:6597-11827 GCA_964567195.1 uncultured Haloferacaceae archaeon | reverse complement strand
GCCCATCGGCCGGACCCCGCGGTCGAACCCCGCGACCTACACCGGCGTCTTCGACTACGTGCGCGAGAAGTTCGCACAGACCCGCCTCGCCAAGCGCCGGGGCTACGAGAAGGGCCGGTTCTCGTTCAACGTCAAGGGCGGGCGCTGCGAGGAGTGTGGCGGCCAGGGGACGGTCAAGATAGATATGAACTTCCTCTCGGACGTCCACGTGCCCTGCGAGGCCTGCGACGGCGCCCGCTACAACGACGAGACCCTCCAGGTCGAGTTCAAGAGCAAGACGATCGCCGACGTGCTCGAGATGAGCGTCACCGAGGCCCACGAGTTCTTCGAGGCCGACTCCCGGATCGGTCGGCGGCTCCAGCTGCTCGAGGACGTGGGGCTCGGCTACATGCGGCTGGGCCAGCCCTCGACCACGCTCTCGGGCGGCGAGGCCCAGCGGATCAAGCTGGCCGAGGAGCTTGGCAAGCGCGACACCGGCGAGACGCTCTACCTGCTCGACGAGCCGACAACCGGGCTCCACCCGGAGGACGAGCGCAAGCTGATCGAGGTGCTCCACCGCCTCGCCGACGCCGGCAACACCGTCGTCGTCATCGAGCACGAGCTCGATCTGGTGAAAAACGCCGACCACGTGATCGACCTCGGCCCCGAGGGCGGCGACGGCGGCGGCGAGGTGGTCGCGACCGGGACGCCCGAGGCACTCGCCCGCACCGAGGACTCTCACACCGGGCGCTACCTCCGCGACCTGCTGCCGACGGTCGAGCTGTCCGGCCCCCGGAGCGACCGCTACGACGGCGCGCTGGCGGTCGGGACGGGCACCGAGGCCGCCACGGACGGCGGGGCCGGCGGGCGGGCGGACGCGGAGCCGGAGACCGACGCCGACGCCGACGCCGGGGCCGCCGACGACGACTGACGCCCCGCCCCGGCGGTCCGTTCAAATCCCCGGGTCGTCAACGGCTCCCGTGCGCGTCTACGCCGCCTACCCGACCGACCTGCTCGTCGCCGGCGCCGGCGCGGTCCGGTCGATCGGGATCGACGACGCCGACGCCGTCGCGACGGTGGGCGACCGGGTGCTGGTCGGAACCGGGACCGGCGTCCACGTCGGTACCGACGCCGGTCGGTCGATCGAGCGCGCCGACCTCGCGGGCGACGTGACCGCCCTCGCGGTCGGCCCCGACGGGACCGCCTGGGCGGGGACCGAGCCCTCCGCGGTCCACCGCTCGACCGACGGCGGCCGGACCTGGACCGAGCGACCGGGGCTCACCGACCTGCCCTCGGCCGCGTCGTGGGCGTTCCCGCCACGGCCCGAGACCCACCACGTCCGCGCCATCGCGGTCGCGCCCGACGACCCCGCCGACCTCTACGTCGCGATCGAGGCCGGCGCGCTCGTGCGGACGACCGACGGCGGGGCGACCTGGCGCGACCGGACGGCCGACGGCCCGCGCGACACCCACGGGACGGCGACCCACCCGGCCGTCCCCGACCGCCTGTGGGCGGCCGCGGGCGACGGCTTCGCCGTCACGACCGATCGGGGCGAGACGTGGCGGTTCGCCGAGACCGGGCTCGATCACACCTACTGCTGGAGCGTGGCCGTCGATCCGGGCGATCCGGACCGGCTGCTCTGCTCGGCCGCGAGCGGGCCACGCGTTGCCCACGCCGAGCCGGGCGAGGCCTACGTCTACCGCCGGACCGACGGGGCGACCGGCGACGGCCGCTGGCGCCGGATCGAGCGCGAGGGCCTGCCGACCGGTCGTGGAATCACCCGGCCGGTGCTCGCGGCCGGGTCCGACCCGGGGACCTGTCTCGCGGCGTCGAACGCCGGGCTCTTCCGGACCGACGACTGGGGCGAGAGCTGGCGCCGGCTGGCCGACGCGCCGGCGGGAGCGACGACCTGTCGCGGGCTCGCGGTCGCGGGCGAAGAGTGAAACTACTTGAGCCGGGCGGCCCGACGGACGGGCGTGTACGACCTCGTCGTCGTCGGCGTCGGCCCGGCCGGGGCGCGGGTCGCCCGGCGGTTCGCCGAGGCGGGCCACGACGTCCTCGCCCTGGAGCGCGGGCGGATCGGCGAGCCGCTGGCCTGCTCGGGCCACGTCAGCCCGGACGTCTGGGAGTACGTCCCCGACGGCTCCCGCGAGCGGCTGCTCCAGAACGAGGTGTACGGCGCGCGATTTCACGCCGGCGGCCCGGACGCGCGGGCCTACCGCTTCTACAAGCGCGAGCCGGCGTCGAACGTGCTCGACCGGGTCGGGCTCGATCGGACGCTCGCCGACGCCGCCCGGCGGGCCGGCGCGGACGTGCGCGAGGGCTGGACCGTCACCGACGTGTCCGAGCGCGCCGACCGCGCGGTCCTCGCCGCGACGGCAGACGGGACCGAGCGGACGGTCGAGACCCGGCTGGTCGCGGGCTGTGACGGGCCGACCTCCCGGGTCCGGCGCGCGGTCTCGCTGCCCGAGCCGGACGAGCTACTGCGGGGGGTGCTCGGCTTCGCGGACGAGCCCGACGACGGCGATCACGTCGACGTCCACCTGACGCCGCCGCGCTTTTTCGCCTGGCGGATCCCCCGCGGCGAGGCGGGCGTCGAGTACGGGCTGGCGGCCCCGCCCGACGCGCTCGACGGCGGCGACGACCTCGACGCCCGGCTCGACGACCTCGCGGCGGGCTACGGTGCCCGGGTCGAGCGGCGGTGTGCGGGGCTGATCCCGATCGGCCCGCCCGAGACGACCGTCTCGGAGCGGACCCTCCTCGTCGGCGACGCCGCGGGCCAGACCAAGCCCTTCACCGGCGGTGGGATACGCTACGGGCTGGCCGCGGCCGACGCCGCCGCGCGGACGGTCGAGCCGACCGAGCCCGGGACGCTCGCCGGCTACGAGCGGGCGTGGCGGGCCGACCTGGGCCGGGAGATCCGGCTGGGCGCGCTGATCCGGCGGGCCTACTCGCTCCCGCGCGCCGTCCAGCGGGCCGGGCTGGGCCTGCTCGCCGGCGAGATCGGCGTCCACATGGACCGGCCCTCGACGTTTCTCTCGCGGGCGAACCTCGCGCGCCTGCTCGGACGGTAGCGCGGCCGCCGCCGCGACCAGAGCGGCCGCCGCCGCGACCAGAGCGCGGCCGCCGCGATCAGTAGCGCGGTCGTCGGGCGGAGTCGGCGCTTCCGGTCACGAACGGCAGGCCGACCCGGCGGGCGGGGATCGAGCCCCCGCCCGCGCCGACGACGGTCAGTTCGGCGTCGGGCTCGACACCCCGGTCGAGGGTCGCGAGCGCCGCGGGCGCGTCGAGCGAGGCGGGGCGGCCGGCCCGGGTGACGGCCCCGGCCTCGTCACCGCCGGCCCGGACGGCCGCGCCGGCGGGCGGGCGGGCGGGGAGCCGCAGGCCGACGAGCCGGGCCGAGGGGGCCCCGCGGTTGTGGACCTTCGCGACGATCTCCTGGCCGACGAAACAGCCCTTCTCGTGGTCGACGGCGTTGGCGAGGCCACAGACGTTCGGCAGCCGCCCCGCGAGTTCGGTCTCGAACAGCGGCGTCCCGGCCTCGAGGGTGAGTGACTCCCAGGTCCGCCGGCCGAACGGGGTGGCGTTCATGCCGCGGGTGAGGAGGGCGTCGAAGACGTCGGGCGCGTCGGCCGCGCCACAGACCACCTCGAGGCCCTCCTCGCCGGCCGGGGCGTCGGTCGCGACGACCGTGACGCCGGCGTCGGCGATCCGACCGCGGACGAACGTCAGGGGCTCGGTCACGTCGGGCGCGGCGGCGCCGTGGAGCACCGAGGCGACCTTCTCGGTCGCGTGGGGGCCGTGGACGCCGAAGACGCCGAACTCGGCGGTCGCCTCGCGGATCTCGACGTCCTGGACGAACACCTTCTCCGACCAGTCGGCCGCCAGCGGGCCGGCTTCGCCCGGCGGCAGAAAGAGCAGGAGGCGCTCGCCCGCGTCGTAGACGTACAGGTCGGTCTCGATCCGGCCCTGTGGGTCACAGACGAGCGCGTAACAGCCGGTCCCGTCCTCGCGCGGGACCGCGTTGGTGACGACGTTGTCGACGTAGTCGTGGCGGTCCGAGCCGGTGAGCGCGACGACGCCGTAGGCGGCCTCGGTCACGCCGACGCCGTTACGGACCGCGAGGTGGGTCCGGGCCGGTCGGCCGTAGTGGGCGACGATCCGGCGGCCGTCGACCGTCTCGAAGGCTGCGCCGTGGGCCGCGTGGGCGTCTCCGACGACTGTCATACCCCACGGTAGGCGGGCCGTGGCTAAAGGCGGTCGGTCCGGGGCGTCACAGCCCGAGGCGCTCCCGGACCGCGTCGAGGAGTCCCTCCTCGTCCGCTTCGGCCTCGGGGTCTGGCACCACCCGCTCGTCGGGTCGGATGACCAGCCGGCCGTCCTCGCGCGCGACCGCGATCAGGCCGTCCTCCTTGAGCGCCGTCAGGGCCGCCTCGATGGCGTCGATGTCGGCGTCGACCCTGGAGCGTAGCTCGAGGACCGTCATCCCCTCGTCGCCGCGGTCGACGAGCGCGTCGAGCACCGCGACCTCCGGCGCGGGCCGGTCGCGGAACTCCCGCCGGGCTCCCATACCGACCACATGGACGGGGGGCCGTTTACCTGTACCGCCGGCACGGGGCGACCGACCGGACCGACAGACGGGCGTCTGACGCGGGGCTGACGCCGCAGGGGGGTTTTTGACGCCCACGGCGGTACGGGGCCTCAAGATGGGACTGAAGTGTCTGCTCGGACACGACTTCGGCGAGCGCGAGGTCGAGCGCGAGCGCCGCGAGGCCGGGGACGAGGTGGTGGTCGTCTACCGGACCGTCGAGAACTGCGCGCGCTGTGGCGAGCGCCGGATCGTCAGCGAGAACAAGGAGGTCCGCTCGGTCGAGGCGGCCGCCGCGGCCGCCGCGGGGACCGACGGCGTCGACGAGGCGGGCGCGGATACGGACGCCCCCAGGGGCGACGCCGCCGACGCGCCGGGGGCCGCCGAGAGCCTCGTGGCCGCGGCCGAGGCGGTCGGCGCGCGCGAGTCCGCCGACGCCGCCGACGGCTCGTCGACCGGCGCCGAACAGGGGGCGCCCGCCGGCGCCGAACAGGGGGCGCCCGCCGGCGCCGAACAGGGGGCGCCCGCCGGCGTCGGTCGCGCGGACGACCCGGACCCGGCCGAGGAGGACGCGGTGATCCTCGGGAGCACGGACGTGGAGACCGGTACCGGCGCCGAACAGGGGGCGCCCGCCGGCGCCGAACAGGGGGCGCCCGCCGGCGC
>CAZMLQ010000073.1:0-6497 GCA_964567195.1 uncultured Haloferacaceae archaeon | reverse complement strand
GCCGGCGCCGAACAGGGGGCGCCCGCCGGCGCCGAACAGGGGGCGCCCGCCGGCGCGGACGGGGGCGACTGGCCGACGCCGGCCGACGACGCCGCGGACGAGGGCTTCGACGCGGCCCCGCCGGACGCCGGGGGCTCGGGCGTCGAGTTCGGCGGCGGGCTGGCACCGTCGGGCGACGACGGGCGCGAGACCGACCCCGATCCGAGCCCGCACGCCTCGTTCGTCGGCACGACCGACGAACCGGGTGCGGGCGCGGCCGACGCCGCGGGGGAGTCCGACGGGGAGGCCGGCTTCGCCCGCCCCGAGCGACGGGCGGTCGAGTCCGAGGCGGGGCCGACCGAGTACCGGTGTGCGAACTGCGGGGCGAGTCGGCCGACCGCGTCGAGTTCGCTGCGTGCCGGCGACGTCTGCCCGGACTGTCGGAAGGGCTACGTCGCCGAGCGCCCGGCGGGGGAGTGACGAAACCGATAAACCGCCGAGCGTCGAACCGCGGCGCATGAGGGTGTACAAGATGCGCCGGGGGGAGTACCTCGAGGACCGGATCCCCGACATGCGGGCGACGGTCGAGGAGTACTTCGGTCCGGTGGCGGGGACCGAGACGGTCGACGGACACGAGCTGCTGGTGATCGAGGAGCCCCGGAACCCGGTGTTCGAGCGCGTGCTGGCGGGCGCGGCGCGCTACAGCGGCAAGAAAGACCGGCTCGCGGTCCAGTTCGACGAGCGACCGGCCGAGGAGGTGATCGCCGCGGGCCAGGCCGACGCGGCCCAGGACGCCGTCGACGCGAAAAACGAGTTCCTCCTCGAGGCGACCGGCCGCGACGCCAAGTCCCGCCGCGACTCGATGAAACGCGACGTCGAGGACGACGCGCCCGACGTGGCCTGACCACCCGAACGATCAAGTCCGGCCGGCGCGCGCGTCCGGCATGGACCACGAGATCGTCCACCGGCCGTCGTTCGCGCTGCTCAGACTCGCGCTCGCCGCCGGCGAGTCCGTCCGGGCCGAGGCGGGGGCGATGGTCGGCCACGACGACGGGATCGAGGTCTCGACCGCGGCGACCGGCGGCGTGTTCGACTCGCTCAAGCGCGGCGTCCTCGGCGACGAGTCAGTCTTCCAGAACACCTTCACCGCCGAGCGGGCCGGCGAGGTGTCGCTCGCCCCGCCCCTGCCCGGCGACGTCGAGCGCCACGACCTCGACGGCGACCGTCTGCTCGTCCAGTCCGGCTCCTATCTCGCCTCCGAGCCGTCGATCGACCTCGATACCCGCTTTGGCGGCGGACGGACCTTCTTCGGCGGCGAGGGGCTGTTCCTGCTCGAACTCGCCGGCTCGGGTCCCGTCTTCATCTCGAGCTACGGCGCGATCGAGCGGATCGACCTCGGTGCCGACGAGCACCACACCGTCGACACCGGACACGTCGTGGCCTTCGAGGGGAGCACCGGGTTCGACGTCCGGCGGGTCGGGGGTCTGAAGTCGACGCTGCTCAGCGGCGAGGGGCTGGTCTGTCGGTTCACCGGGCCGGGCTCGGTCTGGCTCCAGACCCGCAGCACCGACGCCCTGCTCGCGTGGCTGATCCCCAACCTGCCCTCGAACTCGGGCTCCGGCGGCTAAACGCACGAGTCAAGTGCGCCCGTCCCCGTCGTCCGGGCGATGGGCCGCTACGTCGGCGTCGACCTCGGGGCGACGAACGTCCGGGCGGTCGTCGGCGACGAGACGGGCACGGTGCTGGGCCGGGCGGCCGACCGGACGCCGGCCGGACCGACGGGGATCGCGGTCACCGAGCGGGTGCTCGCGGTCGTGCGCGCCGCGCTCGCCGACGCGGGCGTCGAGCCGGCGGCCGTCGTCGGCGCGGGCGTCGGCTCGACCGGCCCCCTCGATCTCGCCGAGGGGGCGGTGGTCGAGCCGCCGAACCTCCCGGCCGGCGTCGAGCGGGTGCCGCTCGTCGGCCCGCTCGAACACCTGCTCGGGACCGAGGTGGCGCTCTACAACGACACCACGGCGGGGCTGCTCGGCGAGCGCCGCTTCGGTGACCGGACGCCCGACGACATGGTCTATCTGACGATCTCGTCGGGGATCGGCGCGGGCGTGGCCGTCGACGGCCGCGTCCTGGGCGGCTGGGACGGCAACGCCGGCGAGGTCGGTCACCTGATCGTCGACCCCGAGGGACGGATGGACTGTGGCTGTGGCGGCGTCGGCCACTGGGAGGCCTACTGCTCGGGCGCGAACCTGCCCCGCTACGCCCGCCGGCTCCACGACGGCGAGGCGACCGCGCTCGACCTCGACGGGGCCGACGCGGCCGATCTCTACGCGCTGGCCGGCCGCGACGCGTTCGTCGACCGGGTGCTCGGCCGGGTCGACCGCTGGAACGCCGTCGGCGTCGCCAACGTCGTCCAGGCCTACGCGCCGCTGGTCGTCCGGGTCGGCGGTGCCGTCGCCCTCGAGAATCCCGAGCGGGTGCTGGCGCCGATCCGCGAGCGGCTCCCGGAGCTCGTCGTCGCCAACGTCCCCGACGTCGCGCCCGCCCGTCTCGGCCACGACGCGGTCGTGCTCGGCGCCCTCGCCGGGGCGCTCCCCGACGGCGAGGCCCCGGCCGGCGCACGGCGGGGCTGACTCGACGCCGACCCCTCGGCCGGCTCAGAGCGCCCGCTCGATGCTCGTCGCCACCTCGCGGGCGCGGTCGGCGAGCGCTGGCGGGACGCGGCCGGCCGCCTCGGCGGCGTCGAGTTCGTCGTCGTCGAGCCGCTCGATCCGGCCGTCCGGCCCCTTCACCACGTCGACGTGGAGGTCGACGTAGCGAACGGCGTCGGGCAGACACTCGACGGGCGTGCAGACGTTGACGTAGGTGCCCTTGCGCTCGCCGTCGGCGCCCCGGTAGACGGTCGGGTACCACCACCGGCCCTCGCGCACCTTCGTCAGCGCGACGTCGCCGGCCTCGCGCGCCACGCCGAGGCCGTCGTAGCTGCCACCGGGGCTCATCGACCGTCGGACGGCGAGGCTGCCGTCGGCGCCGCGCTCGATTACCTCGCCCCGGCCGAGGGTGACGAGACGACCGTCCGGCTTGCCGTGCTCGATGGCCACGCGGTCGCCCTCGACCGGGCCGAACTGTCGGGTGACCGCGTCGACGGGAAACGCGGCGTCTGCGAGGCCGTCGCCACAGACCGCCTCGACCAGATCGACCGCCGCGCTCGCGGCGTCGGCGCCGGCCTTGATCCGGTGGTGGCCGGTCATCGTCGGCGCGGCCGTCCGGCGCTGTTCGTCGAGCGCGGACCGCGAGGCACGGCCGAACCAGGCCACGCGGGCGTCGACCGGTCGCGCGACCGCGCGCAACGGCGCCACCTCGCCCGCCGCGTCGAGCGCCGCCGCGAGCTCCGTCGCCCGCTCGCCCGCGCGCTCGACGGCCGCCCGCACGTCGTCGATCGGGGCGTCCTCGCCGGCGGCCGAGCGCGCGAGCCGGAGCCCCCAGCCCTCGGGCGGCGCGACGCCCACCAGATCGAGCATCCGGCTCAGCTCGCGGGCCGCGTCGTCGTCGGCCGCGACGCGGACCTCCTCGCCGCCCCGGACGAGCGTCGCCACGCCGGCCCGGACCCGGAGCCGACCGTCGAGTTCGAGCCGGCGGTCGATCCAGGGCGGGACGGCCTCGGCCACCTGGACCCGGACCGCGTCGCCGACCTCGACGTGGGCGTCGACGGCGTCGAACGGCAGGAAGCCCTCGGTCGGCCCGAGATCACAGACCGCCCCCCGGCCGAGCGTCTCGGTCACCTCGGCGTCGAAGACGGCGAGGGGCGGCGCCTCGACCGGCCAGACGAGGCTGTCGATCCCGACGCCGGCCAGCAGGTCCTCCGCGCGCTCGACGGCACCGGGCTCGCCGCTCGCGAGCACGCCCTGTCGGTCGGCGGTCGTCTCGAGGCGGAGCTCGGGAAGCGCCGGCCCGCCCGCGACCCCGTCGGCGTCGGCGAAGCGGTCGCGGATCGGGCCGGAGGCGCCGACCACCTCGTGGCCGGCCTCCAGCGCGAGCGCGGTGAGCGCCGTGGCGTAGATACCGCGCACCCTGACGCGCACGGTCAGCGATCCTCCCGGTCGGTCCGGTCGTGGCGACGGTCCATGGGACCGTCTGGTGGCTCGTCCCACTCGGCTCCGTCGGTTCGGCGCCCGCGTGCCAACACATTAGGCCCCCGCTCGTGTGCCGACGGTATGGCACGGAGACGGGATCCGGTCGCCGAGGCGAGCGACGGCGAGACCGACCTGTACGGGATCGCGACCTGGGAGGAGCGGACCTCGCTCGACGGGCTGGCGGTGGCGCTCTACCGTCTCGTCGTCGGCTCGGCCCGGGCCGTGGTGGTGTTGCTCGCGCTCGGCTTTCTCGTCGGGATCGGCGGGTTCAGCGCCGTCACCGATCCGCAGGTCGGCCTCCTGACCGCGCTGTCGGCGGTGCCGGCGCTCGGGCTCGCGGTCTACGTCTCGGTCAGCGACGTGACCGAGGGCGAGCCGGCGACGCTCATGCTCGTCACCTTCCTGCTCGGCGTGTTGACCGCCAACTTCGCCGCGGTGGTCAACTCCTACGTCGGCCCGCTGTTCACCGGGCTGGGCTATCTCGGCACCGTCGCGATGTTCTTTCTCGTCGTCGGCCCCGTCGAGGAGACGGTGAAGCTGCTCGCGGTCCGGCTCTACGCCTACAGCCGCTCGGAGTTCGACGCCGTCGTCGACGGTGCAGTCTACGGCGCGCTCGCGGGGCTGGGCTTTGCGTTTATCGAGAACGCGCTCTACATCACCCAGAACCTGCCCGAGTCCGGGATGGAGGCCGGCCTCGGCCTGATCGGCATGGGCGGCGGGATCGTCGGCATCCGTGCGCTCGCCGGCCCCGGTCACGTCATCTACTCGGCGTTCGCGGGCTACTACCTCGGGCTGGCGAAGTTCAACCCCGGCGAGCGCGGTCCCATCGTGATCAAGGGGCTGTTGATCGCCGCGTTCATCCACGCGATCTACAACTCGACGGTCGGGATCGGCTCCGGCCTGATCGCGCTCGCGACCGGCCTCCCCGATCTCGCCGCCTTCCTCGTGTTCGTGCTCGTCTACGACGGCCTCTTCGGCGCGCTTCTGTTGCGCAAGATCCGACGGTACAACGGCGCCTACGCCGCGACCGACGCCCACGCCGTCGAGACCGGGAGCGCGGGCGGGTAGGACGCCGTCGTCGGGGCGAGCGACGTGGCGATCGCCACCGACTAGGGGTTCCTCCACCGGCGCACCAGGTAGCCCCCGGCCGCGCCCGCGACGAACGCGACCCCGACGTTCGCGAGCAGACCACAGAGCCCGACCGCGACCGTGAGCGGCCGGTTCTGGCTGTCGAGCCCCGACCGGCCGAGCCCGACCGCGACGACGGCGAGCACCACCCCCAGCACGGGGAGCGGGAACGCGGCGACCAGCCCGACGCCGAGCGTCGCCGCGACCAGGTACCAGAGCCCGAGCACGACGCTCGCCCCGGCGGTCCGGGCGCCGAAGGCGTACGTGCCCGCGACGCCCCCGCTCCCGTGACACATCGGCATCGCGCCCAGCGGGACCGCGACGAGGTTGGTCAGCCCCATGCTCGTCGCCAGCGCGTCGGCCGAGATCTCGGCGTCGAAGTAGTCCCCGAGCAGGAGCGAGGTGGCGACCGCGGCGTTGCCGACGGTCATCGCGAGCTGGGCGAGCAGGCCCCGGAGCGTCGCGCCGTCGAGGAAGGCCCCGGCGGCGGGGAGCCGGAGCGACACGGCGGGGACGGTGGGGGCCGGGAGCCCCGTGCCCGCGGCGGCGAGCGCGACCCCGACCCCGAGCACCAGCGGCGCGCCGGCGCGGGCGTGTCCCGCCAGCGCGGCGACGGCGACCACCCCCGCGCCGAGCGCGGCCAGGCCCGGCCCGTCGAGCGCCAGCCCCACCCCGGTCTCGAGGAGGACGAGCGCGACGGCGAGTTGGACCCCCCGGATCGCCGGCTCGCCGACGAGCCGCTCGACCCGGGCGAGCCAGCCGGCCCGTCCGAGCGCGAGCAGGGCAACGCCGGCGAGCAGCCCCGCCGCGGCGAGCCCGTCGGCCGAGAGCGAGCCGGCGACGACCAGCGCCGCGAGCGCCTTCATGGGCTCGACCGAGACGGGCACGCCGTAGTACAGCCCCCAGACGACCTGGAAGACCGCGAAGCCGACCAGCAGCCGCCCCAGCCCGAGCGGGGTCAGCGCGGCGACGGCGACGACGATCGGCAGGACCGTAACCGAATTCCCTAGCGCGCCGGTCAGCTCGCCGCGCCCGAACGAGAGCCGGCGATCGGAGCCGAACCCGGGAATCGTCGCCACGACGCCACCGAGCGCGGCGGACGGCATGAATCTGTCCGGTAACCGGCCGTGGGTTCGGGCGACGGTAGACGTATCCTGCGAAGGTTACGCCGGGGCTCAGTCGTCGTCGCGGTAGCCCTCGACCAGCGACTCAACGTACTTCGCCACCACGTCGACCTCGACGTGGACGGGCTCGCCGGGCTCG
>CAZMLQ010000072.1:8421-11955 GCA_964567195.1 uncultured Haloferacaceae archaeon | reverse complement strand
TCCTCGGCGTCGCGCTTGATCTTCTGGAGGATCATCGCCGAGACCTGCTCGGGCGAGTACTCCTCGCCCTCGATCTCGACCGTGTACTCCTCCTCGCCCATGTGGCGCTTGATCGACTGGACCGTCCGCTCGGGGTTTTGCACCGCCTGGTTCTTGGCCGGCTTGCCGACCAGGCGCTCCCCGTCGTCGGTGAACGCGACCACCGAGGGCGTCGTCCGGTCGCCCTCGCCGTTCGCGATGATCTCAGGGTCCGAGCCCTCCATCACGGCGAACGCGCTGTTCGTCGTTCCGAGGTCGATCCCGAGAATCTTGGTGCTCGCCATTCTTGCTCCGTCATACCGGCCTGCGCCGGTTAAACGTTACTAGACGCCCCGAGACGACCGAAACCAACGCCGCGTTGCCCGCCTGCGGTTCGGCCGGCCCTCCGGCCGAGTCGCCCGGGACGGTTACGTAGAACCCCCGTTCGCCCCGTCGCCGTCGGCCTCGGCCCCGGCCTCGTCGCCGTCGCCGTCGGTCTCGTCGCCCTCGCTCACCGTCACCTGCGCGGTCTGGAGCACCCGGTCGGCGAGCACGTAGCCCGGCCGGTAGACGTCGACCACGCTCCCCGCCGGCCGGTCGCTCTCGACGCGCATCAACACCTCGTGGCGGTGGGGGTCGATCTCGGCCCCCGGCTCGGGCTCGACCGTCTCGACGCCCTCCTCGCCCAGCACCTCGTCGAAGCGCTCGAGCGTCGAGGCCACCCCGTCGCGGATCTCGGCGCCCTCGTCCTGGTCGAGCGCCCGCACCAGGTTGTCGCGCACGTCGGTCAGGCGCTCGACCAGGTCGGCCGCCGCGCGCTCTTTCAGCTCCTCACGCCGGCGCTCCTGGCGGCGCTTGTAGTTCTCGAACTCCGCCGCCGTCCGCTTGAGCTTCGACTCCAGCTCCTCGATCCGCTCGCTCGCCCGCTCGCGCTCGTCGCGCAGGTCGGCCACGCGCTCGGCGAGCGCGTCGTCGTGCTCGGCGACGGCCGCGACGAGCTCCGGGACCTCGGGCTCGTCCGTCGCGTCCTCGGCCGTCCCGTCCTCGGGCGCACGCTCCGTCGCCGCGGCGTCGCGCTCGCTCTCGGCCGCGTCGTCGCTCATGGCCGGAGTCGGGGCCGCACCGGTCATAAGGGTTGAGAAACCGCCACGGCGCCGGGTCGCTACTGGTACATCCCCAGCGGGCGCGCACTGGTCGCGTCCGCGCCCTCGGCCTCCATCCGCTTGGCCAGGCGTTCGCGGGCGGCGCGGATCTCCTCGGCGCGCTCGATTAGGTCGTCGGTCGGGACGTCGACGCCGGTGAGCGGGCCGACCCCGCGGCACAACACCGCCCGCGCGGCCTCCGGATCGGGGAAGCTCGGGTCGGACTCGACGACCAGCCCGACCGCCGTCCGCTCGCGCTCGACGGCGTCGAGCAAGAGCGCGCCCGTCGGCCCCGAGATCAGCCCCGACTCGGCCGGCTCGTCGATCCCCGCGTCGGCGAGCATGGCCTCGCCCTCGCCGGCCGAGACGCCGTGGACCGCCGGCGGCTCGTCGTCTTTCTCGGCCGGCAGACCGCTCAGGTAGACCGGCGTGATCCCGTGCTCGTCGTACCAGCCGGCGAGACAGTCGGCAACCGCGGCCGCCGCCTCGGGCCCCACCGGCACGTCGCTGCGGAGCGCCACCAGCCCCGCCTCGGGGGCGACGTAGAGCCTGACGGCGGTGCGAAGCGCCGTCTCGTCCGCCCCGTAGGTCGCGACCGGGGGCAGGCGCTCGCAGTGGACGTTCGCGTAGTGGACCGTCCCGAGCTGGTCGGCCAGGTGGTCGGCCGCGATCTTGCCGACCAGTCCGACGCCCGGAAAGCCCTCCACCAGCGTCGCCCCCTCGACCCCGACCGCCGGATCGAGCACGTCGATGTGTGCCATCGCCGGTCCGGTGGCGGCGCGGGCAGGTAAAGCCGCGGGCCGCCCGGGCGACGCCGGCGCTCGACCGGCCCACGCCCGCTCCGAAACCGACATGCCCGCCGGCCCCGACCGCCGGGTCGTGAACCCGCTCGACCGCTACGAGCGCCTCGTCGACGACCCCGCGGCCTTCCGGGCGGCCTGCGAGCGTCCGCTCCCGCAGGTCGTCCGGGTCAACGGGCTGAAGACCACGCCCGAGCGCGCCCGGCGGGCGCTCGACGAGGCGTCGATCCCGACGCGGGCGGTCGACTGGCACCCCGGCCTGCTCGAACTCCCCGAGGGCAACCCCGGCCGCTCGTACCCCTACTTCCACGGCTGGCTCCACGGCCAGGAGGAGGTCTCCGCGCTCCCGCCGCTCGCGCTCGACCCCGACCCTGGCGACACCGTCTTCTGTCCCTGTGCCGCCCCCGGGAGCAAGGCCACCCAGGTCGCCGACCTGCTCGACGACGAGGGCCTGGTGATCGCCAACGACCGCAGCCTCGGCCGGCTCTCGGCGCTCAGACACAACGCCGAACGGCTCGGCGTGACGGCGATGGCAGTCACCAACGCCGACGGCCGGAACTACTCGTTCGCGCCGTTCGGGTTCGACGCCGTCGACGCCGCGCTGGTCGATGCCCCCTGCTCGTGCGAGGGGACCGTCCGCAAGAACCCCGACGCCGTCGAGGGGTGGACGCTGGAGCACGTCCACCGGATCGCGGGCGTCCAGACCGACCTGCTCCGGCGGGCGGTCCAGGCCACCCGCCCCGGCGGTCGGGTCGTCTACTCGACGTGTACGTTCGCGCCCGAGGAGAACGAGGCCGTCCTCGACCGGGTGCTGGCCGACGAGCGCCTCGACTGCCGGCTCGTCCCCTACGACCCGCCGCTGGAGGCCGCGCCCGGCGTGACCGAGTGGGCGGGCAAGCGCTACGACGACTCGGTCCGGCTGGCCAGGCGGATCTACCCCCACCTGAACGACACCGGCGGCTTTTTTTGTGCCGTGCTGGAGGTGGGCTCGTGACCGACGGGGGCGACGACCCGGGCAACGACGGGGGGCGCTTCGACCGCCTGCCCCCGACCGCGGCCGAGCGGACCGTCGCCGGCCGCCCCTCGCGCGCCGAGGTGCTCGGGTGGTGGGACGACCGCTTCGCCGTCGCGCCGGCGACGTTCGACGGCGTCGCGTTCTGGGAGAAGGGGGCGGGACAGATCTGGGCCGCGGCCGACGCGGCCGTCGGCGACCCCGCGCGGATCGAGGGGCTGGGGATGAAGCTGTTGCGCACCCGCCAGGAGCACTGGAAGCCGACGACCGACGGCGTCCAGCGCTTCGGTCGCGCGGCGACCCGGAACGTGATCGTCCTCGATCCGCCGGCGGCCGCCCGCTTCGCCGCCGGCGAGGACCAGCCCCGCGAGTGGGACGGCGACTGGGGCTACCTGATCGGCGCCCACGAGATCGGCGGCGCGGCCGAACCGATCGGCGTCGGGCTCTACCTCCACGGCGAACTGCGCTCGACCGTGCCCAAGGCGCGCCGGCTCGCGCGCGACCCCACCGGGGGCGGTGGCGAGTGACCGCCGGGGGCGGTGGCGGTCAGTCCGTCCGCTCC
>CAZMLQ010000072.1:0-8321 GCA_964567195.1 uncultured Haloferacaceae archaeon | reverse complement strand
CCGGGGGCGGTGGCGAGTGACCGCCGGGGGCGGTGGCGGTCAGTCCGTCCGCTCCAGGCGCCCGCCGCCCAGCCCCTCCCACGCCACCCGGTAGCCAAGCCGCGCGAGCGCCGCGCTCTCGTCGGCGATCCCGTGCTCGTCGAGGACGGCCGCGGCCGCGTCGTACGCCACGCCCGCCTCGAGCGCCTCGTCGACGGCCGCGAGCGTCGCCGGCCGGACCAGCGCCCGGCCGACCCGCTCGTGCTCGGGGAAGGCGACGCCGTCGAGTGCCTCGGGGGCGACCCCGTGTGCGTCCGCGACCGCGGCGAGCGTGGTCGCGTCGGCGGCGGGCGCGAGCGCGTCGGGGAGCCGCTCGGCCGCCCGCGCGACGAGGTCGGTCTCGCGCTCGCGGAGTACGTCGACCACGTCTCGCACACGCACCCGACCGTCGTAGGTGACGACGCGGGCGCCGCGGGCGGCGAGGTCCTCGCCCACCCCGAGCGACTCGTCGACGGCGACGAGCAGGTCGACGCCGGCGACGGCCGCCACCTGGTCGAGTTTCTTCTCGACGTACGCGGGCGTCCAGAAGCCCATCACCTCGAAGAACAGGCGGTCGTCGTCGTCGCCGGGGGCGTAGTCGAACGCGAAGTCGGGGATCATCAGCCGGTCGCCGGCCGCGAGGGGCTCGGGCTCGCGAACCAGCGTCCAGTCGAGGTCGAGCGCCCGGAAGCGGGCGGCGAACTCGGCCTCGACGCCGCTGTCGAACGGCGGCTCGGTCACGGGCTCGACGCCGGGCACCGAGACGTCGGCGTCGGTCAGGCGCAGTTCGCGCTCGGTCCCGCGGTCGTCGACGGTCGCGGTCAGGGTCCACGTGTCCGTCCCGGCGACCGACCGGAGCAGCCGGGCGAAGGCGGTCCCGTACCGCCGGGTCCGCCGGAAGAGCGCGTCCGGCCCCGTCAGGACGAGTTCGCGCGAGCCCGGCCCGTCCGCGGCCGCGTCGTCGAGCCGGCGTAGCTCGTAGAGCAGCCCCAGCCGCTTGGCGGCGCCGACCAGCCGCCGGGGGTCGTTCGAGCGCACCCGGACCTCGGTCGCGTCGAACAGCGCCGTCGCCGCCAGCGAGAGGTTGTACTGGGTCAGGAGGTCGTCGGCGTCCCACCGGGGCTCGACCGCGGCGAGCACCTCCCGGTCGTCGCGGTCGGCGTAGAGCGTCCGCGCGACCGTCTCGGGATCGAGCCCGAGGTCGGCGGCCGCATCGGCCAGCGCCCGCTCGCGCTCGCGCTTGCTCGCCACGCCGACCGCCTCGGCGGCCGCGAAGACGACGCGTCGGACCCGCTCGGGCGCGACCGGCGCGCGCGTCTCGAAGGTCGCGTCGCGCTCGACGAGGTGGGCAAGCCCCCGCACCAGCTTGTGGTCGTCGCTCTCGCGCTCCACGGCGGTCAGACGCGCCGCGAGCGTCCGTCGTTTCTCGCCGACCGCGTCGCGGTAGGTGTCGAGCACCCGCTCGGCGAGGGGCCGACGCTCCGTCCCGACGAGGCGTGGCTGGTAGCCCCCGCCGGCACGCGAGACCCGCAGGAGCTCCGTCGTGAGCACGACGGTCGTCGGCCGCCGACGGGCAAAAGCCCCGCGGGGGCGACCGGCCCCGAAGGACAAGCCTGATGCCCGACGCCCGTCGACCTCAGGTCGTGTACCGCCGGGCGCTGCTCGCCGGGCTCGCCGCCGCGGCCGGGGCCACGGGACTGGCCGGCTGTGCCGGCGACCTGCCCCGCGCCACCGGTCCCCGGGGCCCGCCGACCTCGCCCGGCCCGCCGCCGACGAACGCCGCCGCGGTGGGCGTCACCGACATCGACGTCGAGCCGGCCGACGACGGCTCGCTCACCGTGCTCGCGACCGTCGAGAACCGGGGGGGCGAGCCCGCCACCCGCGAGGTGGTCGCGACGGTCACGCTCGACGACGAGGAGCTCGTCCGCTCGACGACGGTCAGGGTCGGGGCCGGCGCGACCCGCGAGGTTGGGATCGGCTTCGACCTGTCGTTCGACGCGTTCAGCGCCGACGGGAGCGTCAGCGTCGACCTGCGGTAGTCAGCGCCGTCGCCCGGCCACCCGCTCCTCGGCCGTGTCGGCGGTCACCACCTCGTAGAGCGTCGCCCGGCCGGCCCGTCCCCCCCCGTCCGTGCCCGGCCGGAGGATCCGGCCGAGCCGCTGGGTGAACTGGCGCTCGCTCCCGCTGCCCGAGAGCACGACCGCCACGTTCGCGTCGGGAACGTCGACCCCCTCGTCGAGCACGTGGGCCGTCACCACCCGCGAGTACGCGCCCGACCGGAAGGCCTCGAGGATCCGCTCGCGCTCGCTCGCGCCCGTCTCGCCCGTGATCGCCGGCAGGAGAAAGCGCTCGGAGAGCCGGTAGACCAGGTCGGTGTGGGCGGTGAAGACGATCACGCGGTCCTCGCGGTGGCGGTCGAGCAGGTCGCCCAGCAGCGCCACCTTCCGGTCGGCGTTCATCATCACCTCGCGGGCCTCCTGCTTGGCGAGCAGCGCCTCGCGCGCTCGCGGGTCCGAGCCCGAGCGCATCACGAGCTTCTGCCAGTCCGCGCCCGAGGAGAGCTCGAGGTCCGAGCGCCGCAGGTAGTCGACGAACGTGCCCTGGGCGGCCTCGTAGCGCTCGCGCTCGGCGTCGGTCAGCTCGACCTCCAGCCGGCGGACGTCGTACTCGGCGAGGTACTCGCCCGCGAGGTCGTCGGCGTCGAGCGAGACGACCCGCCCGCCGACGAGATCGGCGACCGCCTCGTGGGCGCCGTCCGGGCGCTCGAAGGTGGCGGTCAGGCCCAGCCGCGCGGGCGCCGCGAGGAGGCGCGCGGCGTCGCGGTACCCCTCGCCGCCGAGGTGGTGGACCTCGTCGAAGACGACGAAGCCGAAGGCGTCGCCGACGCCGTCGGCCTTCAGGTACGCGGAGTCGTACGTCGACACCGTGATCGCCTCGAGGCGCTGCTCGCCGCCGCCGAGCCGGCCGATCGCCCCCTCGGGGAGCCCGAGCGCGGTCGAGAGCTCGCGGCGCCACTGCCCGAGCAGATCGACCGTCGGGACGACCACGAGCGCCGCCCGCCCGACGGCCGCGACCGCGGCGACGCCGACGACCGTCTTGCCGCTCCCGGTCGGCATCTCGACGACGCCGCGCCGGCCGGCGTCCGTCCAGGCCGCCAGCGCGTCGGCCTGGTAGGGCCGGAGCTCGTAGGCGCTCTCGACGTCGAGCGCCGGGGCGTCGAGCACCCCGTCGTCGACCGCGATCGCGCGCTCGTCGAGCGCGGCCCGGAGGGCGGCGTAGCGGTGGGCCGGCGCGCGGTGGCCGCCGGTCCGGGGGTCGGCCTCGACGCCCGGCAGGTCGGTCGGATCGAGCCCGGCCGGCGGGTCGGCGAGGACGACCGTGCCGTCCTCGTAGCGCAGGTCCACGACCGGACCACGGGCCGTGGCGTGAAGACGGTCACGGCGCCCCGACGAGCCAAGAGCTAACAGCGGCGGGGCCGAGGATCGGCCATGCCCGAGTACGCGGACCGAGTGGAGCAAATGCGCATCAGCGGCATCCGGGAGGTGTTCGAGGCCGCGGGCGCGGACGCGATCAACCTCGGCCTGGGACAGCCCGACTTCCCGACGCCCCAACACGCCCGGGCGGCGGCGGTCGCGGCCATCGAGGACGGCCGGGCCGACGGCTACACGGCCAACCGCGGGATCGGGCCCCTGCGCGAGGCGATCGTCGCCACCCACGAGCGCGAACTGGGCGTCTCGCCCGACCCCGCGGGCGTGGTCGCCACCGCGGGCGGGTCCGAGGCGCTCCACCTCGCGATGCAGGCCCACGTCGATCCCGGCGACGAGGTGATCGCCCCCGACCCCGGCTTCGTCTCCTACGACGCGCTGGCGACGCTCGCGGGCGGCGAGACGGTGCCCGTCGGCCTGCGCGAGGACCTCACGCTCGATCCGGCGGCGGTCGAGGCGGCGATCACCGACGACACCGCGCTGTTCGTGGTCAACAGCCCCGCCAACCCGACCGGCGCGGTCGCGAGCGAGGCCGACGTGCGCGCGTTCGCCCGGATCGCCGACGAGCGCGACGTCGTCTGTCTCTCCGACGAGATCTACGGCCGGATCGTCTTCGAGGGCGAGCACCACTCACCGCTCCAGTACGCCGACGGCGACGGGGTGATCGTCGTCGACGGCTGCTCGAAGGCCTACTCGATGACGGGCTGGCGGCTGGGCTGGGCCGTCGGCGCGACCGACCGGATCGAGCGGCTGGTCCGGGTCCACCAGTACGTCCAGGCGTGTGCCTCCGCCCCCGCCCAGTACGCCGCCGAGGCGGCCCTGACCGGCCCCCAGGACGTGGTCGCGGAGATGGTTGACGCCTTCGAGCGCCGCCGGGACGTGTTGCTCGACGGGCTCGACGACCTGGGCCTCGACTGTCCGACCCCCCACGGCGCCTTCTACGCCATGCCGAGCGTGCCCGAGGGCTTCGTCGAGGCCTGTCTGGAGCGCGGGCTGGTCGTCGTCCCCGGCTCGGCGTTCGGCGCGGGCGGTGCGGGGACCGTCCGGATCTCCTACGCCGCCGACGAGGCGACGATCCGGGAGGCCCTCGGCGTGATGGACGAGGCGCTGGCGGCGGTCGCGTGACCGACCCCACCCGCCGGATCGCGGTCTACCCGCCCGCGGACGACGGCCGCGACGACGCCGTCCCCGACCGCGCGCTCGGCCACGCGGTCGAGCGGGCCGACGGGCTCGCGCTGGCGCTGGTCGGGCTCGGCCCGGCCGACGCCGGGATCGCCGGCGAGACGGCCGTCGAGCCGGCGCTCCGGGCGGTCCTCTCGCTCGTGCGACGGGTCGTCTGTGACGAGCTCGGCGGGGCGCTCGGCGACGTGACCGTGCTCCGGGTGCGGGTGGGCGAGGACGCGACGACCGGGGGCGACGGCGAGGGCGACGACGGTCCGACCGCGGCCGTCGCCCGGGTCTGTCGGACGGCGTTCGAGCCACCCCACCACCCGGCCCGGAGCGTGACGCGGGGGGCGCTCGACGCGCCGGTGTCGGCCGACGTCGAGGCCTTCCTCCCGGACGGGGGCTGGGCGACCGAGCCGGTCCGCTAGGTGGCCGTCGAGACGATCTTCACCACGTCGCCCTCCTCGAGCTCGTGGTCGTCGGCCAGGCGGCGCTCGCTCCGGGCGTCGACGGCGTGGAGGTAGCCCTCGCCCACGTCAGAGTGGACGGCAACGGCCAGATCGCGAGGGGTCGAGCCCCGCGGGAGCAAGAATGCGTCGGGCAGGACGGTCCCCGAGGCGTCGGTCCAGCGGGTCGGGTTGCGCACGGGGTAGACGGTCACGTGATCGAGCAGGTCGTAGACCGCCTCGTTCACCGCCCGGACGACGCCGGTGCTCCCGAAGCGCTCGACGGTCGCGCGCACGCGGTCGAGCCCCTTGCGCTGGGCGTCGCTCAGGCCGCCGACCACGTCGAAGCCGTCGTCGCCGGGGTCGTAGCGGACGACGCCGGCCTCGGCCGCCCGGCGGAGCGCGAGCTCGCCGTCGGCGGTCGCGGGCACCACCCGCCGGTCGAGCGCGAGCAGCCGCTCCAGCGCGTCGTCGGGCGCGGCGTCGGCCTTGTTGGCGACGACGAGGATCGGCTTGGTCCGGACGCGCACCTCGCGCGCCAGCGCCTCGCGCTCGGTGTCGCCCCACGCGAACGGATCCTCGGGATAGTCGAGCGCGCGGAGACCGGCGGCCACCTCGCCCGGCGTCGCGCCCAGGCCGGTGAGCACCTCGGTCAGCGCCTCGTCGAGGTCGAACCCCGGCGAGCGCGAGGCCCGCTCGACCGACTCCCAGTTGCGGTCGATCACGCCCGCCAGCCAGAGGTCCATCTCCTCGTCCACGAAGTCGACGTCGTCGACGGGGTCGTGCTCGCCCACCCCGATCGGCTCGCCCTCGGCGTCGGTGGCGCCGGAGCCGTCGACGACGTTCAGGATCGCGTCGGCGTCGGTCAGCGCGTCGAGAAACTGGTTGCCAAGCCCCCGGCCCTCGTGGGCGCCCGGCACCAGCCCCGCCACGTCGAGCAGTTCGACCGGGACGTAGCGCTTCCCGTCGCGGCAGGACTCGGCGTCACAGCGCTCGGCGCGGTCGAGACAGGGACAGCGGGTGCGGGCGTAGGCCACACCGCGGTTGGGGTCGATGGTGGTGAACGGGTAGTTGCCCACGTCGACGTCGGCCATCGTGGCCGCACGGAAGAAGGTGGACTTGCCGGCGTTCGGTTTGCCGGCGAGCGCGACCGAGAGCATGCCCGCGTGGAGGCCCGAGCCCCGGAACTGCCTTTCGGTCGCCCCGGATCAGCCGGCTCCGCCGGTCGTCTCGGCGGTCGCCGTCTCCGCGCACGGGATCGACAGCCGGATCCGCGCCGGCTCCGCGTCGGGGTCGACGGTGAACTCCCCGCCGGAGTGCTCGACGGCCCACCGCACCAGCCAGAGCTCGATCCCCTCGAGGTGATCGAGCGGCGTCTCGTGGGCGCCGGCGAGCACCCGGAGCTCGCTCGGCGGGATCGTCCCACCGCGGTCACGGACCGTCAGCAACACCGCGTCGGCCTCGTCGTCGACCCGCAGCGCCACCGCCACGCCCCCGTCGTCCGCGGCGTGGTGGACCAGGTCCGTGACCGCCTCGGGCAGCGTCCGGTGGGCCCGGACCGGCGCGTGCTCGGGCAGGTCGAGCGTGACGCCGGTGCCCGACGCCGTCCCCGTCTCCGGTTTCGCGACGCCCCGGGCGGCCTCTGCCAGCACGGGCACCAGATCGATCGTCTCCAGCTCCGTGTCGTCGGCGACGACGACCCCGCGGAAGGCCCGGATGCGGTCGACCAGCCCGAGCAGGTCGTCGGCCGCCTCGGTGACGTGGCCGGCCGCCAGCTCGGCGGCGCCGTCGCCGGTGGCCGCGATCTCCTCGGCGTACCCCCGGATCACGTTCATCCGGTTGCGAAGGTTGTGTCTGAGCAGCCGGTCGAGCACCGCCAGGCGCTGCTCGCGCTCCTTGCGCTCGGTCACGTCGCGCTGGAGCCCGAGCATGTGGGTGACCGTCCCCTCCTCGTCGGCGACGGGGACCACGTCGAGGCGGTTCCAGAACGGCGTGCCGTCCTTGCGGTAGTTCAGTAGCTCGACCGTCACCGCGCGCCGGTCGGCGACCGCGGCCGACAGCTCCGCGACCGTCTCCGGATCGGTCCCCTCGCCCTGGAGAAACCGGCAGTTGCGCCCCAGCACCTCGGCCTGTGAGTAGCCGGTGATCCGCTCGAACGCCCGGTTCGCGTAGATCAGCGGCTCGTCCTCGCGGCGCGCGTCCGCGACGGTGATCCCCTGGGCGGCGGTCTCGATCGCCCGCCCGAACAGGTCGAGACGCTCCTGGCGGCGCTTTCGCTCGCTCAGGTCCCGGACGACGAGCTGACAGACCCGCCGGCCGTCGTAGCCGACCGCGACGCCCGCGGCCGCGACCGGCACCGTCCGGCCGTCGACGGTCCGGACGTCGAACTCGACGAACTCGCCGGTCCGCCCCTCGGCCCGGACCGTCGCCAGCAGCTCGTCCAGCCGGTCGCGGTCGGCCCCGGTGACGAACGAGCCGACGTCGTGGCCCCGGACCTCGGCCGGTCCGTCGACGCCGACCAGATCGGCGGCCGCGTCGTTGGCGTAGATCACCTCGCCCTCGTCGACCAGCACCACCGCCTCGGGGGTGAGCTGGACGAGCTGGCGGTACTGCTGCTCGCGCTCGGCCAGCCGGACCGACGCCCGCCGGGCCTGGAGCAGGTTCCGGACCCGCCGGTCGAGGGTCGCCTTCTCGACCGGGAGCGGGATCACGTCGTCGACCGGCGCGTCGTCGAGCCCGGCGTCCCGGCCCGAATCGACCGCCAGCAGGTGCGGGAGGTAGAGCGGGTCGGCGGCCTCGCGGGCCGCGACCAGCGCCTCGCGGCGGGCCGCGAGCGCCGCCTCGTCGAGCACACAGAGATCGTAGTCGTCGGGCAGCGACTCGTCGGGCGCGACCGGCCGGGCCTCGTAGCGGTCGTCGGCGTCGAACCACTCGCTCAGCAGGCTCCGGTCGCGGTCGGCCGACACCGCCACCGCGACCCGGTAGGGGGCCAGCTCGTCCCCGTGGACGCCGCCCACCTCCGGTCCGGATATACGTTGGCTTGGCTTGTAAAACGAGGGAGATAAGCCCTGTGGCTCGCCCGGGGGCGGCCGCGTGCGGTCCGTGACCGGAGGACGCCCCGACCGCGGTGCGGTCGACGGCCTACGCCGATCCGTCGTCCGTCGCCTCGTGGTCGTCGGCGTCCGTCGCCTCGTGGTCGTCTCCCTCG
>CAZMLQ010000071.1:9709-11956 GCA_964567195.1 uncultured Haloferacaceae archaeon | reverse complement strand
ACCGCGCCTCGCTCGACGATCTCGCGGCCGCGTTCGACGCCGTCGCCGCCGAGGACGACGAGACGGTCGCCGCGGCGCCGGAACGGACCGCGGCCGCCCGGATCGACCAGGTCGCCGCCGCGCGCGATCCGACGCTCTCCTGGCAGGCGATGGCCGACGACGACCGGTCCTAGAGGCCGGGCGTTCCGGCCCCGATCCAGCCGCCGACCCCGACCAGCGCGACCCCGACGATCCTGACGAGCAGCCGCGTCCGGTCCGAGGCGGCCGTCTCGCCGTAGCGGCCGCCGCGGTCGTGGGGGAGCCGGCCGGCGGTGTGGACCGCGACCACGACCCCCGGACGGACGAGCATCGCGAGCCCGAGTCCGATCCCGAGGGCGGCCGCGGCGAGCGTCCGGAGGCCGGCCATCTCAGCGCCCGCGCAGGCGCTCGATCCGGCGCTCGACGGGCGGGTGGGTGGAGAACAGGCTGGCGAGGCCGCCGCCGTCGCCGAAGATACAGAGCGCGCTCGCCCGGCCGTCGACCTCGGAGTCGCGGGCCCGCTCGGCGCCGCGGCTGATCTTCTCCAGTGCGCGCGCCAGCGGCTCGCCGCCGACCTCCTCGGCGGCGTCGGCGTCGGCGACGTACTCGCGGTAGCGCGAGATGGCGAAGACGAACACCATCACGAGCATCTGGACCAGCTGGCCGACCACGAGAGCCAGAAACAGGTCCGCGATGTCGTCCTCGCCGGTGAACAGCACCGCCCACTGGGCGACGATGGCGACGATGGAGGCGATCCCCTGCCCGAGCACCATCATCACCACGTCGCGGTTGCGGACGTGGGCGAGCTCGTGGGCGAGCACGCCCGCGACCTCGTCGTCGTCGAGCGTCCGGAGCAGCTCCTCGCTGACCACGACGGTGCCGGCGCCCTTGCGCCCGACGGCGAAGGCGTTTGGCACGCCCATCCGGGCGATCATCAGCCGCGGTGGCTCGATCCCCATCGACTCCGAGAGCGACTCGACGCGGCGGTGAAGCCCCGGGGCGCGGTCCTCGGGGAGGTCCTCCGCCCCGACGCTCCGGAGCGCGGCCCACTTCCCGATCTTGTACTGGACGCCGACGAACGCGACGCTGCCGAGCAACACCAGCGGGAGGGGGACGCCGAACGCACCCATCGCGACCGCGGCCGCGGCCGCGTAGAACGCGAACAGGATCGATCCGACGGCCGCCATCCTCGCCGTGAGACCGAGGTGGCGCATACCACGTGGTCGGGCGTGCGAGCACAAAGGCCCGACGGTCCGTGGCGATCACTCTCCCGGTGTCCGGCCGACGCCGCTCGCGGCGACGACGCCCGACCGCGGCCCGCGCGTATCGGATCGACCCGAGCCCGACCCGAGGGCCACGGCCGCGGGTGGTCACGTCCCGCCCGGTCGGCCGGTTCCCGTCCGTCGGGAAGCGGGCCAACCGATATGCGGACCGGCCCGAGACGAGATCGTATGCGACCGTCAGTCACACGACCCGCTCGCGTCGGGGGGCAGTGACCGTGTTCGCCGACCGGGCCGAGGCCGGCCGGCGCGTGGCCGCGCTGCTCGACTCCCACGAGTTCGAGCCCGACCTGGTGCTCGCGGTGCCCCGCGGCGGTCTGCCGGTCGGACGCGTCGTCGCCGACGCCGCGGGCGTCCCGCTCGACGTGGTCGTCGCGCGCAAGATCGGCGCGCCCGACAACCCCGAACTCGCCGTGGGCGCGGTGGCGGCCGACGGGAGCCTCTGGCGCAACGGGTCCCTGATCGACGAGCTGGGGCTTGACGAGCGCCACCTGATCGACGGGATCGAGCGCGAGCGCGAGGCCGCGCGTGCGAAGCTGGCGCGCTACCGTGGCGACCGTCCCGCCCCCGACCTCGCCGGCCGGCGGGTGCTGGTCGTCGACGACGGGGTGGCGACCGGCGCGACGATGATCGCCTGTCTCCGGTCGGTCCGGGAGGCGGGCGCGGCCGCCGTCGCCGTCGCGGTCCCCGTCGGCCCGCCCGACACCGTCGAGCGCCTCCACGACGAGGCCGACGCGGTGCTGGCGGTCGAGACCCCGCCGCACTTCCGGGCCGTCGGGTCGTTCTACCGCGCGTTCGAGCAGGTGAGCGACGACGAGGCCGTCGCCTACCTCGACGGGTAGCCCCGCCCGGCCGTTCGCTATCGCGCTCGACGGTGTACGGCGGGTGGACGCCGCCGGTGGCGGTGGTGACGACCGCCGAGCGGTCGCGTTCCCGGACCGCGAGGACG
>CAZMLQ010000071.1:0-9609 GCA_964567195.1 uncultured Haloferacaceae archaeon | reverse complement strand
GCCGGTGGCGGTGGTGACGACCGCCGAGCGGTCGCGTTCCCGGACCGCGAGGACGACCGGCGGCTACAGGACCCGCCGGGGTCGACCTCGCCCCGTGAGCAGACACCACGTGACCGGGCGGTGGTCCCGGTGAGATTCGCCGAGTTCGTCGGCCAGCTCCAGCACCGGCTCGAGCTTCCGGGCGAGGGGGAGGCGGTCCGTGCGGCCCGCGCGACGCTGACCACGCTCGGCGAGCGCCTCCAGTCGGGCGAGGCCGACGACCTCGCCAGTTCGCTGCCGATGGAGATCGACCGCTTCCTCCGGACGGCCGACTCCGGCCAGCGCTTTCCCTACGAGGAGTTTCTCGACCGGATCGCCGAGCGCGAGGGGAGCGACCGCTCCGTGGCCGCCCGCCACGCCGCGGTGGTCGTCGGACTCGTGAGCGAGGTGACGCCCGCGGGCGAGATGGCACAGGTTCGTGGCGGTCTCCCGGCAGGGTACGACCCGCTGTTCGAGCTCGTCGACGGCGGGTGAGGCCGTTCGCTATCGCGCTCTCTGGTTTACGACGCCGACCGACGGGGTGATACGTGCCGGATACCGGGCCGATCCCGGATGCTCGACCGTGAGGCGGTCGCCGACGCGCTCCACGACCCCGACGCGGACCCCGGCTCGACGCCGAGCGCGTCCGGTGTCTGCCGGGCGCTCCCGGCGCCGGCGTGGTGGTGTTGGTCGGCGTGGTCGCGGTGATCGGGGTCGAGCGTCCCGACGCTGTCGAGACGCACCTCCGTGAGGCGCGAGCCGGGGTCCCGACCGCCGGGCCGGTCGTGGTGAGCGGCTACGACGCCGGCGGGCCAACCGTCCGACTCGAGTCGAGATGGATCCGAGCCGTCCGTTCGGCGCCACCGACGAGCGAAAGCGCGTCGTCACGGCCGACGGCGTCGTCGGCGGTCACGACTCGTTGCTCTCGTCCTCGGACTCGAAGTCTCGTGACACGGTGTTGCTCTCGGGTCCGGGCGACCGCGCGGGCCACCCGGCCGGTGTCGAGAGACGCGCCCCGGGCGCGTGAGCGGCCACCCCCGGAGGGCGAGCCCGCCGATGACGTGCGCTACGCCGAGACGGACTCGGAGGAGTCGATGCCGTCGATTCGGACGAACGCGTAGCCACAGTCGGGACAGCGCCACTTCACCTTCGTGCCGAGATGCATCGTCGTGCTCGCGGCGCGGTAGAACTCCCGGCGCTCCTCACAGTCCGGGCAGTCGTGTTCGAGCGACAGCATACACGGGGCTGTCGGGGGGACCTGTTGTAGCTGTCGGTGCGGGCTCGTAAACCGCGTGTCGCGATAGCGTCCGGTCGGCCCGGGCTCAGGCGACGTTTCGCTCGTCGACCAGCGCCTCGCGCTCGAAGCGATCCGCGCCGAGTCGCGAGACGTCGACCAGCGAGGCCGACCCGTCGAGCGCGAGTTCGGCGACGATCCGTCCGGTCGCGGGGGCGTGCTGGAAGCCGTGGCCGGAGAAGCCGATCGCCTGGATCAGCCCCGGTCGGCTCCGTTCGACGATCGGGTGGTGGTCGGGGGTGACGGCGTACAGTCCCGCCCAGCCCCGCCGAACCCGGGTGTCGGGGCCGAAGTAGTCGGCGGCGGCGGCCGCGCGGTCGGTCACCTCGGCCACCCAGTCGAAGTCCACGTCGCCGTCGTAGCCGTCGGGATCGGCGTCCGGATCGTCGGCGTCGAAGTGGCCGCCGACGAGCGCCGCCCCCTCCCGCTCGGGCCGGAAGTAGAGCCCGGTGTCGAGATCGATCGTCAGCGGATCGTCCTCGGGGACGGGCCGCTCGGGGTCGACGACGAGCACCTGCCGGCGACGCGGCGAGACGGGGACGTCGACGCCCGCCATCGCCGCGACCCGGCCGGCCCACGGGCCGGCGGCGTTGACCACCCGGTCGGCCCCGTGGCGGCCGGCGGGCGTCTCGACGCCCACGACCCGCTCGCCCTCGCGGTGGATCTCGGTCACGGGCGTCTTGCTCTCGATCGTCGCGCCCGACCCGCGGGCCGCGCCGGCGAAGCCCTGCATCGCCAGGTAGGGGTCGGCGAAGCCGTCGCGGGCACAGAAGGTGCCGGCGACGAACTCGTCGGCGTGCAGTCCCGCACAGTACTCGCCCAGCTCGTCGGCGTCGAGGAGTTCGGCGGGCACGCCCAGGTCGCGCTGGAGCGCGACCGTCTCGGCGAAGGCCTCGGCGGTCGCGGCCTCGCGGGCGAGGAAGAGATAGCCCGTCCGGCGGTGGCCGATGTCGACGCCGAACTCGGCCTCGAACTCGTCCCAGACCTCGAGGCTGGCGAGCGACAGTTCGACGTTCACCCGGGTCGAGAACTGCGTCCGGATGCCGCCGGCCGAGCGTTCGGTGCTGCCGTTGCCGAGCGTGCCCTTCTCGTAGACGGTCACGTCGGCGCCGCGCTCGGCCAGATAGTGGGCGCTCGCGAGACCGACGATCCCGCCGCCCACGACGACGACCTCCATATCACGGGGCGTGGGGGTCGTCGGTGAAGTAGTTTGAGGTGAGCCGGGCCGGTCCCCCCGCGACTCGGGAGGTCGGACCGCACTCACCCCGAGAGCCCCCGGCGTCGACAGACCGCTCCGCCTCCGGGTGGCTCACGGGAGCGAAGCCCTCGTGAACGTCCGGGTTCGTCGGGACGCCGCCCTCTCGGTCCCGCCCGTCGGTGTGGACGGGGCTGTCGAGATGCTCACGGTGCGCCCGCCCGTCTCGCTACCGCCGTGGGGTGGGGCCACGATTTATTACCGACGGTCGCACACGTTGGCGCATGCTCACAGCGAACGGCCCGCTGCTCTCGATCGACCTCGACGCCCGCGAGGCGAGGACCGAGCGGGTCGACGAGGCGCTGGACTCGTTCGTCGGCGGCCGGGGGCTGAACAGCCGGCTCGCCCACGACCGGATCCCGTTCGACGCCGACCCGCTCGGCCCCGAGAACCGGCTCTACCTCTCGACCGGGCCGCTCCAGCAGTCAAACATGAGCTTCACCGGCCGGATGTCGGCCACGGGCCTCTCGCCGCTGACCGACGGGCTGGCCTCCTCGAACGCCGGGGGCTTTCTCTCGCGCAACTTCGCCGGGACGGGCAACGCGGCGGTCGAACTCGTCGGCGCGGCCGACGAACTGCTCGTGGTCCACGTCCGCGAGGAGGGCGTCGAGTTCGAGCCCGTCCCCGAACTGGCCGGCGCCGAGGTGCCCGAGGTGACCCGGTACGTGAACGAACACCACGGTCTCGAGGCCGAGCACGTCGCCTGCGTCGGGCCGGCGGGCGAGAACGAGGTCCGCTTCGCCGCGATCATGACGACCGAGAGCCGGGCGTTCGGTCGGGCGGGGCTGGGCGCGATCATGGGCTCGAAGAACGTGAAGGCGGTGACGTTCGAGGGCGACGCCGACCTCGGCGTCGAGGTGCCCGACGTCTCGATGGACGTCCACCGCGACGCCGCGACCTCGGACTCGATCATGAAGCGCCAGGGCACCGCGAGCGTCACCGACCTCGCCAACGAGATCGGATCCTTCCCCTCGTATTACTTCGAGGACGTCCGCTACGAGGGCTACGAGGGGATCAACGGCGACCGGGTCGAGGAGAAGAAACACGAGAAAGGCACCTGCTCGGCGTGTGCGTTCGCCTGCAAGCTCCCCACCCGCGACGAGGCGACGGGGCTGGAGACCGAGGGCCCGGAGTTCGAGACGATCATGGCCTTCGGCGGCAACTGCGACGTCGACGACATCGTGGACGTAATGAAGTCGAACGAGCTCTGTGACCGGCTGGGGATGGACACCATCTCGTGTGGGAACACGGTAGCGGCCTACCTCAAGAGCGAGGACGAGTTCGGCAACGTCGAGCTGATCCACGAGACGGTCGAGCGGATCGCCCGCCGCGAAGGGGTCGGCGATCTGCTGGCCGAGGGGATCCACCGGATCCACGACGAGCTCGGCGTCGAGGACTGGACGGTCAAGGGGATGAGCTTCTCGGCCCACGACGGCCGGACGCTCAACGGCCAGGGGCTGGGCTTTGCGACCGCCAACCGCGGCGCCGACCACATGTACTCGACGCTGTACGCCTGGGAGTACCCCCTCGTCGACGGCGACGAGGCGTTCGACCCGACGGGACTGCCCGCGGCCAAGGTCGACCGGCTGGTCGAACAGGAGAACGTCCGCGCGCTCGAGGACTGTGGCGTCGTCTGTCGGTTCTCCCGCGGGATCATGAGCGAGGACCGCTGGGAGCGGCTGTTCGACGCCGAGATGGCCACGCTGCGCGACGTGGGCGCGCGCGTGATCGAGCTCGAGCGCCACTTCAACAACCGCCGGGGCTTCGACCGCGCGGACGACGACCTGCCCTACGAGCTCCCGGAGTTCGAGGCGGCGCTCGATCACTACTACCGGGCCCGGGGCTGGAGCGCCGACGGGACGGTGCCCGAGCCGGCCGCGACGGGCGCCGCGCCGGCCGACGACTAGCCGGCCAGCCAGACGCCGACGAGCACCGCCGTCGTCGCCAGAAGCTGGACGCCGGCACTCGCCAGCACGCCCGCGGCCGCGAACGCCGCCGCCCGGGCGCTCCCCGCCGCGTCCGCGCTCTCGCCGTACTCGAGGAGAAAGACCGTCCCGACCAGCCCGAGGACGAACCCGACCGGCCCGGCGACGACCAGCCCCGCGAGCCCCGCCAGCCCGCCGAGCGCGACGGTCCGCGTGCGCGCCCCGCCGAGGCGGGCGGCCAGTGGCCCGCCGAGCCAGTCGGCCGCGAGCGCCACCAGCCCCGCGAGCGTCAACAGCGCGAGCGCGAGCACGCCGGGCCGGCCGACCCGCCACCAGTAGAGATAGAGCCCGGCGAGCGAGGCGAGCGCGCCCGGCAGGGGGAGCAGGCTGCCGACGACGCCCAGCGCGAGCAGCAGGTACGCGAGCGCGACAACCGGGTCGGCGCCGAGAGACGGGGCGAGCGCGACCGCGGCGGCGTCGAACACGGGCTTCGCTCGGGGTCGCGGGGTTTTAGTGTGGCGCCCGCCGGACGGTGGTATGGCCATCGACCCCGAGTTCGAGCGCAGCCGGTCGGTCGTCGACGAGCACGACGGCCACGACGTCTGGGGTCCGGTCGAGGAGCCAGAGCGCCTCGGCATCCACGGCACCCACGTCGCGGTCGATTTCGACGTCTGTCTCGCCGACGGCGCCTGTCTCGCGCGCTGTCCGGTCGACGTCTTCGACTGGGTGGAGACGCCCGGCCACCCCGAGAGCGAGCGCAAGGCCGATCCGGCGCGGGAGGAGTCCTGTATCGACTGTATGATCTGTGTCGAGGTCTGTCCGGTCGACGCCATCGACGTCGACGCCCGCCGGGAGACGCGGGTCGACGGGTAGGCCCGGGCGGGCCGGGCCGGCTACCTCCCGTCGGCGTGGCGGGCGATCTCGTCGCGCGCGGTCGCGCCGCCAAAGCGCTCGACCGCCGGCCGGAGCGCGGCGCCGAGCGCGCGCATCGCCGCCCGCTCGGAGACGTAGCCCTCGCTCGCGACGACGTCCGACCAGGGCCGGGCCTGGAGGAGCTTCCGCACCAGCAGCCGCTCGGCCCGGGCGTCGAGGCCGACGTCGACGATCAGCGCGGCGACGGCCAGCCGGGCGGCCGCTCCCGGCGCGGTGACGTACAGCCCCGGGCCGTGGGCGGCGGCGGCGACCGCCCGCCACTCGTGGGCCGAGAGGTCGGGGGCGGCGGGCGCGTCGACCGCCCGGAGGGCCAGCCGGACCACATCCGGATCGGCGTCGCGAAGCGGATCGGCGAGCACGCCCGCCGCCCGGTCGCGGAGTCGTCGGGCGTGACGCGCCGCGAGCGCCCGGCCGGCCGCGCTGGTCGGGCGCAGCATCAGCGCGGAGTACTCGCCGCTGCGCTCGTTGCGCGTCGTCGAGAGGTGGACCGTCCGGAAGTCGTTGGCGGTCCAGAACCGGAGCAGCCGGGGTGTGGCCCCGAACGCGACCCCCAGCCAGTCGGCCCGGGGACCGAACTCGTCGACGACCGCGTCGAGCAGGTACCCGCCGAGCCCCCGCGACCGGACGGCGTCGTGGGTCGCGATCCGGAGCACCCGGTGACCGACGGGGGCGCCCGCGTCGGCGTCGCGGAGCTGGCTCGTCAGGACGTCCGGGAGCACGTGCCCGCGCACCCGCTCACCCCGGTAGATCGCCGCCCGGCGTGGAGGCGAGAGCCCGCCCTCGCGGGCCAGCAGCGCCACCGAAACCACCCGGCCGTCGCGCTCCAGGGTCCGGACCGCGAGGTTGGGGGCGTCGAGCAGGCGGGCCAGGTCGTCGGGCTCGGTCCGGTAGTGCGCGCGGGCCAACAGCCCCACGGTCTCGCGCAGGCGGGTCCGGTCGGCCAGCAGGGCCTCGGCGTCCGGCCGGGCGTACCGAACCGCGTCGGGCGTCGCGTCGGCGACGGCGGGCGCGACGGCGGGGCGGGCGTCGAGCAACAGCGCCCGGAAGACCCAGCCCTCGACCGGATCGTCCCGGGCGTACCGGATCGGCTCGCGGAGCGTAACGTCGGTCACCGCGTGGGCCGTCTCGTCGAGCCGGTCGCGAAAGCGGACGGCAAAGCCCCGTCCCGCGCCCTCGTAGCCGTGGACGGTGGTGACGAACGCGACCGCCGGCGCGTCGAGCAGCCCGGCGAGCAGGCGGACGGGCAGCCCCGCGGCCTCGTCGGCGATCACCGCGTCGACCTCCCCGGCCCGCTCCGTCGCCGCGGGCGGGGGCTCGTACCGGATCCGGCCGCCCGCGGCCGTCCACAGGTCGCGGGCCCCGCCGTCGTCGGCCGTCGATCCGGCCCGCGCGTCGAGGGCGTCGAGCAGCGCCCGCGCCCGGGTGAACAGCTCGTCGGTCCCGGCGGGGTCGGGCGCGGTCACGAGCACGTCGGCCCCGCCGGCCGCGAGGGCGCCGGCGGCGACGCCCGCGGCCGCCGACTTGCCCCGGCCGCGGTCGGCCTCGACGACGACCGCGCGGGGCCCGGCGGCGGTCGCGGCCGGTCGCAGCCGCTCCAGCGCCCGCACGGCGCGGGCCTGGTCGGCGGTCAGACAGGCCTCGTAGGCGGCGTCCGAAAAGGCGGCCCCGGCCGGGACCGACGGCGGCTCGCGCGGTGGGGCGGGGTCCGCGTCGGTGTGCCCGTCGCGGCGCAGCCGGCCGGTGTCGACATCGAACACGGAGACGCCGGGGTGATCGAGGGTCCGGACGAGGTGGCGCCGGAAGCGGTCGCCGGCGTCGGCCGCGGTCGCCGGCGGGACGGCCAGCGACTCGTCGAAGGCGGTGGCCGTCCCCGGCCACGCCGTGAGCGACGGCGCGACGATGACGAGCAGCCCGCCGCCGTCGACGGCGCCCGCCGCCCGGCCGAGGTCGTTGGGGGCGGTCCCGGCCCGGACGTCGAGCACCACCGCCGGGCGGGTGGTGCCGAGGAGGCCGTCGGTCGCCGTCGGCGCGAGCGTCTCCCCCCAGGGGAGGTCGCGGTCGGTGACGACGACGGGCGCGAGGTCGGCGGCCCGACAGGCCCGCCGGGCGGCGTCGAGGCCGGCCGTCCGGTCGCCCGCGAGGACGAGGAGCCGTCGCTCGTCGGCGACGCGGGCCCGTTCGACCAGCGACCGGGCGTGTGTGGCCGGATCGGCGCTCTCCACGTCCCTCCGGAGGCGGCGACGACGTAAGGCGATTTCCCGTGGCGGGGACTCACACGCCCCCGGGGTTTGGACACGCTTTTACGTGGTGGGGAGCAACGACGGGACAGACCCGGCCCGGGGTCGATGAGGCCGCCGCCGAGGGCGACCGGATCCGGCGGGGGCACGAGCCACGGGCCGGAGAGGAGACAGCATGTCAGTTTACGTGGATTACGACACACCGGCGGACCTCGCCGAGAGCGCGGTCGAGGCGCTCGAGATCGCGCGAGACACGGGAACGGTACGGAAGGGGACCAACGAGACGACCAAGGCGATCGAGCGCGGCAACGCGCGGCTCGTGTTGATCGCCGAGGACGTCTCGCCCGAGGAGATCGTGATGCACCTGCCCGAGCTCGCCGACGAGCGGGACGTGGCCTACGTCTTCGTGGCCACGCAGGACGAGATCGGGCGGGCGGCCGGGCTCGAGGTCGGCAGCGCCGCCGCGGCGATCGTGGACGCGGGCGAGGCCGAGAGCGCGGTCGAGGACGTCGCGGACAAGGTCGAGGAGCTGCGGTAGGATGTCCGCGGAGGAGGAGTCCGGCTCCACGCCCGCCGAGATCATCGAGATCGTCGGCAAGACCGGGATGCACGGCGAGGCGATGCAGGTGAAATGTCGCATCCAGGAGGGTGGCAACCAGGGGCGGATCATCACGCGCAACGTGCTCGGTCCCGTCCGGGAGGGCGACGTGCTCCAGCTCCGGGAGACCCAGCGCGACGCCGACTCCATCGGGGGTGGGTAGATGCCGCGCGCCCGGGAGTGTGACTACTGCGGCGACGAGATCGACCCCGGCACGGGGACGATGTTCGTCCACGTCGACGGGACGATCGTCGACTACTGCTCGTCGAAGTGCGAGAAGAACGCCGATCTGGGGCGCGAGCCCCGCGACCTCGAGTGGACGGGGGAGGGCTCGTGAGCGAGCGCGAGCGCACCTTCGTGATGGTCAAGCCCGACGGCGTCCAGCGCGGGCTCATCGGCGAGATCGTCTCCCGGCTCGAGGACCGCGGGCTGAAGCTCGTCGCCGCGAAGTTCGTCGAGATCGACGACGAGCTGGCCCGCGAGCACTACGGCGAGCACGAGGCCGAGCCCTTCTTCGAGGACCTCGTCGACTTCGTCACCAGCGGGCCGGTCCTGGCGACCGTCTGGGAGGGCGCCGACGCGATCGCCCAGGTCCGTTCGATGATGGGCAAGACCAATCCCGCCGACTCGGCACCCGGCACGATCCGTGGCGACCTCGGGCTCGACCTGGGGCGCAACGTGATCCACGGCTCCGACGACGAGGAGCCCGGCGCCGCCGAGCGCGAGATCGACCTCTTTTTCGACGCCGACGAGCTCGTCGACTGGGAGCGGATCGACGAGCGCTGGCTGTACGAGTAGCCCGCCGGCGCGTCCCGTCCGGCCGACCCGCGAGGCCCGTCCGGCCCGCCCCCGCGGCGGGCCGCGCTCAGTCCGCCGCGGGCAGGGGCGCGTCGAGGTCGATCCGGCCGGCGTCGAGTTCGGCCTCGATCTCGCGGGCGGCGGTCACCATGTTCTCGGTCTTTCGCCGGGCGATCTCGCGGGGCAGGAGCTTCAGCCCGCAGTCGGGCGAGACCGTCAGGCGCTCGGGCGGGACGACCCGGAGCCCCTGGCGGATGTTCGATTTGATCTCCGGGACCGACTCCACCTCGGCGACGTGGGCGTCGACGACGCCCAGCGCGAGGTCGGCGGTGAACGGCGGGTCGGTGAACACGTCGATCCCGTCGTAGCCGTCGTTGCAGAGCTCGACGTCGAACTCGTCGACGGGAAACTCGAGGATCTCTGGGTAGATCCGGGAGTAGTCGCCGTAACAGACGTGGAGGCCGACCCGCACGTCGTCGGGGAGTCCGGCGACGATCCGGTCGAGACACTCGCCGACGATGGCGTGGTCGTCGGGCGTCGTCGCCAGCGCG
>CAZMLQ010000070.1:8737-12160 GCA_964567195.1 uncultured Haloferacaceae archaeon | reverse complement strand
GGGCGTGGGAGGACCGCGCCGACCTCGCGGACGTCTACGTCCAGTGGGGCGGCTACGCGCTGGGCTCGCGCGGGCGCGTCACGGAGGCCCACGACGCCTTCGAGCGCCGGCTCGCGACCGTCGAGGCGACGGTGAAGGTCGAGGACACGAGCGAGCAAGACGAGTTCGACAGCTCCGACTGGTACGCCTTCCACGGCGGCTTCGTCACCGCGGTCGCGGACCGCGCCGGCGCGGAGCCGGCCTCGTACGTCGGCGACTCGGCCGACCCCGAGAACGTCACCGTCTATACCAACGAGGAGAAGGTGCGAAAGGCGATGCGCGCCCGGGTGCTCAACCCCGACTGGGTCGAGAGCATGCAAGAGCACGGCTACAAGGGTGCGGGCGATCTCGCCGCGACGGTCGACGTGGCGCTGGGCTGGGACGCCACCACGGGCGTGGTGAGCGACCGGCTCTGGGACGATCTCGCCGAGACCTACGCGTTCGACGAGGCCAGACAGGAGTGGTTCGAGAGCGTGAACCCGTGGGCGCTCGGCCACGTCGCCGACACGCTGCTGGAGGCGATCGAGCGCGGCCTCTGGGACGCCGACGCGGCGACCGCCGACCGCCTGCGCGACCTCGAGCTCCGGGTCGACGGCGAACTCGAGGCCTGCGCCGGGGCGGGGGCCGACGGCGACGGCGACGCCGCCCTCGGGGAGGTGTCGAGCGATGACGACTGAGCGCGAGGCCTACGCCGACCTCGGCGCGACCACCGCCGACGCGATGGAGATCGCCGAGACGAGCATGGACCGGGTGCGCGAGATCGTCGCCGTCGATGGGCTCGCCGACCGCCTGCGGGCCAAGGCCGTCCACGCGACCGGCGACCCCGAGTTCGGCTTTCTCCTCCGGTTCACCGGGGCCGACGAGGCCGAGCCGGTCCGGGCCGGCGCCCGCGCGGTGCTCGACGCCGCGCCGATCGTGACCGACATCACGATGGTCGAGGCGGGGATCACGGGCCGGGGCCACGACTGTCCGGTCTCGAAGGCGATCGGCGCCGGCGCCGACCTCGCGGCCGAGACGGGGATGACCCGAACCGCGGCGTCGGTGCTGGAGCGCGACCGCGCCGGCGACTACGACGGCGCGATCGCCGTCGTTGGCAACGCGCCGACCGCGGCGCTCGCGCTCGCGGACTGTGTCGAGGCCGGCACCCGCCCCGCGGCCGTCGTCGCGACCCCCGTCGGCTTCGTCAAGGCGGCCGAGAGCCGCGAGCGGGTGCGCGAGGTCTGTGCCGCCCACGGCGTGCCCGCGGTCACGACCGTCGGCCGCCGGGGGGGAAGCGGCGTCGCCGCCGGCCTGACCAACGAGCTCGTCCACGTCGCCAGCGACGCGCGCGAGGGGACGGTCGATCTCGACCCCGGCACGGATCCGGACGCGAACGCGGACGCCGACGCGGGGGACGCGTGACCGAGGACGCCGATCCGGCGGCGCTCGCGGCCGCGGAGCCAGAGCCCGACGATCCGGTCGACCCCGTCCACGCCGTCGGCGTCGGCCCCGGCGCGCGCGCGTACCTCACGCCGCGGGCCGAGCGGGCCGTCGCCGAGGCGGACGTGGTCGTCGGCTTCGAGACGGTGCTCGGCGTCGTCGACGACCTCGCCGGCGAGACGCTGTCGTGTGGCTACGACGACCAGACCGAGACGCTGGCGGCGTTCGGCGAGCGGGTGGCCGCCGGCGAGTCCGGGACGGCCGTGCTGATGGGCGATCCGAACCACTCTGGCTACCAGCTTCTGGGCCGGATCGAGCGGGCGGTCGAGGGCCCGGTCCGTGTCGTGCCCGGGATCTCGGCGCTCCAGGTGGCCGCGAGTCGCGCCCGGACGCCGATGGAGGCCTCGACGTTCGTCACCCTCCACCGGCGCGGCCCGCTCGACGACGCGCTGGCCCGGCTCGAGCGCGACGCCGGGACGCGCCACCTGCTCGTGTTGCCACGGCCGTTCGATCTGATGCCCGGCGACGTGGCGGCCCGGCTGGTCGAGGGCGGGGCCGATCCGACCCTCGACGCCGTGGTCTACGAGCGCCTGACGCTGGCCGACGAGCGGACCACCCACGCGACGCTGGGCGGTCTCGCGGCCCACGCGGGCGAGGAGAGCCCCTTCTCCGATCTCTCGGTGCTGGTCGTCCGGCGGGCCTAGTCGTCGTCGGCCCCGCTCCCGCCGTCGGCGAGGGCGCGCCGGTCTGGCGCCGCGGTCGCGGCGCGGCGGCGCTCGATCTCGCCGACGATGGCGTCGGTCACACGCGGGTGGGTGCCGAGCGGCTCGGCCACCGGCCAGTCGGTGTCGAGTCGGTCGCGGATCGCCGCCCGCGTCGCGGCCGTCGGCGCGAGCAGACACGGCACCACCACGGGGTCGGGGCCGGTCTCGTAGCGGGCACACTCGACCGCGGGATCCTCGAGCAGATAGCAGTCGTGGACGCCGGCGACGGGCCGTCGCCGGAGGAGCCGGGTGGCGTGGTAGCGGGTCGTCCGGCGCTGGTCGGGCGTCGATCCGCTGCCGAGACCCACGAGCACGAGCGACCGACCCCCGAGATCACCCCCCGCGGCGGCCCGGGCCCGGTCGGCGAGCGCCGCGGTCACCGACGGCGACCGGCCGACCGGCTCACACCGGTCCGGGCGATCGGTCGCCGCCAGCCGCGGATCGTCGCCCGCCCGGCGCGCGAACGCGGCGGGCATCGCGTAGACGTCGGCGGCGTCGACCGCCCCGACCGCCTCCCGGACGCGCTCTGGCCCACCGAGCGCCGCCCGTGCCTCCGTCACGGTCCCCCGCCGCTCGACGCGGCGCGCGTGGACCCTCGCGGCCTCGCGCGCGGCGTCGGTCTCCCGGCCGACGAGCAGTAGTGCCGAACTCATGATTTCCCTCCGATCAAGTTTGCTTGTACAAACTCAATCGGATTTGTCGAACCGATCCGGCCCGACCGACATATAGCTTGCGACGGGCCGGGGCGAAGGGCTGAAGCCCGGACCGACCGAGGTGGGGGCGTGACGGGACGCCTGCCCGGTCTGGTGCTCGCCGGGACCGCCTCCGGCGTCGGCAAGACGGTGGCGACGCTCGCGGCCGCCCGGGCGCTCGAGGCGGCCGGCCACGCGGTTGCGCCCGCCAAGGCCGGCCCCGACTTCATCGACCCGAGCCACCACGCGGCCGCGCTCGGCCGACCCTCGCGGACGATCGACCCCTGGCTCTCGGGCGACGACGGCGCCCGGCGCAACTACGCCCGCGGCGCGGCGGCCGACGGCGCCGCCGTCTCGCTCGTCGAGGGGATGATGGGCCTGTACGACGGGACGGTCAGCACCGCCCGCCGCGCCGAGACCCTCGACCTGCCGGTCGCGCTGGTCGTCGACGCCGCCGCCGGGATGGAGAGCGTCGCCCCGACGGCTCTTGGCTTTCACGAGTACTCCGC
>CAZMLQ010000070.1:0-8727 GCA_964567195.1 uncultured Haloferacaceae archaeon | reverse complement strand
GCCCACGCCGGCCGCGAGATCGACGTGGCCGGCGTGCTCGCGGCCCGGTGTCACGGCGGCCGCCACGAGCGCGGCGTCCGCGAGGCCCTCCCGGACGGCCTGCGCTATCTCGGGCGGGTCCCGCCCCGCTCCGACCTCGAGATCCCCGATCGCCACCTCGGTCTCCACGGCGGGCGCGAGGCCCCGCTCGACGACGCGGCGCTCGACGCCGCCGCCGAGACCGTCGACGCCGACGCCCTGCTCGAGCTCGCCCGACCCGCGGCCCGGCCCGACGGTCCCCCGCCGTCGCGTGGGGCGGCCGGCGACGCCCGGATCGCGGTCGCGCGCGACGACGCCTTCCGGTTCGTCTACCCCCACAGCCTCGACCGGCTCCACGAGCGCGCGACGGTCGTCAGCTTCGCCCCGGCCGCCGGCGACCCTCTGCCCGACTGCGACGGCGTCTACCTGCCCGGTGGCTACCCCGAACTCCACGCCGACGCGCTGGCGGCCGGGCCGGCCCTCGCCGACCTCGCGGCCCGCGCGGCCGAGGGCCTGCCGGTCCTCGGGGAGTGTGGCGGGATGATGGCGCTCGCGCGCACCCTCACCCCCGCGGACGGCGACCCCCGCGAGATGGCGGGCGTGTTGCCCGCCGACGTCGAGATGCGCGACCGCCACCAGGCGCTCGACCACGTCGAACTCGTCGCGACCGCCGACGGCCCGACCGCCGCGGCCGGCGAGCGCCTGCGCGGCCACGAGTTCCACTACTCCGCCTGCGAGGCCGACCCCGACGCGACCTACGCCTTCGACGTCGAGCGCGGCGCGGGGATCGACGGCGGCCGCGACGGCCTGCTCGTCGGCCGGACGCTCGGCACCTACGCCCACGTCCACGGCGCGAGCGGGGCGTTCGACCGTCTCGCCGAGGCCTGCGCATAGGCGCGTGCCACCCGTCGCTCGACCGTCCGACCGCCCGGCACGGCCCGCGAGACCGGCCGCCATCCCGAGCCACGCGAGACCCCGTCTGCGGTCCACGGCGCCCGCCTCGGGCGCGGGTCGGACGACCGTCGGGGGTCTCGGCCCGGCCCCGCTCAGTCCCGCCGCGAGGGGGGAATCTCCGGCTCGTAGTCGACCGCCTCGACGGCGGCCTCGAGCGTGGCGTCGACGCCGTCGCCGGTCCGGACGCTCATCGCGAGGTCGGCGGGCGCGTCGGTCGAGCGGTCGCTCTTGTTGCAGACGGTGAGCACGGGCGCGTCGAAGCGCTCGACCACCTCGTCTCTGAGCGCGAGCTGGGCGTCGAGCGGGTAGCCACAGTCCCCGCTCGCGTCGAGCACGAAGAGCACGGCGTCGGCGAGATGTTCGATGGCGCTGACGGCCTGGCGCTCGATCTCGTTGCGCTCGTCGGCCGGCCGGTCGAGCAGCCCGGGGGTGTCGACGATCTGGTAGCGCACCCGGTTGTGCTCGAAGTGTCCGACCTGGACCGCCCGGGTGGTGAACGGGTAGGTGGCGGTCTCGTTGTCCGCCCTCGTCACCCGGTTGACGAACGCCGACTTGCCGACGTTCGGGTAGCCCGCGACGGCGACGGCGGGCTCGTCGGCCCGGACGTCGGGCAGATCCCGTAGCGCGTCCCGGGCCGCCCCGATCCGCCGGAGGTCCTCGCCCACCGACTCGATCACGTCGGCCATCCGGGCGAACGCCTGCCGGCGGTGTTTGCGCGCCGTCTCGGGGTCGGCCGTCCGGATCCGGTCGACGTACTCCCGGCGGAGCTCCCCGACCCGTCTGGCGGCCCACGTCACCGACGAGAGGCTGGCCCGCAGCGCGTCGAGCCCGACCTGCTCGCCGCCGTCGCTCTCGCGGGGCTCGATCGCCCGGCGCAGTACCGCGTCGGCGAGTTCGCGGTAGAACGGCTCCGCGGCCGCCAGATCCGGCCACGAGGTGGCGACGTTCTCGGCGTTGTCCGCGAGCACGTTCGCCGCCGTGCGCAGCATCGACTCCTGGGCCTCCCGTCCGGACTTGGCTCGCCCGGCCCGGGCCGCCCGCGAGAACGCCGTATCGACCAGCTCCTCGGCCCGGGGCGTGGTCGGGAGGTCCTCGAAGATCATCGCCCCGGCGTAGGGCCTCGCCGCGAATAAGCCCGTCCGTTCACGACTCCCGGTCCAGATACTCCGCCTGCACCGCCACGACCTCGGCCGAGTCCGCGCAGTCGGCGTAGCGGGCGAGCGGTTCGGCGTTCAGCTCCAGGAACGTCTCGCCCCACGTGAACTTCGCGAGCAGCGCCGCGGCCCGCTCGGGCGCCCCGAGCACGTGACAGGCGGCCGCCAGCGCCTCGACGGTCGTCAGTCGGAACGGTCGGCCGAAGCTGACGGGATTGGCCGCGACGAGGTAGGGCAGCGCCCGGTGCTCGCCCGGCAGCGAGAACCGGCCCTCGCCCGCCGACGCCCACGAGCAGTCGAGCGCGACCAGCGCCCCCCTGCCCGCGTCGGCCGGCGACAGCGCCCGCTCGGCGTGGGGGTTCAACACCGTCCCGTACGGCGTCGCGCGGTCGGACCGGTGGAGCTCGACCAGGCCGAACCGCGCCAGCTTCCGGGCCGTACACTTCTCGGGGTCGTCGTCGCCCTCGTAGCGGACGTGTAGCTCGGGCTCTGGCCCGGGCCCGGGCCCGGGCCCGGGCTCGGGCGCCCCCGCTCGCGCTCGCTCGCGGTCGCGCTCCGGTCCGCCGCTCGGGCTCGACACGACCGCCCTCGGTCGGCCCGGGTCAAAAGCCGTCCGGAACGCTCAACCGCCCGCCGCCCGGACCGCGGGCGTGGACCCTGCCGCCCCGACCGCGACCGCACGGGCGTACTACGAGGCCCTCGACGCCGGCGACTACGACCGGCTGGCCGGGCTGCTGGCGCCGGCGTTCAGACAGCGCCGCCCCGACCGCACGCTCGCCGGCCGGGACAGCTTTCTCTCGTTCGTCCGTGACGGGCGGCCACGGACGGACGCGACCCACCGCGTCCACGCGATCTACCGGCTCGACGGCGACGCGCCGGGGGCCGCGCTCGGGCCGTTCGATCCGGACGCCGACCCCACGGGGCCGGACGCGGCCGCCGAGGTGGCCGTCCGGGGCCGCCTCCGGACCGACGACGGCGCCCTCGACGTCGCGTTCGTCGACGTCTTCGCGGTCGACGGAGCCGGCCGGCTGGCGGCGCTGCGGACGTTCACCGGGTAGCGAGCGCCGGTCGCCGGCCGCTCACTCCTTCCGACCGGCCCCGACGGCCGCCTCGCCGACCGGCTCGTGGCCCGCGATCCGCTCCTGGCCGCCCATGTACGGCCGGAGCGCCTCGGGCACGGTCACCGTCCCGTCCTCGTTCTGGTAGTACTCCAGGATCGCGACGAGCACGCGCGGGACCGCAACCCCCGAGCCGTTGAGGGTGTGGAGATACTCGGCGCTCCCGTGGCGCTCGGGCCGGTAGCGAAGCCCCGCCCGCCGGGCCTGGTAGGCCTCGAAGTTCGAGACGCTGGAGACCTCGAGCCACCGCCCGCCGGCCGCGGGGCCGTCGGGAGCGTCGTCGGCGGGCGCCCAGACCTCGACGTCGTACTTTTTGGCCTGTGTGAACCCGAGGTCGCCGGTGCACATGTCGAGCACGCGGTAGGGCAGACCGAGCCGGCGAAGCACCGCCTCGGCCTCGCCGAGCAGCCCCTCCAGGCGCTCGTAGGACGCCTCGGGCCGGACGAAGTTGACGAGTTCGACCTTGTTGAACTGGTGGACCCGGACGACCCCGCGGGTCTCGGTGCCGTGCTCGCCGGCCTCGCGCCGGAAGTTGGGGGTGTAGGCCTGGTGTTTCACCGGCAGATCGTCGTCGAGCAGGATCTCGTCGCGGTACATGTTGGTCACCGGCACCTCGGCGGTGGGACAGAGCCAGAGGTCGTCGTCGTCGTAGGGATCGTCGGGCCGACCGCCCACCCGGTAGGCGTCGTCGGCGAACTTGGGGAGCTGGCCGGTCCCGCGCATCGACCGGGAGCTGACCGGGATCGGCGGGAACAGGTCGACGTAGCCCTGCTCGCGGTGGACGTCGAGCATGAACTGCACCAGCGCGTGCTCCAGGCGCGCGCCGTCGCCCTTCGCGAAATAAAAGCCCCCGCCGGCGACCTTCGCCCCGCGCTCGAAGTCGAGCACGTCCAGGCGCTCGCCCAGGTCGTAGTGGGGCTCCACCTCGGCGGGGAGCTCGCGCCGGTCGTCGAACAGCTCCCGGCGCAGTTCGACGTTGTCGGACTCGTCGTCGCCGACGGGCGCCGACTCGTGGGGGATCTGGGGGATCTCGAGCATCGCGGCCTCGAGGTCGGCCTCGAGCCCGTCGGCCCGGGCCTCGAGCTCGTCGAGCTCCTCTTTGAGCGCCCGGGACCGATCGATGGCGTCCTGGGCCTCCTCCTCGCGGCCCTCGGCCTTCAGCCGGCCGATCCGCTCGCTCGTCTCGTTGCGCTCGTGGCGTAGCTCGTCGCCCTCGCTCTTGAGCGCCCGCCACTCCGCGTCGATCTCGCGGACGCGATCGAGGTCCACGTCGTCGACGCCCTTCAGCTCGAGCGCCTCGCGCACGACCTCGGGCTCGTCGCGCAGGACCCGCCGGTCGATCATACCCGCGGCTCGGCCGGCCGGCCCAAGAGCGTGTCGGGTCCGTCCCGCGGGCGAACCGCTTTTGCCCGCTCGCGGCCCGCGCCACGGTATGGCACCCGGCGACGTGAGCCCGGTCCCCGACGGTACCGGCGTCTCCTACCTCGACACGGGGATGTACGACGCCCCGGAGTACGGCGCGGTCTACCTGCTCGACGCGGCCGAGCCCGCCGTGATCGACACGGGGATCGGTGCCGACCGCGAGCGCGTCCTCGACGCGCTCGACGCCGTCGGGATCGGCCGCGACGGGCTCGCCCACGTCGTGCTCACCCACGTCCACCTCGACCACGCGGGCGGCGCGGGCTATCTCGCCGCCGAGAGCCCCGACGCGACCGTCCACGTCCACGAGCGAGGGGCGCGTCACGTCGTCGATCCCGGGCGCCTGATCGCGGGGACGAAGGCCGCGGTCGGCGAGCAGTGGCGCCACTACGCCGAGCCACGACCGGTGCCCGAGGCCCGGGTCGACCCGCTGACCGACGGGGATGCGATCGACCTGGGCGACCGTCGGCTCCGCGCCCGCGCGGCCCCCGGTCACGCCCCCCACCAGGTCGTCTACCACGACGACGGCGACGACCTGCTGTTCACCGGCGACGCCGCGGGCATCCGCTCGCCGACGGCCGAGCGCCTCTTCCCGACCTCGCCGCCGCCGCAGTTCGACCTCGAGCGGTGTCTGGCCGACCTCGACCGGCTCCGCGAGATCGACCCCGCCACCCTCTGTTACGCCCACTTCGGGCCGGCACCGTACGAGCCGGCGCTGCTCGACGCCTACGAGCGCGTCCTGACCGACTGGGTCGAGCGGGTGCGGTCGGTCCGGGCCGAGACCGGCGACGACGCGGCGACGGTCGAGGCGCTCGCGGCCGACCCCGATCCCGACGCGGTCCGGATCTGGGGCCACGAGAAGGCGAGCGCCGAGGCCAGCCTCGACGCCCGGGGGGTGCTCGGCTGGCTGGACGACGCGGGCGACGGCGACGGCGACGCGTAGCCCCCGATCCACCGACCTCGTGGCGCCGTCGGAACGGGGCTTTCTTACGTGGGCCGATCGGGCTGTCGGTATGGAGGACGGCGAGTGGCGAGTGGCAACCTGATCGCGCTGGTCGCCGGTGTCATCGGGATCGGGGTCGTCGCGCAGGTGCTCGCCGACCGCTTTCGGGTGCCGAGTGTCATCTTCCTGCTGGCGGCCGGGGTCGCGCTCGGCCCGGACGGGCTGGCGCTGATCGGCCCGGACTCGTTCGGCGACGCCCTGAGCGCCATCGTCGGGCTCTCGGTGGCGATCATCATCTTCGAGGGCGCCTTCCACCTGCGGATCGACCGGCTGCGCGAGGCGCCGGCGGCGACGCTCCGGCTGGTCACGATCGGGGCCGCCGTCGCGCTGGTCGCCACCGCGGTGGCGGTCCGGCTGTTCATGGGTGTCGACTGGCTGGTCGCGTTCCTGATCGGTGCCCTGCTGGTCGCGACCGGCCCGACGGTGATCGCGCCCATCCTGGAGGTGGTGCCGGTCCGGGACCGTGTCGAGGCCGCGCTCGACACCGAGGGGATCGTCAACGACGTGACGGCGGCGATCCTCGCGGTCGTGATCTTCGAGGCCATCGTCGCCGCCGAGGTCGGCGGCGCGGCCGACCTGCTCGTGCTGTTCGCCCAGCGGCTGGGCAGTGGCCTGCTGGTCGGCGCGCTGGTCGCGGGCGTCGTCTTCTACGCGCTGCGCTACGTCGATCTCTCGCCCGCGAACGCCCCCCAGAACGCCCGGCTGCTCGTGCTGGCGAGCGCGCTGGTCGCCTACGGCGGCGCGGAGCTGATCGCCCGCGAGGCCGGCATCGCCGCCGTCGCCACCGCCGGCGTGTTGCTGGGCAACGCCGACATCCCCTACGAGGAGGAGATCTCGGCGTTCAAAGGCGACGTGACGCTGATCGTCCTCTCCTTTGTCTTCATCGCGCTCGCCGCGCTGTTGCGCGTCGAGACCCTGGTCGCGCTCGGGGCCGGCGGGCTCGCCGTCGTCGCCGCCGTGGCGCTTCTGATCCGGCCCGCGCTGGTCCTGCTCTCGACGACCGGCGGCCGGTTCACCCTCCCCGAGCGCCTGTTCATGAGCGCGGTCGGCCCCCGGGGGATCATCCCCGCGTCGGTCGCGACCCTGTTCGCCATCGAGCTGCGGGCCGTCGGCATGGCGTCGGCGGCGAACGTGCTCGTCGGCGTGGTGTTTCTCACCATCTTCCTGACGGTGCTGGTCGAGGCCGGTCTGGCCCGCCAGATCGCGGAGCGGCTGGACGTGATCCCAATGCGCGTAATCGTCGTCGGAGGCGGGAGGGTGGGCCGTGCGCTCGCCGAGCGCCTCGAGAACCGCGGAGAGAACGTCGTCCTCGTCGAGCGCGACGTGGACGTCGTAGAGATCGCACGCAACGAGGGCTACGCCGTCCACCACGGCGACGGCACCGACACGGACGTGCTCCGGTCGGCCGGTGCCGAGAACGCCCGCGTCATCGTCGCCGCCACCGGCGACGACGACGTGAACCTGCTGGTGGCCCAGCTGTCGAACTCGAAGTTCGACCCCGAGACGGTCCTTGCGCGCGCGAACAACCCCGACAACGTCGCCGCCTTCGAGGAGCTGGGGGTCCGCACCATCTCGGCGGTGCTCGCCACCGCACAGAGCATCGACAACTACATCGAGCGACCGGCGATGGCGACGTGGATGGGTGAACTCGGCCACAGCGGCGACGTCCAGGAGGTCGAGGTGACCTCCGAGGAGCTGGTCGGCCGGGCGATCCGCGAGGTCGGCCCCGAGCTCCCCGGGGGTGTGCTGGTCGCGCTCGTCGCCCGCAACGGCGACGTTCGGGTGCCCGACGCGGACTTCGTCCTCGAGCGAGGCGACCGGATCACCCTCATCGGCGACTCGGCCGACGTGGCCGACGCGATGGGCTTCTGTCATCCCGAGCAGTAGCACCCGCGCGCACCCGGCGGACGCGGCTCTCGGCGTGCCTACCCGCGGCCGCGAGCCAGTCTGACGAACGCCGCCCAGTAGCCGACCACGAGCGCCCCGAGGCCGTACCAGACCGGCCGGTCGAGCCCCGGCTCCGGCACCGCGCCGGCCGACACCCCGACCATCGCCGCGACCGTCCCGGCGACGACCGCACCGACCGCGAGCAGGCCGGCGGTGTCGCGTCCCGACGCGTCCGGCTCTCGCTCTCGCGCCCGGTCGTGGTCGTGCGCTCGTTCCTGGCCACGTCCCCGCTCGGCGTCCACGACGGCCGTCGGCGCGCCGGCCCCGTAAGGGCGCCGTTTCGGCGCGCGCCGTCCGAGGGTATTAAGCGTCCGTGGCGGCTACGACGGGGGGATGAGCGACCCGGCACTCGAGGTCGTGGAGTTCCTGCTGACGGCCCGCGTCTACACGGACGACCGGGACCTCGACGAGAACGACCTTCCCCCGCGCTACCGCGAGGTCTTCTGGAGCGAGGCCACCGACGAGGGCGAGGAGGGGACGACCGACGGGGAGGACGCCCCCGGTGGCGTCGAGCGGCCGCTGGTCGTCACCGAGTCGGTGGCCCGGCAGGCGACCGGCGTCGACCGCCCGTGGGAGGCCGTCTCCGACCTGCTGTTCACCCAGCGCGAGGAGTTCTCGGGTCGGCTCTCGCTGACCCAGCCCGACATGGGCCTGGAGTGGCTGGCCGACCGGATCGATCCGGAGCGGATCGCCACCAACCCGACGCTGGCCGCGGCCGCCGCCGCGACCGAGGGGATCGATCTCGGCGTGAGCCGGGCCGAGGCCCGCGAGCGGGTGCGCCCGATCGAGGCCGACCGCGTCTGGATCGACGCGCTCCTCGAGGAGTACTTCGACGAGGAGGACGACGCCGAGATGCTCGATCTCGTCCGGGTGCGCGCGCCCGAGGAGATCGAGATGACCCTCGAGGACCTCGTGCTCACCGACGATCAGGAGGGCGAGATCCAGAAGCTCGTCACCGCGATCGAGCACCGCGACTACCTCGCCGAGATCGGGCTGCGCGAGATCGGCAAGCTGCTGTTCGTCGGCCCGCCCGGCACCGGCAAGACGACCGCCGCCCGCGCGCTCGCCCACGAGCTCGGGCTCCCGTTCGTCGAGGTGAAGCTGTCGATGATCA
>CAZMLQ010000069.1:0-12237 GCA_964567195.1 uncultured Haloferacaceae archaeon | reverse complement strand
TCGTCGCGGACGGTCCGGTGGTACTGGACGGCGAAGCGGTGGGCCTCGTCGCGCACCTGCTGGAGCAGGTGGAGGTGAGAGGCGTCGTCCGGCCAGTCGTGGACGGTCTCGGGGGTGTGGACGCGCTCCTCGGCCTTGGCGAGCGCGACGACGGGACGGTCCCAGTCCGCCGCGGCGAGCGCCTCGCGGGCGGCGTCGAGCTGGGCCGTGCCGCCGTCGACCACCAGCAGGTCGGGATCGTCGCGGTCGTCGCGGCCCTCGACCGCGCGCTCGGCCCGCCAGCCCACCAGCGCCCGCATCCGCGCCGGATCGTCGTTGCCGTCGTCGAGCCGGCGCCGGCGGTAGCCCGACGTGGCGGCCGAGCCGTCCTCGAACCGGACGTTCGAGCCGACGGTCGCCCGGCCGGCGGCGTGGCTGATGTCGAAGCCCTCGATCGTCTTGACCGGCCCGTCGAGCCCGAGCGCCGCCCCCAGCCGGCGGCCGGGATCGTCGGCACCCGGCCCGCGGCGGGCGTTTTTCAGCGCCAGGTCGACGAGCGTGGCCTCGCGGCCGGCGCCGGGCACCCGGACCTCGACGCCGCGGTCGACGAGCCACTCCCCGAGTCCGTCGTCGGACAGGCGCTCGGGGAGCAGGAGGGCTTCGGGCAGGTCGCGTTCGGCGTAGAACTGGGAGACGAACGCGGCCAGCACGGCCCCGACCCCGCCGTCGGGGCCGTCGGCGGGCGCGGCCAGACGGTGGCGCGAGCGGTCGACCAGCCCGCCCCCCTCGCTCCGGAGGCGGGCGACGGTGGCGTCGCTCCCCTCGACGGCCGCGCCGAGCACGTCGACCACCCGGCCGTCGTCGCGGCCGGCGACCGCCCCGCCACCTCCCTCGTGGAAGGACTCGACCGCCGCCAGCCGGTCGCGGAGGTTGGCCGCCCGCTCGAACGCCTCGCGCTCGGCGGCCGCCGCCATCGCCTCCTCGAGCGGGTCGGCGAGCGCGCCCGTCTCGCCCCGGAAGAACCGCTCGATCGCCCGGACGTCCCCGGCGTAGGCCTCGACCGACCGCTCGCCGGTACAGGGCGCCGAGCAGAGCCCCATCTCGTGGTCGAGACACGGCCGGTCGCGGCCCTCGTACTTATGATTCGAACAGCCCCGGAGGCCGTAGGTCTCGCGGGCGGCTTTCACCACCGTCTCGACCTCGCCCTTGTCGGTGAAGGGGCCGAACGCGGTCGCGCCGGGCTCGGGGTCGCGGGTCACCTCGATCCGTGGGACGGGGTGGTCGGTCAGCTGGACGAGCGGGTAGGACTTGTCGTCTCTCAGCCGGACGTTGTAGCGGGGCTGGTGGCGCTTGATCAGGTTGGCCTCGAGCAACAGCGCCTGCGTCTCGGTGTCGGTGACGGCAACCTCGACGGCCCCGGCCCGCCCGACCATCCGCCCGATTCGGTCGCTGCGCGGGTCGGCGTAGGACCGGACCCGGTCGCGCAGATCGACGGCCTTGCCGACGTAGAGGACGGCGTCGCCGTCCTCGAACTGGTAGATGCCGGGCTCGCGCGGAAGCTCCGCCGCGCGGGCCCGCACCGCGGCGGCGTCCATACCAGCCGGTGGGCGCGAACGGAGTTGAGGCTGACGGCGCGTGCGACCGGACGGCGCTCGTCTCCGGACGCGAGCCCGTGGCGGCGTCCCGGTCCCGGAGGCCGCTCCGGTGGGTCGCGATCCCGCGTCCGGGCGCGTCCGTGTGGCGAGTCGCGCCTCCGAACACCGCCCGGACGGGAGCCTAAAGCCCTTTACTCGGGCCGGCGCTACCGCCACCATGGCCGCCATCGAACTCCGCGGGGTGACCAAGCGGTTCGGCGATGTCACCGCCGTCGACGACCTCGACCTCGCGGTTCCCGAGGGCGAGGTGTTCGGCTTTCTCGGCCCGAACGGAGCCGGCAAGTCGACGACGATCAACCTCCTGCTCGACTTCGTGCGCCCGACGGCCGGGAGCGTCCGGGTGCTCGGCCGGGACGCACAGGCGGAATCGGTCGCCGTCCGCCAGCGCACGGGCGTGCTCCCGGAGGGGTTCGGGGTGTACGACCGCCTCACCGGCCGCAAGCACGTCGCCTTCGCGATGGACTCGAAGGGGGTCGACGGCGACCCCGACGAGGTGCTCGCGCGGGTGGGACTCGCCGACGCCGCCGACCGCAAGGCCGGGGGCTACTCGAAGGGCATGTGCCAGCGCCTGGCGCTCGGGATGGCGCTGGTCGGCCGGCCGAGCCTGCTCGTCCTCGACGAGCCCTCCTCCGGGCTCGATCCCGCCGGCGCCCGCGAGATGCGCGAGATCGTCCGCGCCGAGGCCGAGCGCGGCGCGACGGTCTTTTTTTCGAGTCACGTGCTCGGCCAGGTCGAGGCGGTCTGTGACCGCGTGGGGATCATGCGCGCGGGCGAACTCGTCGCCCAGGACAGCATCGAGGGGCTGCGCGAGGCGGCGGACACGGGCGAGCGGCTGGTGCTCACCCTCGACGAGGGCGAGGGCGTGGCCGCCGCCGACCTCGACCTCGACGGCGTCCGGTCCGTCGACGGCGTGACCGACGCGAGCCGCGAGGCCGACGGCGTGGTCGTCGCCTGCGACCCCGACGCCAAGACCGCCGTGCTGGCGGCCGCCGAGGAGGCGGGGGCGGTCGTCGCCGACTTCACCACCGAGTCGGTCTCGCTCGAGGACCTCTTTCTGGCCTACACCGAGGGCGACGCCGGCGAGCCCTCGACCGACGACGCCGGCGAGGAGGTGGAGGCGTGAGCTGGCGGGCCGTCGCGCGCAAGGACTTCGCCGACGCCGTCCGGTCGCGCTGGCTGCTCGGGCTTGCGGCGCTGTTCGTCCTCCTGGTCGCGGCCGCCGCCTACCTCGTCCGACCGGCGCCGGGCTCGACGATCACCTCCAACCGGATCCTGAACTCGCTGTTCGTCAAGGACGCCCTGGTGACGACGCTCGTCCCGCTGATCGCGCTCGTGGTGGCGTACAACGCCGTCGTCGGCGAGCGCGACACCGGCTCGCTGAAGCTGCTGCTCGCACTGCCTCACTCCCGCGCCGACGTGGTCTTCGGGAAGGTGCTCGGCCGGGCCGCCGCCGTCGCCGCCCCCGTCGCGGTCGGCTTTCTCCTGCCCGCCGTCGTCTTTCTCGCCGTCCCCGCCGTCGAGTTCCGCGCCGGCTCGTATCTCGGGTTCACGCTCCTGACCGCGCTGCTGGCGGTCGCGTTCGTCGCCATCGCCGTCGGCTTCTCCGCCGCCACCGCCTCCCACCGCCTCGCCATCGCCGGCGCCATCGGGATCTACTTCCTGTTCGTCCCGCTGTGGGGGGCCGTCCAGTTCCCCCTCCAGCTCTACCTCGGCCTCGGCGGCGGTCCCGAGTGGCTGCCTCTCACCGGCCAGGAGCTGCTCCGGATGCTCCGGCTGTTGAACCCCACCGGCTCGTTCAAGATCGTCTCCGAGGCGTTCCTCGGCGGCTCGCTCCTGCAGGGCGACTCGGCCCGGCTCCACGCCGCCGCCGGGCTGATGCTTCTGGTCTGGACGCTGGTGCCACCGCTGCTCGGGCTCGTCCGGTTCGAGGAGGCAGACCTCTAAGGCTCGCGTCGTCTCGCCTCGCCTACCCGGGCGGCCAGTCGACCCCTCGCTCGGCCAGCAGCGCGGCCAGCCCGTCCTCGTCCAGCGTCTCGACCCCCTGTGCCGTGGCGGCCTCGGTCTTGGTCGTCCCGGGGTTCTCGCCGGTCACGAGGTGGTCGGTCGCCCCCGAGACCGATCCGGTGACGCGCGCGCCGTGGGCCTCGAGGTGGTCGGTCGCGGTCCGGCGCGAGACCGACAGCGAGCCGGTGAACACGACCGTCAGCCCGTCGAGCGGGGCCTCGTCGTCGGCCGTCTCGACCGGCCGGGGCTCGACCCCCGCCTCGCGGAGCGCGTCGATCGCCGCCCGGTTCTCCGCGCTCTCGAAGAAGGTCGCCACCCGCTCGGCGACCGTCTCGCCCACGTCGGGGACGGTCTCGAGGCGCTCGCGGAAGGCCTCGGGCTCGTCGGCCGCCTCGAGCAACGCGTCGAGACTCCCGAACTCGCGGGCGACGTTGCCGGCCGTGGCGGTGCCGAGCTCGGGGACGCTCAGCCCGACGAGCAGGCGGTCGAACGGCGGCTCGCGGGCGTCGTCGATCTCGGCGAGCAGCTTCTCGGCGCTGCGCTCGCCCCAGCCCGACAGCGCCGCGAGCGCGTCGGCGTCGAGCCGGTAGAGGTCGGCGAGCCCGGTCACCAGCCCCTCGGCGACGAGCTGTTCGACCCCCTCCTCACCGAGCCCCTCGATGTCGAGGGCGTCCCGGGAGGCGTAGTGGACGACCGTGCGCTCGAGCTGGGCGGGACAGGCCAGCCCGCCCGTGCAGAACGCCACGGGGCCGTCGCGCTCGATTGCGCTCTCGCAGGCCGGACAGCGCTCGGGGAACTCGAAGTGACCGCCGTCGACGGACTCGATCACCGCGGCCACCTGCGGGATCACGTCGCCGGCCCGCTCGACCCGCACCCGGTCGCCGACGCCGACGCCGAGGCGGGCGATCTCCTCGGGGTTGTGGAGGCTGGCCCGCGAGACGGTCACCCCGCCGACGTCGACCGGATCGAGCAAAGCGACGGGTGTGAGCCGGCCGGTCCGGCCGACCTGGACCACCACGTCGGTCACCCGGGTCACCTCGGTCCGGGCGGGGAACTTGTAGGCGAACGCCCACCGGACCGCCCGCGAGGTGGTTCCCAGCCGGGCGCAGGCCGCGCGGTCGTCGACCTTCAGGACGGCGCCGTCGATCTCGTAGTTCAGCCCCTCGCGATCGGCGAGCAGCCGGTCGCGGTAGTCGATCGCGCCCTCGATCCCGTCGACGCGCTCGACCCGTCCGGCGGTCCGCAGCCCCCAGGCCCGGAGCGCGTCGAGTTCGGCGGCCTGGCCGTCGGGCACGCCCGCGGCCGCCAGCCCGCCGCTCGAGGCGTCGGCCGCCTCGCGGGCGGCCGCCTCGCTCTCGCCCGCCGCGAGCACGTCGTAGAAGAAACAGGAGAGCGGGCGCTCGGCCGCGACCGAGGGGTCGAGCTGTCTGAGCGTGCCCGCGGCCGCGTTGCGGGGGTTGGCGAACGGTTCGACGCCGCGCTCGACGCGCTCGCGGTTGTGTGCCCGGAAGGCGTCGCGGGGGACGTACACCTCGCCCCGGACGGCCAGGAAGGCCGGTGGATCGCCCCGGAGCCGGGCGGGCACCGCGCCGACGGTCCGGACCTGTGCGGTCACGTCGTCGCCGCGCGCGCCGTCCCCGCGGGTGGCGGCGCGCTCGTAGACGCCGTCGACGTAGACCACCTCGACCGAGAGGCCGTCGAACTTGGGCTCACAGACGTAGGCCACCGCCTCGGCGTCGAGTTCGCGCCGCACCCGGGCGTCGAACTCCCGGACGTCGTCGGCGTCGTCGCCCTGCTCGATCGAGAGCATCGGGACGACGTGCTCGACGGTCTCGAGCTCGTCGACGGGCTCGCCCCCGACCCGCCGGGTCGGCGAGTCGGCCGTCGCCAGGTCGAACGCCGCCTCGAGCTCCCGGAGCCGGGCGAACAGCGCGTCGTAGGTCCGGTCGGCGATCAGCGGGTCGGCCTCGACGTGGTAGCGGTAGTCGTGCTCGCGGATCGCCTCGCGCAGCGCGGCCGCCTGCGTCGTGGCGCGCTCGCGGTCGAGCGAGTCGACGGGCTCGAACGCCGTCGGCGGATCGCGCAGGTAGGGGTTCCCCTCGCCTCCTGCGTCGTCCCCGTCCCCGTCCTCGTCCTCGTCCGCCCCCGGGGCGTCCCCGTCGGCCTCGTCGGCGTCGGCCATGATCGGGGCTCGGTCGCGCCGGGCCTAAACCGCACGGCTCGTCGTCGCGCGGGGCGAGCCCCTGCCACACGGTTTATCTCCGTCTCCGCGCAGGGCGATCCATGGACGAGAAGCGCCTCGCGGTCGCGCTGTTCGGTCTCGCCGTCGCGGCCGTCGTCGGCTTCCTGGCCGCGCGGTTCGTCGCGGCGCTGACCGTCTCGGTCTTTCTGTACTACTCCACCCGGCGGTTCTTCCACGCGCTCCGGCGGCTCCGCCTGCCCGCCCGCGTCCGGGCGGCGGTGACACTCGCCTCGCTCGCCGTCCCGTTGCTCCTGTTGCTCAGCTACACCCTGGTCCTGCTGGTCGTCGAGAGCCGGCGGTTCGTCCGCGAGTACGGGCTGCTCGAGGTGGCGGCGGCGAACCTCGACCCGCTGCGTGGGGTCGACCGGATCCCCGAGCTCAGCGTCGAGGGGCTGTACGCCGCCTACCGGGCGGGCGAGCTCGACGCCGTCCTCGACTTTCTGAGCGCCAACGCGGGCGCGCTCGCCGACCTGACCTCCGCGTTCGTCCTCAACCTGTTCGTGATCGTGGTCGTCACCTACTACCTGCTGGTCGACGGCGGCCGCCTCCGGGAGTGGCTGCTCCGGTTCGACGACGGGGCGATCGTCAGGGAGTATCTCGAGGCGGTCGACACCGAGCTCGAGGCGGTGCTGTTTGGCAACCTGTTGAACGTGCTCGCCGTCTCGCTGGTCGCGGTGGTCGCCTTCCGGGGGTACAACGCGGTCGCGCCAGCGGTCGTCGAGGTGCCGTATCCGACGCTTGCGGGCGCGCTCACCGGCGTCGCCAGCCTGCTGCCCGTCGTCGGCATGAAGATCGTCTACGTCCCGCTGACGGCCGTGACGGCGCTGCCGGTCGCGCTCGGGGGCGAGCGGGCGCCGCTGGTCTACGTCGCCGGGCTGTTGGTCGTCGCGGTGGTCGTGGTCGACACGATCCCCGACCTGGTCTTGCGTCCGCTCCTGAGCGGCGAGACCACCCACGTCGGGCTGTTGATGCTCGCCTACACGGTCGGCCCGGTGGTGCTTGGCTTCTACGGGCTCTTTCTGGCCCCGATCCTGCTGGTGGTGGCGCTGACGTTCGCGGACACGGCGCTCCCGCGGCTGCTGGGCGCGGGCGAGCCCGACGGGCTCCACCCCGACCAGCTCCGGCTCGACGAGCTGTGACGACCCGCGGCGCTTATGTCGCCGCCCCCGGTGGACCGTGTATGGAGACGGACGAGGACTTCCTGCTCCTCAACCCGGGTCCGGTGCCGGTGACCGACGACGTTCGCGCGGCGATGGACGCGCCGATGGTCTCGCACCGCTCGGCCGCGTTCGAGTCGGTCTACGGCCGCGCCCGCGACGGACTGGAGCGGGTGTTCACCCGCTCGTCGCTCTCGGGTGCCCCGACGGTCGCGGAGGCCGACGCGGGCGAGACCCTCGTCCTCAACGGCACCGCCACGATGGCGATGGAGGCCGCGGTCGCGAACCTCGCGGGCCGGCGCCGGCCCGACGGCCCCGGCGAGGTCGTCACGCTGGTCAACGGGAAGTTCGGCCGCCGGTTCGCCCGGATCGCCGAGCGCCACGCCCGCCCGACCCGGGTCGAGGTCGAGTGGGGCGAGTCGCTCGATCTCGACGCCGTCGCCGACGCCGTCGACGACGAGACCGACGTGGTGACGATGGTCCACAACGAGACCAGCACCGGCCTGCTCAACCCCGTCTCGGGCGTCGGCCGGATCGCCCGCGAGCACGACGCGACCTTCGTCGTCGACGGCGTGACGAGCGTCGGCGGCGACGCCTTCCACCTCGACGACTGGGGGGTCGACGTGGCGATCACCGACGCTCAGAAGGCCCTCGCCGCCCCGCCGGGGCTGAGCGCGATCCACCTCGGCCCGCGCGCGCTCGACCGGATCGACGGCGACGCCGCCCCCTTCTACGAGGATCTCGACTGGCACGTCCGCAAGGCCGGCGCGAACCAGACGCCGTTCACCTCGGCCGTGCCGCTCTTTCGCGCGCTCGCGGTCGCCGTCGAGCGCATCGTCGAGGAGGGGATGCCGGCCCGTATCCGGCGCCACCGCCGCCAGGCCGCGGCCTTCCGCGAGGGGTTCGAGGCCCTCGGGCTCGAGCTGTTCGCCGCGCCGACCGGCGCGACCGTCCGCTCGAACACCCTCACCGCCGCCCGCCTGCCCCCCGCCGTCCGCGGCGAGGACGCGGCCGACTTCTTCGACGGCGTCGCCGAGCGCAACGTCTCGGTCTCGGGGGGCCAGGCCCACCTCGGCGGCGAGATCCTCCGGGTGTCGAACATGGGCAACCTGACCCCCGACCAGGTGATGCGTGGGGTCCGGGTGGTCGGCGAGGCGCTGGTCGACGCCGGCGTCGACGCCGACCCCGCGGCGGGCGTGACCGCGGCCCGCGCCCGGCTCTAGCCTAGTCGTCCGGCCGGTCGACGGCCCGACCGCCGCCGACGTAGGCACAGTGGAAGCCGGCGAGTTCGCGGTAGAACGCCGGCACCACCTCGGTCCGCAGGTCGGCGGTCGCGCCGAGGTAGCGCTCGCGGGTGAAGTAACTCGCGTCCGCCAGCGCCGCGGCCACCGGCGCCGGGAGCTCCTCGACGCCCGTCTCGGCGGCGAACGCCCGGCGAAACGCCCGCTCCAGCCGGTCGAACGTCCCCGTGGTGTAGGGGCCCTCGCCGTCGGTGTCGGCCAGCAGCCGCCCGATCCGGCGCACCAGCACGCTCCCGTCGCGGACGCCGTACGGGCCGAACGAGCCGGTCGTCGTGCAGTCGTCGTGGTCGATCATGACACCCGACGGTCGGGCCCGGACCGACGTGAACCCCACCGTGGCGTGCGTTCGGCCCGCACGAGCCCGCCGAGATAGTAACTGGTGGTTATTTGTGTGTTCGATCGTATGCCCGTGACACATGACAGAGGGCGACGACCGCGATCCGGACCACGGCTTCGCGACCCGGAGCCTCCACGCCGGCGGCGGGCCGGACCCGGCGACGGGCGCGCGGGCGCCGCCGATCCACCAGACCGCGGCCTACGCCTTCCCGGACGCGGCGACGGCGGCCGATCGGTTCGCGCTCGAGACCGAGGGCGAGATCTACTCGCGGTTCTCGAACCCGACGGTCCGGCGGCTAGAGCGCCGGCTGGCCGCGCTCTCGGGCGGGACCGACGCGGTCTGTACGGCCTCGGGGATGGCGGCGTTCGACGCGGCCACGAGCGTGCTGGCGCGGGCGGGCGACAACGTCGTCGCCGCCCGCGACGCCTACGGGGGCACGGCGGCGTACCTCTCGGAGATGGCGGGTCGCCGGGGGATCGAGGCCCGGTTCGTCGACACCCTCGACCCCGCGGCCTACGCCGACGCGACCGACGAGCGGACCGCGTTCGTCCACGTCGAGACCCTCGCCAACCCGTCGCTGGTGACCCCCGACCTCGGGGCGATCGGCGCGGTCGCCCGCGAGGCCCGCGCGCCGCTGTTCGTCGACAACACGTTCGCGACGCCGGTGCTCTGTCGACCGATCGAGCACGGCGCCGACCTGGTCTGGGAGTCGACGACCAAGTGGCTCCACGGCTCGGGCTCGACGCTCGGGGGCGTGGTCGTCGACGGCGGCACCTTCCCGTGGGACCACCCGGACGCCGACTACCCCGAACTCGCCGGGCCGAACCCCGCCTACGGCGTCGACTTCGCCGAGCGCTTTGGCGACCGCGCGCTCGCGGCCGCGGTCCGCTATCGCTCGCTGCGGGCGATCGGGGCCACACAGAGCCCGTTCGACGCGTGGGCGACGCTCGCGGGGACCGAGACGCTCGCCCCCCGGATGGCGCGTCACTGCGCCAACGCCCGCCACGTCGCCGAGGCGCTGTCCGACCACCCTGCCGTCGAGTGGGTCCGCTACCCTGGCCTCCCCGACCACCCGACCCACGACGCCGCGAGCGAGTATCTCGACGGCTACGGCGGCGTGGTCGTGTTCGGGCTCGCCGGCGGCTACGAGGCCGCCCGCCGGCTCTGCGAGGGGGTCGAGCTCGTGAGCTTCCTCTCGAACGTCGGCGACGCCAGGAGTCTGATCGTCCACCCCGCCTCGACGACCCACTCGCAGCTGAGCGAGGCCGAGCGGACCGCCGCGGGCGTCGAGTCGAACATGGTCCGGCTCTCGGTCGGGCTGGAGGCGCCCGACGACGTCGTCGCGGACCTGGAGGGGGCGCTGTGACGACCGACACGCCCGTCGAGCGGGGCGTCCGCTCGCTGGGTGCCTTTCGATTTCGCTCGGGCGGCCGGCTCGACGAGCTCCGGGTGGCCTACGAGGCCTACGGCGAGTTCGACGGCGACAACGCCGTGCTGGTCTGTCACGCCCTGACCGGCAGCCAGAACGTCGCCCCGCTGGGCGAGGCCGACGAGGACGCGGCCGGCCAGGCCCGCGCGTGGTGGGGCGACGTGGTCGGGCCGGGCAAGGCGATCGACACCGACGAGTACTACGTGGTCTGTGCGAACGTCCCCGGCTCGTGTTACGGCAGCTCCGGCCCGGCCGCGACCGATCCCGAGACGGGCGAGCCATACGGCACCGACTTCCCGGCGGTGACGGTGCGCGACTGGACCCGCGCCCAGCGGCGTCTGCTGGACGACCTCGGGATCGGCCGGCTCCACGCCGTCGTCGGCGGGAGCGTCGGGGGGATGAACGTCCTCGACTGGGGGGTGGCCTACCCCGACGACGCCCGGCTGCTCGCGCCCGTCGCGGCGGCCCCGCGACTCGACCCGCAGTGTCTCGCGCTCGACGCCGTCGCCCGGCGGGCGATCACCACCGACCCCGACTGGGCGGGCGGGACGTACTACGGCGACGGCCCCGAGCCGACCGACGGGCTGGCGCTGGCCCGCCAGCTCGGCCACGTGATGTACCTCTCGAAGGCGTCGATGCGCCGGAAGTTCGGGCGCCGGGCCGCCGGCCGGGACGCCGCCCGCGACTCGTTCCCGACCGACCCCGCGGCCGACTTCTTCCCCTACCGGGACGTGGAGTCGTACCTCGACTACCAGGCCGAGACGTTCGTCGACCGCTTCGACGCCAACGCCTACCTCTATCTCACCCGGGCGATGGACGACTACGACCTGCGCGAGGGCCACGCCTCGGACGCCGACGCGCTCGCCGCCTTCGAGGGCGAGGCGCTCGTCGTCTCGTTCACCGGCGACTGGCACTTCACCGTCGAGGACAGCGAGGCCCTCGCCGACGCCTTCCGCGCCGCCGGCGTCCCGGTCGCCCACCACGTGATCGACTCCGACCACGGCCACGACGCCTTCCTCGTCGAGCCCCGGACGCTCGGTCCGCCGCTCCGGGACTTTCTCGCCGACGGCGTCGCGGGCCGGTCGATCACCGACACCGGCGCGGACGACGACCGCGACGGCGACCCCGCCCGCGGTCGCCTCGACGACGGCCGCGCCGGCGGCGACCCCGCCCGCGGCGGCGGGGGCGGCCGACTCGAGCGGCTGGGCCCGCGTCACCGGCCCTGAGCCGGGCGCGGCTCAGCCCCCGAGCGCGACCAGTCCGGCGACCGCACCACCACCGACGGCCGCGCCGGCCGCCAGCACCGCCGTCTCACGGAGCGGAGCGTCGAAGACCAGCGCCCGCAGTGCGAACACCAGCCCACCGATTCCGGCGCCGGCCACCAGCCCGGAGACGAGCGCGCCCATCGCCCGGCGGTGCTCGCGCCGGTCACCTGTATCCACCGCCGCGTCCCGCGGCCCGCGAGCCGTGGCCACGCGGGCGGTTCGAGACGCCGGCAGGAACTGCGCCGGGGTGGGGGCTTTAGTCGGGCGCGCCCCGAGGGCCGGTATGGCAGACGACCACGACGACGGCGGACAGGGCCAGGGCTTCGCGACCCGGAGTCTCCACGCCGGTACGGCACCCGACCCGACGACGGGCGCGCGGGCGCCGCCGATCCACCAGACCACCTCCTACGTCTTCGACGACGCCGACGACGCGGCGGCGCAGTTCGCGCTGGAGGAGGAGGGCCACATCTACACCCGGCTGATGAACCCGACGGTGATGTCGCTGGGCGAGCGGCTGGCCTCGCTGGAGGGCGGGGTCGGCGCGGTCCCGACGGCCTCGGGGATGGCGGCGCTCGATCTCGCCACCTTCCTGCTGGCCGGGGCCGGCGACAACGTCGTCACCTCGTCGTCGCTGTACGGCGGCACCTACACCTACTACACCCACACGGTCGAGCGCCGCGGGATCGAGTCGCGGTTCGTCGAGACGCTCGATTACGACGCCTACGCCGAGGCGATCGACGAGGAGACCGCCTACGTCCACCTCGAGACGATCGGCAACCCCGCGCTCGATACGCCCGACATCGGGCGGGTGGCCGACGTCGCCCACGAGCACGACGTGCCGCTGTTCGTCGACAACACGTTCGCGACG
>CAZMLQ010000068.1:0-12362 GCA_964567195.1 uncultured Haloferacaceae archaeon | reverse complement strand
ACAGCACCGACTCGACGGCGTCGGTGTCGGGGAGAACGGTGATCACGACGTCCGCACGCTCGGTCACGTCGGCGGGCGACTCGGCGGGGGTCGCCCCTCGTTCGGCCAGCCGCGCCACCGGCTCCGGCGAGCGGTTGTGCGCGACGACGTCGTAGCCCGCCGCGAGGACGTTCTCGGCCATCGGCTCGCCCATGATCCCGACCCCGACGAACCCGACAGTCCGGTCGTTCATACCGGCGTGACCGGCGGGGCGAGTAAAGAGCTTCCGGGGGCGGCGACACGGGTGTCGCGACGGTCGGAGGTGGGGCGGGGTCAGGCGACGTTGAAGCCCTTCTCGCGGAGGAAGTCCTCCACGCGACCGGAGTGGTTCCCCTGCAGCTCGATGGCGCCGTCCTCGACGGTGCCGCCGCAGGCGAACTTCGATTTGAGGTCCGAGGAGAGATCGTCCATGTCGACGTCCTTCGGGTCGAACCCCTCGATGATCGTTACCTCCTTTCCGTAGCGGCGCTCGTCGATGCGGATGCTGATCTCCTGGGACTCCTTGGCGACGTCCTCGCAGACGCAGAGTTCCTCGGGCAGCCCGCACGTCGAGCAGACTTCACCCATTTCGAACCCAAGCTCGGTCGTCGCGCTACTAAACAGTATCGGGACACCGAACGAACGGCCGGACGGCGGGGCTCAGGACGCGAACCGCCGGAGAACGGGCGTGGCCGCCCACGTCAGCCGGTCGGCGACCGCGACGGCCGCGGCGGCCCGGTCGGCATCGACCCCGTCGCCGTAGCGCGCGCGCTCGTAGGCCTCGACCGCGACAAGCGCCTCCCGGTCGGCGCCGGCCTCGACCATCGCCCGCACGTACTCACGGGGGGTCTCGCCCGGCCGACGCGGCCGGTACTGGCCACCGAACAGCGTCTCGAGCCGGTAGTAGGCCCGCACGGCGTCGGGGCCGGGCTCGGTCGGCGCGCCCTGGTAACGGAGCCGGACCGCCGCGACGGCCTCGTCGGTCAGCCCCAGCCGCCGGCCGACCGCGAGCGCGCCGGCGAGCGCGACCGCCCACAGCGCGAGCGTCCGGCGCGAGGGCAGGGTCGGGAGCTGGAAGCCGCCGTCGCTCCCGCCGTCGGGCGGCGGGGTCCGCGCGACGCCGATGTCGCCCGGCTGGGCCTCTGCCTCGGTGACGTTGATCGCCGAGCCGTTCTCGTCCTCGGCCGTCGGCGTCGGCGTCGGGGTGGGGGTCGTCGGCTCCGACCCGTTGGTGTCGATCCCGCTCACACCGTCCGCGCGGGCCTCGGAGAGGCGGCCCTGCTCGGCGCTCCGGCGTGGGCCGGCCGGGGTGGGATCGAAGTTCACCCACCCCACGTCCGGGAAGTAGACCTGGACCCACGCGTGCGAGTCCAGCCCCCGCACGACGTACTCGCCGTCGGTCTCCTGGCCCTCGGTGTAGCCGACGACGAACCGCGCGGGCACGCCCTCGGCACGGAGCATCGTCACCATCGTGGTGGCGTAGTAGGTGCAGTAGCCCGCCTCCATCTCGAAGAGGAAGCTGTCGGCGATGGCGCCCTCGGGGCGTTCGACCTGGAGCGAGTAGCGCTTCTCGCTCTCGAGATACTCCTCGACCGCGACGGCCTTGGCGTAGGGCGACCCCGCGTCGCCGGTCACCTCGGCCGCCCGCTCGCGCACCCGGTCGGTGGTGCTCTCTGGCAGCTGGCGGTAGGCGCCGGCGATCCGGTCGGGGTAGTCGGTCCCGGCCCGCCGGAGCTGGGCCTCCGTGTGCTGGGGCACCCGGCTGGTGACGGTGTAGCTGTCGCCGGTCGAGACCGCGCCGCCGAGCCGGAGCCCGCCCTGTGGCGTGGCGAGCGCGTCGTCGACCACCGCGCCGTCGAGCTCGACCGGCCGCCAGGCGGCGGGCAGCGATCCGAGCGGCGTCCGCGCGGTCACCTGCTGGCGGAGGGTCCGGGCGCTCCCGGGCGGGCCGGCGAGGCGACCCTGGTAGCGACGGGTCTCGCCCGTCCGGACCCAGCCGCCGCCGGTGTAGCGGTCGTAGGCGGCGGTCTGCCAGTAGCGCCCCTCGTCGGCCTCGACGGTGAACCGGACCTGGGGCGAGAGGCTGATGCTCCCGAGCACGTCCACGCTGTCCTGGGCCTCGACGAGGCTGGACTCGACGGTCGGGGACTGGCTCTGGGGGGCAAGCGGTCCGGCGGCCCCCGCCGGGACGAGCGACAGCGTCGCCGAGACGACGACCATCGCCGCCAGCACGGCCGTCAGCGTGTCGAGCTGTGGGGGCCCGCCGCCGTGGCGCTCGAGGTTGCCAAGGCCGACGGCGGCCGTCGCGCCCACCACGCCCGCGAGCGTGGTCAGCACGTCCGCGTCGCCGGTCAGCACGAACAGCCCGAGCGCGACGCCGCCGACGGTCACGCCCGCCACGTAGCGCCCGCGGACGGCGAGATACCAGGAGAGAAAGACCGGACCGGGCGCGATCGCCATCGCCCAGACGCCGGCGTTGGTCAGTCGGATGACCGACAGCCCGGTCAGCAGCGCGACCGTGTCCGAGACGATCCGGCCGGAGAACAACAGCGCGCGCTGGGACTCGGGGACGGAGAAGACGTAGACGGCGAACCCGCCGGCCAGCAACACGGCGGCGACGGCGCCGGCGGTCGCCGGCGCGACCAGCCTGGCGGTCGCCGTCGCCAGCGCGAGGCTCGCGGCCACGAGCGCCAACAACACGAAGACGCCGCCGACCACGTCGGTGACGTGATAGAGCACGCTGACGTACGAGAAGGTGAGCAGGCCGATCCCGGCCAGCGCGGGCAGCCGGAAGCCGACCCCCGTCTCGTCGGCGGCCTCGAGGTCGAGCGCGCGGCCGAGGCTCACGCCTCGACCTCCCGGGAGCCGTCGGCCTCGCCGGGGTCGGCCCCCAGCGGCGCCCCGACCGGGGGGCCGTCACTCGCCCCGTGCTCGGCCAGCAGGGTCGCGAAGGTGGTCTCGTGGCCGCCGATCCGGATCCGGACGCCGTCCTCGCGGGCGTCGACGGCCACGTCGGCCGAGCCCGGCTCCGGGGCTCGGCCGTGGCCTACCTGTGCGAGGTAGGCAAGCAGTCGGGCCGGCTCCTCGGGATCGGCCGTGACCGACGCCTCCGCGGTCCGCAGGGTGACTGGCACGCCCTCGGTGAGCAGGGCGACCCCGACGCCCGCGACCGCCTCGGCCATCTCGTCGGCCGCCCCCCGGCTCGCGCCGGCGGCGAGTGTCACGCCCGCCTGGGGGCGGGCGCCGGCGAACTCCTGGACGATCAGGTCCTGGCGCTTCGCGCTCGACTTCCAGTGGATGTCGCGCAGCGAGTCCTCGCGGGTGTACTCGCGGAGCCCGTCGAACTCGTCGCGCTCGTTCGCCCCGCGGTCGGCGAACTCGGCGCGGATCCGGGCCACCGTCGCCGGCGGCAGGTTCCGCACCCGCGGGTAGACGAGCAGGCGGTCGCGCGCGGTCACCGTCCGGCGGGTCTCGATCAGCCCGAGCACGTCGGTCGTGTAGACGTACAGCGGCCCGACGCTGTGGCGGCCACGGCGGGCGTAGCGGATCCGGTAGCGGACGGGCTCGGCACCGATCACCGCCTCGCCGACGGCCTCGCCGGTCAGACCGGCGGGGAGCGCGTCCTCGACGCGGGCGGGGTACGGCGAGTCGACGTCGAACCGGAGGACGACGACGCCGGCGTCACCGATCTCGCCGTCGTCGGGGAGGACGCGCTCGGCCTCGGGGGTCGGCGCCCGGTAGGCCTGGACCGCGGCCCCGGCGAGCGCCACCAGACAGGGGACGAGCAACGCGTCGAGCGACCGGGGACCGAACGCGTAGGCCAGCCCCGTCCCGGCGACGATCACGCCGACCAGCGCCCACCCACGGCGCGTCAGCCTCATTCGACCGGAACCCGTTCGAGCGCCGCCTCCACCACCGCCCGCCCGCTCGGCTCGGCGTTGCCGGGGTCGATCCGGTGGCTCCAGACGGTGACCAGTTCGGCCTGGACGTCGTCCGGGGTGACGAACGACCGGCCCGCGAGGATCGCGCGGGCCTGGGCCGCCCGCACCGCGGCGATGCTGCCGCGGGGGCTGACCCCCAGCCGGGCGTTCTCGCGGGTGTACCGCGCCAGGCGGGTGACGTAGTTCCGGACGGGCTCGCGGGCGTCGACCTCGCCGACCGTCCGGCGGGCGGCCCGGAGCTCCTCGACGGTCGCGACCGCGTCGAGCGACCGGATCGGGTGGGTGCCCCGCGTCCGGTCGAGCAGTTCGGTCTCCTCGGCTTCCTCGGGGTAGCCAAGCTCCAGCTTCTTCATGAACCGGTCGATCTCCGCCATCGGTAGCTCGTAGGTCCGGCCCGACTCGATGTCGTTCTGGGTCGCGATCACGACGAACGGGTCTGGCAGAGGTCGGGTGTCGCCGTCGACCGTGACCTGGCTCTCCTCCATCGCCTCGAGCAGCGAGGCCTGTGTCTTGGGCGGCGCGCGGTTTATCTCGTCGCCCAGCACGACGTTCGCGAACACCGGGCCCGCGTTGAACTCGAACTCCCGGGTCTTCTGGTTGAAGACGTTCACCCCGGTCACGTCCGAGGGGAGCAGGTCCGGGGTGAACTGCACCCGCTTGAACGAGCAGTCGACCGAGGTGGCGACCGCCCGCGCGAGCATCGTCTTGCCGACCCCGGGGACGTCCTCCAGCAGGAGGTGTCCCCGCGCCAGCACCGCGATGAGGATGTGTTCGATCGCGTCGTGTTGGCCGACGATGACCCGCTCGACGTTCTCGACGATCCGGCCGGTGATCTCGGCGGCCTCCTCGACCGGGAGCGGGTCGGGCCGGTCGGCGGGGGCCGGCGACGCCCCGTGCGCGGCCGCCCCCGCGCCGGTTCCGGTTCCTGCCCCCGTCCCCGTCCCGACCTCGCCGTCCGCGTCACCGACCTCCGTCTCGGCGTCGCGCTCCTGTGGTGTGTCGCTCATGTGTTCTGAGGCGCCACCCGCCGGCCACGCCCGTCCGCGGCCCGGGTCTCTCACTCGGCTAACGCTCTCCGGCCACCTAACTCTTTGCTGGACCGAGCCACGCCACGCACACACACGGCCGCGGGAGGACCGTCCCGGGCGCCGCCCGCCCCGACGGGTTGAAGTGTCCGACCCGCCCGGTGACGGGTATGTCAGCGGCCACCGGTCCGCCGGCGGGGCTGGCCGACGCCGAGGAGCTGACGCCGATGCTCCGCCAGTACGCCGACGTCTGTGCGCGCTACGACGACGCGGTCGTGCTCTTTCGCGTCGGGGACTTCTACAAGTGCTTCTGCGAGGCGGCCGAGCGGGTCGCCCGGCTCTGTGAGCTGACGCTCATCGAGCGCGAGGACTCGACCGGTACCTACCCCGCCTGTGGCGTGCCGGTCGACAACGCCGCCGGCTACGTCGAGCGCCTGCTCGACGCCGGCCACCGGGTGGCAATCGCGGACCAGGTCGAGGAGCCCGCGGCGGCCGACGGGCTCGTCGACCGCGCGGTCACCCGGGTCGTCAGCCCCGGCACCGTCGTCGACGACGAGCTGCTCGCGCCCGACGCCACCTACGTCGCCGCCGTGGCGGTCGGGCCCGGCGGCGACGCGCCCGCGGACGGGCCGACCCACGCGCTCGCGGCGGTCGATGTCTCCACCGGCGAGTGTCTGGTGACCGGGACCGACGGCCACGACGCGCTGTGTGGCGAGCTCGGCCGGCTCGGCCCCACGGAGCTGCTCGTCGGCCCCGACGCGACCGATCCGACGCCCGAGCTGTCGGCCGAGCCGGTCGTGAGCCCGGTCGAGCCCGACCGGTTCGACCCCGCGGCCGCGACCGAGACGCTCTCGGCCTACGTCGGCGCGCCGACGACGGTGCTGCCCGACCCCGCCGAGCGCCGGGCCTGCGGGGCCGTCCTCGCGTACGCCGAGTACGCGGCGGGCGACGACGGCCCACTCGATCACGTCTCGCGGGTGCGTCGCTACGACCACCGCGACGCCCTCCGGCTCGACCCCGCGGCCGTCCGGAGCCTCGAGCTGTTCGAGAGCCGCGGCCCCGGCGACGACGCCCGCTCGCTGTTCGCGGGGCTCGATCGGACGGCGAGCGCGCTCGGCCGGCGCCGGCTGCGCGCGTGGCTCCGCCGGCCGCTCGTCGACGCCGACGCGGCCGCCGCCCGCCACGACGCGGTCGCGGAGCTGGTCGACCGCCCGCTCGTCCGCGAGGGGCTCTGCGAGGCCCTGCGCGAGGTGTACGACCTCGAGCGGCTGGCGGGTGCGGTCGCCCGCGGCCGGGCCGACGCCCGCGACCTGCGCTCGCTCGCGGCGACGCTCGCCCGCGTGCCCGACCTCAGGGGCGCGCTCGCGGGGGCCGACGCCGGCCGACTCGACGCGATCCGGGACGCGCTCGACCCGCTCGCGGACGTGCGCGAGCTGATCGAGACGGCGATCCGGCCCGACCCCCCGGTCGAGGTGACCGAGGGCGGGCTGATCCGCGAGGGGTTCGACGACGAGCTCGACGGGCTCCGGGCGACCGAGCGCGAGGGCCGACAGTGGGTGGCCGACCTCCAGGCCCGCGAGCGCGAGCGCACCGGGATCGAGAGCCTCGAGGTCGGGCACAACCAGGTCCACGGCTACTACGTGGAGGTAACCGACTCCAACGCCGACCGGGTGCCCGACGACTACACCCGCCGCCAGACGCTGAAACACAGCGAGCGCTACTACACGCCGGAGCTGAAGGCCCGCGAGGACGAGATCCTCGGCGCCGCCGAGCGGGCCGACCGCCGGGAGTACGAGCTGCTGTGTGAGGTTCGCGACGAGGTGGCCGAGGCGACCGACGCGGTTCAGGCGCTCGCGGACGCGGTCGCCGACCTCGACGCGCTGGTCTCGCTCGCGACCGTCGCCGTCGAGCGCGACTACGTCCGTCCCACGTTCGACGACGACGGGATCCGGATCGCCGCCGGCCGCCACCCGACCGTCGAGCGCGCGCTCGACGGCGAGTTCGTGCCCAACGACGCGGCGCTCGACCGCGGCGAGATCGCGGTCGTCACCGGACCGAACATGAGCGGTAAGTCGACCTACATGCGTCAGGTGGCGCTCTGTGTCGTGCTCGCGCAGGCGGGGAGCTTCGTCCCCGCCGACGAGGCGTCGCTGTCGGTCGTCGACCGGCTGTTCACCCGCGTCGGGGCCAGCGACGACATCGCCGGGGGCCAGTCGACGTTCATGCGCGAGATGGCGGAGCTCACCGATATCCTCCACGACGCCACCGAGGCGTCGCTCGTCCTCCTGGACGAGGTGGGCCGGGGCACCTCGACCGCCGACGGCCGCGCCATCGCCCGCGCCGCCGTCGAGTTCCTCCACGACGAGGTCGGCGCGACCACGCTGTTTGCCACCCACTACCACGACCTGACCGATCTCGCGGCCGACCTGTCGCGGGTCTCGAACCTCCACGTCCGGGTGGCCCACGAGGACGACGACGAGAGCGCGGGGCCGGGGGTCACCTTCGTCCACCGCGTCGCCGAGGGGGCGGCCTCGGCCTCGTACGGCGTCGAGGTGGCCCGTCTCGCCGGCGTCCCCGATCCGGTCGTCGAGCGCGCGCGCTCGCTCGTGGCGGCCGACGCGGCCGGGCGTACGGAGCCGACGCCCGCGGGCGCGCCGGCCGACGACGGGGACCCGACGAACGGGGAGCGCGTGCCCGCCGGCACGGAGCGCGCCCCCGCCGGCACGGAGCGCGCCCCCGCCGGCACGCCACACGCGTCCGATACGACGACCGACGCCGCCGGCGGGGCGTCGCCGCCCGCGGGCGTCGATCCCGCCGAGGCGGTCGCGGTCGCCCGGCGCCTGTGCGATCTCGACCTCGCGACGACGACGCCGCTCGAGGCGCTGACCCGGCTCCACGACCTCCAGCGGCGTCTCGACGGATGAGCGACCCCGACGCCGACGCGGCGGGCCGCGTCACCCGGCTCGACGCCGCGGCCCGCGACCGGATCGCCGCGGGCGAGGTGGTGACCCGGCCGGCCCGGGTGGTGGCCGAGCTTCTCGACAACGCGCTCGACGCCGGCGCCGACCGGATCGAGGTGGCGGTCGCGGGCGACGGCACCGACCGGATCCGGGTGCGCGACGACGGTCACGGGATGGGCCGTGCCGACGCGCGCCGGGCGGTCGAGCGCCACACGACGAGCAAGCTCTCCGGGGCGGCCGACCTCGACCGGGTGGGGACGCTCGGCTTCCGCGGCGAGGCGCTGCCCTCGATCGCCGCCGTCTCGCGGCTCGAACTCCTCACGGGCGCGGGCGACGAGGCGACGCGGGTGACCGTCGACCGCGACGGCGAGCGCCGGGTCGAGCCCGCCGCCCGCGGGCCCGGCACCACGGTCACCGTCGAGGACCTCCTGTACAACCGCACGCCCCGCCGCGAGGCGCTCGGGACCGAGCGCACGGAGTTTGGCCGGATCGCCGGCGTCGTGACCGACTACGCGCTCTGTCGGCCCCGGGTCGCGCTCTCGCTAACCCACGACGGCACCGAGACCCTCGCCACCGGCGGCGGCGGGCCGACCGACGCGGCGCTCGGGGTCTACGACCGCCGGGTCGCGGGCGAGTCGACGGTCCTCGACGCGACGGCGACGGTCGGAAACGTCGCGGTCGAGCTGTCGGGCACACTCGCCTACCCGGCGGTGACGCGGGCGAGTCGCGACCACGTCCGGGTCGCGGTCCGTGGGCGGCCGGTCGAGAACCCGCCGCTCCGCCGGGCGATCGAGCGCGGCTACGGCTCGCTCGTCCCCGACGACCGTCACCCGGTCGCCGCGGTCGATCTGACGCTCCCGCCCGCGGCGGTCGACCCGAACGTCGATCCCCACAAGCGCCGGGTCGCGCTCCGGCCCGGCGGCGTGGCCGACGCCCTCGCCGACGCGGTCCGGGACGCCCTCTCGACGGCCGACCTCCGGCGGGGCGCGGCGGTCGCGACCGATCTCGACGCCGGGCTGGCGCCGGCCGCCGAGGGCGCGTTCGCCGACGCGCGGGTGATCGGGCGCTACCGAGGGCTCTACCTGCTCTGTGAGGCCGCCGACGACCTGCTCGTGATCGACCAGCACGCCGCCCACGAGCGGGTGGTCTACGAGCGCCTGCGCGGGGCGCTCGCCGACGAGCCCGTCCCCTCGGCGCCGGTCGATCCGCCGGCGACGGTGGCGCTCTCGCCCGCCGGGCTGGCGGCCGTCGAGGAGCGGACGGCGGCGCTCGCGGCGCTCGGCTTCGACGTCGAGCCCTTCGGCGGCACCGCGGTCCGGGTGGCGGCCGTGCCGGCCCCGCTCGGCCGGCGGGCCTCGCCCGACGCGCTCCGGGACGCCGTCGACGCGCTCCGAGCCGGCGAGACGGCCGACCGCCGGGCGGCGCTGCTCAAGGAGTTCGCCTGTCACCCCTCGCTCCGGGCCGGCGACGACCTCTCCGACGAGGCGGCCCGCGCGCTCCTCGACGCCCTCGGAGACTGCGAGCGCCCCTACGCCTGCCCGCACGGCCGTCCGACCGTGCTCGCGCTCGACGAGACGACGCTCGCGAAGGGCTTCGAGCGCGGGGCCACCCGGATGGACTGAGCACCCCGGCTCACCAGTCCTTACACCCCGCACAGACCCGCCGCCCGCCGTCGTCGCCGCCCTCGCCCTCGCCCTCGCCCTCGCCGTCGGTCCACAGCCACTCGACGGACGCCCCGCAGTCGGCACAGGGGGCACCGCCCGCCCGCCACCCGCAGGTCGGCGTGGCCGGCGCCGCGTCGGCGACCGCGTCCGTCTCCGTCTCGGTCGCTTCGTCCGCCGCGACCGCGTCCGTCTCCGTCTCGGTCGCTTCGTCCCCCGCGGCCGCGTCGCTCCCGGCGCCGACGAACTCGTCGAGCGTCGACTCGCGCACCACGGCCGGTCCTCGGGCCGTCGGCTCTTGTCGGTTGTGCCGGCCCCGACCGTCAGGGCGAAAAGGCCCCGGCCCGGAGCGCGGGTATGCCGACGCTTCTGGACTTCGTCGTCGAACTCCTCGTGAGCCTGGTCCGGCTCACGGTGATCTTCGCCACCGAGGTGGCGCTGCGCGATCCGCTGGCGTTCGTCGCCTTCGCCGTCGGCGCGGCCCTGACGACCGCCTCCGTGGCGGTCTTTGGCTATCTCGCCGTCGGGGCCGCGCTCGATCTCGTCGGGATCGCTATGCCGTCGCCCGGTCGTACGCCTCGGCGGCGAGACTGATCGCCGTCCCGGGATCGGGGCCGAGCGGCGAGCCGACGACCAGCGAGTCGGCGTGTTCGAGCGTCGCCGCCATCCGTTCGGTCACGGTCTCGACGGTCCCCGCCATCGAGAACGCCTCGATCATCGCGGGCGTCACCAGGTCGAACGCGGCCGAGAACTCGCCGGTTCCGAGCAGGTCGTCGATCCGGTCGGCCCGGTCGCCGTCGATCCCGTGGCGCTCGCGCACCGGCGGGGGTGAGCCCGCGGCGACGAACGCGACCGGTGGCCGCGCGGCCTCGCGGGCGGGGGCCGGCTCCGACGCGACGCTCACGCTCGCGTAGGCCGCGAGGTCGAACGCGCCGCGGTCGTCGGGGCGCTCGGCCTCGCCCTCCGTGACCCGCTCGCGCGCCCACGCGAGGTCGTCGGGATGCGAGCCGTTGTACAGGAGGCCGTCGGCGTGTTTCGCCGCCATCCGGCACATGTGTGGCCCCTCGCCGCCGACGTAAACCGGGATCGACGCGCCCTGGGGGGGCTCGTAGTTCAGCCCCGCGTCGGCCGCCTCGAACGCCCCGTCGTGGGTGACGCGCTCGCCGGCCCAGAGCCGGCGGGCGACCCGAAACGCCTCGAGCACGGGCCGGAGCCCGCGGTCCTCGGCGACGCCGAGCCCGCGCAGCGTCGCGGGATCGCCCGGCCCGATCCCGAAGGCGGCGCGGCCGTCGCTGGCCTCGTCCAGCGTGGCGACCGCCGACGCCAGCGCGACCGGGTGGCGGTCGAGCGGGTTCGCCACCCCCGGGCCGAGCCACGGCTCGTCGGTCTCGACGGCCAGCCGGGCCAGCGCCGCGAACGGGTCGCGGTTGTTGTAGTGCGTGCTCGCGAAGACGGCGTCGTAACCCTCGCGCTCGGCCAGCCGGCCCAGCTCGACCGTCTCGGCGGTCGGCTCCTCGGGGCTCAGCTCGACGCCGAGCATCGTCCCTCCCCGCCGTTGCTCTCTCCGTCCGCGGAGGTCGTCGCGTCCATACCCCCCGGTCGCGCCGGCGCCTCATGTGGCTTCGGTTGCCGGCGGCCGCGCTCAGCCCTCGCCCGTCCACGCCCGGACGGCCCGACGGATCAGGTCGTCCGAGACCGAGCGGAACTGCTCGTCCGATCCCTCGTGGTCGCCGAACTCGAAGCCACGCACGACGACGACCGGGCGGCCCTCGTCTCCCTCACCCGAGAGCAGGTTGGCCGCGGCCGCGAGCTCGTCCACGACGTTCTCGACGGTCGCGACGAGCTCGTGGCCGTCCCGGTCGCGTTCGCCGCGGTAGTCCCGGCTCGCGGGCAGGCCCGCCCGGCCGATCGCCACCCCGCGCTGGCCGTGCCGGAACGGCCGCCCGGAGGTGTCGGTGACGATCACCCGGTCGGCGGGGAGGCCGGCCCGGATCCGGGCGGCGCTCTCGTCCGGCCGCCGGGGCAGGAGCAACAGGTCGGCGTCGGGCACGTTCGAGCGGTCGATCCCCGCGTTCACGCCGACGTGGCCACACGGCGTCTCGGTGAGCAGGAACGGCGCCGCCAGGATCAGCTCGGTCGCCTCCTCCAGCACCGCCTGGGCGAAGCGCGGGTCCTTCTCCTCGCCCGTCAGCTCCGACAGCCGGCCGGCGATCTCTCGGGCCCGGGGCCCAGGCGGGTAGTCGGCGAGCTCCGCGGTCCGGCCCTCGGCCTTCGAGACGACGGTGCTCGCCACACAGACCACGTCGTCGGGCCGGAGATCGACCCGCTCGCGGACCAGCGTGGCCAGGTCGTCGTCGACCTCCACCTCGGGGACGTCGGGGACGGCGAACAGCTCCATACGGTTCGGTGGACGAGTCGGCTCAAAAACCGCCCGCTCCGCGGACCCACTCCCCCCCGGCGACCGGTGACCTGTCACCCCGGGGTCGCCGCCGGCGGTCCACGCGACCAGCATCGTCGTCTCGGTCCCGGGGCTGGCCCCGGCCGCGGTGCCGGGATCGAGCAGAGCAGCCCGACCCCGCCGACGCGCTCGTCGGTGTGACCGGCCACCCCGGCCGCGCCGGTGTCTGCGTCTGCCCCCGCGTACCCGCGGACGATCCCGACCACCCGGTCGGTGTTGCCGTACGGCGGCCCGTCGCCGTGGACGAGCACGAACGTCACCCCGCGAGATCGACGCTCGTCTCGCGGGGACGGTCGACG
>CAZMLQ010000067.1:0-12413 GCA_964567195.1 uncultured Haloferacaceae archaeon | reverse complement strand
CGGTGGTCGGCTCGACCGGCGTGGTCTCGTCGACGAACGCGCCGTCGTGGTCGCCGTAGACGCCCGTCGAGGAGGTGTAGACCAGCCTCTCGGGCGGGTCGGCGCGACCGGCGAAGGCCTCGACGGCGGTCTCGAGGCCCTCGACGTACACCTCGCGGGCGGCCTCGGCGCCCCGGCCGCCCGAACTCGCCGCGAAGACGACGGCGTCGGCGTCGGGGACGGCCGCGAGGTCGTCGGCGTCGGTGACGTCGGCCCGCACCGGCTCCCCGCCGGCCGCCGCGACGGCCTCCAGACCCGTCTCGGAGCGTCTGACGCCGACGACCTCGTGGTCGTCGGCCAGCCGCCGGCACAGTTCGAGGCCGACGTAGCCACAGCCCAGGATCGTGACCCTCATCGGTCGCCCGACTCCAGGTGGTGGTGGATCAGGGCGTACTCCGCGAGGGTCATCGGGTACCGACCCTCGACCTTCTGCTGGATCTCCTTGGGACCGAGCCCCGCGTCCAGTTCCGAGGCCAGCCCCTCGACGTCCACGACCGCGGTGGTCATCCCCATCAGCAGGACGTCACGGGCCTCGGCGGCGATCGCGTCGGCCGGCGGCGCGTCCGCCTCCAGCGCGAGCACGGCCGCGGCCTCCTCCAGGGTGAACTCCGGCGCGGCCCCGTCGGCCAGCCCCGCCAGCCGCTCGCGCTCGATCCCCGTCTCCTCGGCGACGGCCTCGACGCCAGTCGCGTCCACGACCGTCGAGAGTCGGCGCTCGTAGGCCCGCCGGAGCGTCTCCGGCGACGACTCGCCCGCGTCCGGGAACTCGCCTCGTATCATGGGCCGCGGTAGGCGACCCCGCCACAAGTGTCTCACCCTCCGTCCTCCCAGCCCGGCGAGGTCTCGTCGCGGGCGCCGTTGCGGTCCCCGACGCCCCGCGGCCCCGGCGGGACCCCGACCGCGACGTACGCCGTCGCCGAGACGTCGAGCCGGGTCGCCCGGCCGATCCGCTCGTCGTCGCCGTCGCCGTCGGCGTCGAACCACACCGTCGAGCCGTCCCGGACGTACGCCGTCGGTCGTCCGGGCGGCCCGTGGTCCGTCCGGACCGAGAAGCGGGCGTACTCGCCCTCGACCCGGACGGTCCAGAGGTTCACCGTCGCGACCCAGTAGCCCGGCACCGGCGCCACGGGCATGCCGACCGGCAGTTCGTCGAACGTGTCGTTGACGAGCCGCTTCTGCGCCCGGCGGACCGTCCGGTTGATCCCGTCGGCGACGACGGCGTCGACGGTCTCGTTGATCCGCTCGGCGACGAGCGCCTCCCCCGCCGACCGCGCGCGGTCCCGGACCGTCCGCACGCGGTTCCGCGTCCGGTTCGTCGGCTTCGCCCGCGGCCGGGCTTTCCGGTCCCGCAGCGCGTCGCGACGCGTGTCGTTCAGCCGGAGTTCGAGCCAGTCGCGCTCGGTCGGCGACAGCCCGGCCCGACTCGCCGTCGCGTCGACGATCGCCGGCACGGCGCTGCCGTTCGACAGGGCCAGCGCCCGCGCGGTCGTCGTCGGCCACCGCCGGAGCGCCGCCTCGACAGCCGACCCGTTCCCGCCGACGCCGACCTCCTCGGCCGTCCGCCGGAGCCGTCGCGTGACGTGCCGGGCGGCGTGTGACACCTCGCGACGGAGCCGCGATCGGTCGACGGTCGCGTCGGGTCGCTCGTCGGCCGTCGCCTCCGCCGCCCGGAGCGTCCGCGCGGCGGTCCCGAGGCTCGTCCGCTCCGTGTTCCCCGGGAGCAGCGAGGTGAGCCCCTTCGCGATCCCGGCGTAGGGCAGCGCCATGTGGTTTCGGTTCCGGGCCGCAAGCGGGTGTGTCGGTCCGTCGACCGCCGGCACCCGCTCCCGGTCGATCCGGGCGAGCGTCAGGTACGACGGGGCGGCGTCGACCCGCACCGAGATCGGTCCGCCGGGACCCCGTAGCGCCGGCCCGGCGGGGTCGTCGAACGGCGTCCGGCGGGCGTCGGCCCGGCGTTTGAGCGTCTCCAGCCCGGCGGCGCCGAGATCCGACAGCCGCTCGTCGAGCGTCTCCGCCCGCTCCGCCCGCCCGGCCGCCGCCCGCTCCAGCCGGTCGATCGTCGCGTCGAGGTAGGCCGCCCGGGCGGCGTGCTCGGCCGCCTCCGCGACGCTCCCGTAGGTCGCCGGGGCGTCGATCAGGCGGTCCCGCCGCTCGCGGAGCCGCCCGGCGAGCCGTGTCTGCGGGTTCGTCGCGTAGGTCGCGAGCGACTGGCGCGACACGGACACCGAGACCGTCCGGACCCGGTCGCGGAGGTCCGTGAGGCTCCGGTAGATCAGCTCCCGGAGCCCGTCCGGACGCTCGCCCGTCAGGCGGCGGGACCCGCCAACGGGTCGTCCGTCGGCCGCCCGCTCGGCGAGCAGGTCGGGGCCGCCCCGCTCCTCGACCAGGGTCTCGACCGCCCGGTCCGCCACGTCCGCCAGGTTCGGCCCGTCGAGCCGACCCGCGCCGCGCCGGTAGATCGTCTCGATCGGCCGCCCCGGCCCCGGCGTGGCGCGGCTCCCCCGGACCGCGAGCCCGACACGGGCGACGTCGGTGTCGCTCGTCCGCGTGGTCCGGGTCTGGTTGCCCCGTTTCCACCGCCGGGTTCGGGTCGCCGTGACCGCGACGGCGCGGTCGAACGAGGCCAGCGTGTGCCAGTCCGCGCGGCGCTCGGGCGTCGGCGCGCCGTCGGCCTCGGTGACCGTCGTGTCGGTGTCGACGCCGCCGCCGATCGGCTCCCACCCGGGACCGGGGCTGGGCGGCGCCGTCGGGTCGGGATCCGGGGTCCCGGAGACGGCCGTCGCGAGACGGGTCCGCACGGAGTAGCTCTCGCGGATCGTGCCGTTCAGGTCCTCGCGGACGTAGTCGACGAAGCCCTCGGCCGCGGCCGTCCCGACCGTCACCGAGCGGTTCGCCCGGCGGTGTCCGCCGTCGGCCTCGAACCCGTCGATCGCGTCCGGCGCCGGCTTCGTCCGGCGTTCGAGCGCGTCGAGGACCGGGCTCCGACGGTCCGTCGCGGCGGTCGCGTCCCGGAGCAGCGTCTTCCCCGCCGCGCGCAGCAGCGCGCGCCGGCCGTCCGGGTCGCTGTGACCGACCGTCGAGCGCTGGAGGTGCAGGAGCGCCTCGTTGGCCGCCACCGAGAGGTGTCGGTTGGCGATCACGTTCTCGATCTCCAGCCCGGCCAGCCGGTAGTGCTGTGCGTAGCCCCGGGTCCACGCGATCGCGTAGACCGCGGCGGTGAACCGCCGCGAGAAGCCCGGCCGCGCGAAGCCGGCGTCCAGGCGTCGCTCGAACGTCTCGACCCGGTCGTGGAGGGACAGGACCGGCGTCACGACGGTCAGCCGCGGCGAGAACCGCTCGCGTGTCAGCACGTGACCGTCCCGTCGGGCGGTCAGGGTGGCGTTCTCGATCCGGACCCGGACGGCGGTGTCGTCGACCGCCCGCAGCCCCACCGACTCGATCGCCGCACGCGCTCCCGCCTCGGGGAGCGACGCGGTCACGCGGACGTCGTCGACACGGCGGTCGATCCGGCCGAGCCGCTCGCTCGCCCGCCGGTAGACACGGATCCGGAGCGCGTCCTCGAACGGCGACGACCCGTTCACCGCCCGCCCCGCGGTGGTGTTCGCCGCCCCGAGTACCGGCTCGCGGGCCGCCGCCCGGGCCGCCGCGGCGACGGCCCCCCGGAGCGCCGTCCGGGTCTCGGCGGTCCCGCGGTCCAGCGCCGTCTCCACGGCCGGGTCGTCGGGCGCGGGCGAGGGCCCCGTCGTCGCGGCGAGGCTCACGCTCCCCGCCAGCAACAGCGCGGCGATCAGGGCGAAGGGAACCCGCGTCACGGCGACCACGTCCTGACGACGATGCGAGCCCGGCCGACCGACACCGCACGAGCGGCGGCCCGCGGCGTCGGGTAGCGTCCGCGCAGGTCGGCCGCCAGCCGGGCGGTCAACCCCGCCGTCACGAGCCGGTTGGGGAGCGTCGCGTTCGTCGCCTCGGCGGGGCCGACCCCGAGGCGTTCGGCCGCCCGCTCGTAGCGCGCGACGGCGAGTCTCTCCGTGGCGGTGAACGCGAAGTAGGTGCCGTTCGGGCGGAACAGCACGTCGACGCTCCCCCGGGCGGCGACGCGGGCGACCGCCCCGTACCCGTCGTCGGCGGCCGCGAGGGCCCGTTCCCGGCCGACGGCGGCGCCGACCGGGACCGACAGCGTCGCGGCGTGGACGTCGGCGTCCCGGGGAGGCCGCTCGCCGACCCGGACCGACCCGCCGATCGGCGCGTCGGGGTACGGTCGCCACCGGGCCCGGACGGCGACGTCGACGTCGGTCCGCGAGATCCGGCCTCTGACGGTCGCTCGCACGGCCCGGACGAACCCGACCCCACCGCCGTCCCGCCCCGTCGCCCCCGTCGCGTCGGTCCCGGGCGCCCCGGCTCCGAGCCGTCGCCCGTCGACCGTCGCGTCGAGGACGGCGGCACGGGCCAGCAGCGAGGCGAGGCTCACGTGGGCGATGCGTCGCTCGTCCAGCCGGTCGACCCCGACGCGGTACTCCACCCGCGCGGTGGCCGCGAGCCCCCGTGCGACGCCGTCCGCGGCGTCGGCCGAGCCGACCGACCTCGGGTCGTCCCGTTCGACGGGGACGCCGCCGGCGACGACGGCGACGGCGCCGCCGACGAGCAACAGCGCCAGCGTGACGTCGGCGGCCGTGCTGATCGCCCTCATCGTCGGAGCCTCACCCGCAGAACGCCGCTCCGGAGCCCCGCCGGACCGACGCGGACGGTCACACGCCGCCGGGCGGTGTCGGCGGCCGCCGGGAGCGCGGGGCCGACGCTCCAGCGGCGGCCGTCCGCGACGACGGTGACGTTCGCGTCGTACCCCGCCGGGACGGGGAGCCGGTCGGCCGCGAGACGGTCCGGCCGGACGACGCCGTCGGGAGCCAGTCGGTCGTGGACGGGATCGATCGTCGCCGCGGCGACGTCGCGCTCGGACGAGCCGGGCAGCGACGCGTCGAGGACCCCGGCGTACAGCGAGAGGGAGAGACAGACCGCGCCCACGGCGACCAGCGCGGCGAGGGGCTCGGCCTGGCCCCTACCCGACGAGCGTGACATCGACCTCCCCCCACTCGACCCGACGGACCCGCAGTTCGTCCGGCGCGGGCCGCCACGTGCCGTTGCGCGCCCGGGCCGCGCCGGCCGTGGTGGCCAGCGCCGCCGGGGAGTCGAACACCGCGGACGGCGCCGCCCCGTCCCGGAGCCGGGCCAGCCGGCCGTCCGGCGCCGGCGTGACGGGGCCGTAGGCGAACGCGGCGCCGGCGGTCCCGCCGGCCGTCCGGAGGGCGATCCGGTGGCGGTCGATGCGGTACTCCGTCGCGTCGAGGTCGTGTGTGGTCGTCGCGCCGGGCGGCGCGCTCGCGACGGCGTCGACGGCGTCGGCCGCCCCCGTCGCGTCCGGCGGGGCGGCCGCCGGCAACCCGAGCACCACCCCGAGCGCCGCGACCGAGGCCGTCCCGACGCCGAACCAGACGTACCAGGCGTCGATCGGTGTGTCGAACACGGGCCGTGCTGGTCCCGTCCCCGGGCTTAAACCGTCAGTCCCGTACCGACCAGAGCGGTCAGGTACGTCGCCGTGGCGGCGAGCAGGGCCAGCCCGGCACGGTAGCCCACGAGCGGGCGGTCGAACCCGCGTTCGAGCCCGGTCGCCAGGGCCGTCAGCAGGACCGCGAGCAGGAGGACGTAGACGCCGACCGCCAGACCGAGCCCGGAGACGTCCGGTCCGCCGGCGCCGCCGAAGGGGCCGGCCGATCCCATCGCGTCGGCCATCGCGACCGTGGCGCCCCCGACCAGCGGGGCGAAGACGGCCGCGGTGTTGCGCAGCGTTCCGGTGACCCGTCCCACCGACCGTCGGGCCTCGTCCTCAACGGCCCCGAGTTCGTCGAGGTGATCGGCCATCGCCAGCAGCGCCTCGCCCGCCGGCGCCCCCTCGCGGGCCGCGAGGGCGAACAACCGCGCGACCCCGCGAGCCCGTCGGCTCGGGCAGCCCGCGAGGGCGCCCGCGGGCCCGAGCAGCGCGGACTCGACGGCGACCCCCAGGCGGCGCCGGACCCGGGCCGCGTCGGCGAGCCGATCGCCCGCCGGTCCGGGGAGTTCCTCGCCCGCGGCCGCGATCGCCCGCTCGACCGCCGTCCCGTCGGCGACCCGCCGACCCACGACCGCGAGCGCGTCGCTCAGACCGGCCTCGACCGCCGCCACGTCCCGACGGACGGCGACGACCGGCCGGAAGGCCGCCACGAGCCCCGCCCCGACGCCGATCCCGGCGGCCGCCAGCGGAACGGTCCAGGCCGGCGCGACCCGGGCGGCGACCGGCCACGCCGCCGCGCCCGCCGCGAGACCCAGCAGGGCCGCCGGCAACCGGCTGTCGGGCGTCTCCGGGTGGTCGGGCGGGACCGGCGTCGGCGGGAACGCCACCGGTCGGCGGACGAGGAGCCACCCGCCGGCGACGACCAGCACGAGCGGGAGGGCGACGTCGTACAGGGCGACGACGACGGGGAGCGGGACGTCGATCCCGGCGGTCCGGACGGCGGGGAGCAGGGCGACCAGCGACAGCGGCAGGAGCACCCCGAAGGCGTACAGCGCGGTCGCCGGCCCGCGGATCGCGGCGGCGAACGACGCCGCCCGGTCGGCGACGCCGTCGAGGACCGCCCGGCGGGCCCGGTCGAGCGTCGCGGGTCGCCGCTCCGGGGAGGCACGGCCGGCGCTCTCGACGAGCGCGCAGGCCCGCTCCAGCGCCGGGAACCACGGCTCCCACTCGTCGGCGAACGACGCCAGCCCGGTCCGGCCATCGCCCGCCGCCCGCCGGACGTGATCCCCGAGGCTCCCGGCCAGCGCCCCCTCACAGGCCGCCGCCGCGTAGGCGGCCGCCCGCTCGGGGGTCGGCGAGAGTCGCATCCGCGCCGTGGCGTGGGTGACGAGCGACGGCGCGGCGCCCAGCGCCCGCGTCCGGCGAGCCCTGGCGATCAGTCGCGCCGCCGCCGGGCCGCCCCACGCCGCTAGGGCCGCGGCCGCGAGCGGCGGGAGCGCGACCCACGGACCCGCGGGCGCCAGCGCGAGCAGCGGGACCGCGACGAGCCCGAGCGTCAGCGCAAGCCCGTAGCTCGCCCGGAGCACCGTCGCCGCGCCGGCCTCCGGGTCGAGGTACGCCACCGCCCGGCGGACCTCGGGGTCGGGGTCGACCGACCACGGGTAGAGCCGCGCGAGCGGGCGCAGCGCCCGGATCATCGCGTCCGCTCGGGGACGCCGGCCCGCTCGACGAGGGCCGTCCGGCGGTCGGCCAGCGCGTCGAGGACCGCCGCGTACGACTCGCCGGGTCGGGCGAGACGCTCGATCAGGCGGCTGTCGCCGCGGTCGATCCGACCGGTCGCCGCCGCCCGCCCGGTCCGGTCCGCTCCGGTGCCGGCGGGAGCGTCGATCCCGGCGTCGACGTCGCCCGCCGGCTCGAACAGCGGCGCCGACCCGTCGTCGATCACCTCCTCGATCGCGGCCAGCCGGCGGCGACGCTCCCCGTCGACCGTCCGCGGCTGGAGGGTGACCACGAGATCGGTCGACCCGAACGACGAGGCGGCCACGCCCAGGTCGGAGACCACCCGCTCGCGGACGCCGGCGGCCCGCTCGCCGTGGATCGTCCCGAGGACGGTGCTCCCCCCGGCGCCGACCCGCATCGCCTCGCAGAGGACGGCGGCCTCCTCGCCGCGCACCTCGCCGACGACCAGCGCGCCCTCGCCGAGCCGCAGGGCCGTCCGGAGCGCCTCCGCGGGCGCGATCCCCGGCCCGCCGTCGACGGTCGTCCGGAGCGCCTGGAGGTCCCGACCCGCGGCCGAGAGCGCGTCGACCGGTAGCTCCGGCGTGTCCTCGATGACGACCGTCCGCGCGTCCGGGGGGAGCTCCCACAGCAGCGCGCCCAGCAGGGTGGTCTTGCCGGCGCCGCGGGTGCCGGCGATCAGGCCCGCCGCGCCCCGCTCGACCGCCAGCGACAGCAGCGCCGCCGCCCGGACCGGGAGCGTCCCGTTGGCGACCAGGTCGGGGAGCCGCCACGGCTCTCGGTCCCGCGCCCGGAAGGCGAAGGCGAGCCCGTCGCTGACCGGCGGCGCCGTGCCGGCGACCCGTATCTCGCGGTCGCCGGCGGTCGCCGTCGCCGCCAGGGTCGGCGACGCGCGGGAGAAGGCCCGTCCCGAGTCCAGGCGGAACCGCGAGGCCAGCGCCTCGGCGCCGTCCCCGACCAGCCGGACGTTCGTCGTCGCCACGTCGCCGTCGACCCGGACCCGCAGCGGCGTGTCGGCGACCGGCGCCGTGACGAAGACGTCGCTGACCGCCGGGTCCGCGAACAGGTCGGTCACGACGCCGAGTCCGCCCGTGTGCTTCGCGAGCACCTCCCCGAGCCGGTCGGTCGGAGCGTCGTCGTCCGCGACCGCCCGTACGGCCCGGTACGGGGCACGTTCGCCGCCCCGGGCGTCGCCCGCGAGCCGGTCCCGCGCGGCGGCGAGCGTCGACATCCCTCCGTCGTCGAGTCGACGTTCGACCGGCGTCAGGTGGTACAGCGCCGGTCCGTCCGTCCGGTCGTAGATCCGCGCGGCGGCGCCGGTGTCGAGGTCCCGCTCGGCGGTCAGGGCGGCGTCGGGGGGCGGCGCCGGGCGGACCCGTGAGCGCGCGATCGTCGGACCGACGTACGGTCCGAGCGCCTCGTCGTAGCCCGCGACCCGATCGGCGCCGGCCGCGAGGCCGGTCTCGGCGGCGACGCGGGCGACCGGATCGGACCGGCCGACGGCCGCCCGCGCGGCCGCCAGCGGGTCCCGGGTGGTCCGTTCGGCCAGTCGCTCGTCCCGGCCGGCGATCCGTTCGGCGAACCGTCCGGCGGCGACCAGCAGCGCCGCGGCGTCGTCGAGGTACGCCCGCTCGCGGCCGTCCGCCCGTACCCGGACGGCCTCGGCGTCCCGGTCCCGCAGGGTCTCGATCACCGTCGCACGGCAGTCCGGGTCGGCGGTCGGGTCCCCCGAGCAGTCCCCCGCGTCGACGAGCAGGGCGTCGCCGTCGAACCGCGGTCGACAGTCACAGGAGCGGCGTGACGAGTCGAGCACGCGACGTGGTGGTCCGGCCATCGGACTTGAACCGTCGGACCGTGACCGTCGGGTCGTCCCGCGACCCCGAGAGGGTCAGCGCCAGCCGGGTCCGTCCGGTGGGGTCGAGCACGATCGGGCGGTCCCCCGCGGGCTGGAGCGGCGGGTCGGTCGGGCGGCGGGTCCGGACGTGGCCCGCGACCTGCCAGGAGACGGTCCCGTTCCGGCGGACGGCGACCGACTCGGCTTCGGCGACGCTCCAGGAGGCCGCCGGCAGGTCGACGGCGACGACGCGGCGCGCGCCGGCGCCGGGTTCGTCGCTCTCGAACAGGTCCGCCGCCGCGCGCTCGACCGCGCCCACCTCCGCACGGACGGCCGCGTCGGCCCGGTCGCGCCGGACGTCGTCGACGGCCGGCAGGCTCGCCGCCAGCAGCGCGGCCGCGAGGACGACCGCCAGGGCCGCCCGGATCACAGCAGCTTCCGGACGCGTTCCAGGAGGCCGCGGTCCGGTTCGGCCGTCCCGTCGTCCGGTCGCTCGGCCAGCGCGGCCGCGGCACGTCTGTCCGGTCGTCCGTCGGGCCCATCGAGGCTCGTACCACTGGACGGACCGAGCGGGTCGCCGGCCTCCCCCCCGTCCGACGAACCGAGTGATCCGTCGGCGCGCACCCCCGCTCCGCCGGTCGTGCCGGTTCCGGTTCCCGTTCCCGCGGTCCCGTCCTCGCGCGTCTCCGTCGGCGGGGTAGACGTCGACGAGGTGGACGCCGGTCCCGACCCGGTATCGGACCGGTCGGACCGGTCGGCCCTCCCGGGGAAACCGTCGCCGTCGGGCGGCTCGTCGGCGGTCCGGCCTCCGTCGGGCCGGCCGCCGGCTGCGGCCGGGTCGGATCCGTCCGCCGGACCACCGGGGCGCCCGTCGCCGGTCCCGCGTTCGTCGGAACCACCGTCCTCGTGTCGTCGGTCGTCGGACGGCCGATCGTTGGCGTGTCGGTCCCCGACGCGCCCGTCGTCGGACCGCCGGTCGCCGGCCCGTCGGCGCTCGGAGCGTCGGTGCCTGTCACGTCGGCCGTCGGTCCGCTCGTCGAGTCGCGCTTCGAGACGTTCGACGGCGGCGACCGCCGCGTCGGCCCGCTGCTCGACCTCGGTGTTCACCGAGCGGACGTTGCCGACGTAGCCCCGCAGCGCCTGCGTGGCGGCCTCCAGCTCCGACAGCCGGTCCTCGACGTCGTCGAGCCGATCCGCCAGCCTCCCGGCCTCGCCGTCCGGTCGGTCGTCGAGGTCGCGGTCGGTCAGCCTCCGCTCGACGGCACGGAGCCGCCGTTCGAGCGTGTCGGTGTCGGTCACGGGCGCCGATGGACCCGTCCCGGTACTTCAACCGCCGGCTCGCCGCCGTCGTCTCCGGGCGTTCGTCGGCTGCCGTTCGGCGCCGTCGCGGCCGGGGGTCGCGTCGGCTCGGCCCGGTCTCGCGGGGTCGCCGGCAGTGTTCACGGCCGTGCGTGGGTGGGACAACGTTGAATAGCCGCGCTACACACCCCGAGAGTATGAAAGTCGTCCTGATTGGTGTCGGACAGGCGGGGGGGAAGATCACGCAGGCCCTGTCCGAGTTCGACTACGAGGCCGGTTTCGGCGCGGTGAAGGGTGCGCTGGCGGTCAACACGGCGGAGACCGACCTGCGGACGCTGGACGTCGAGACCCACCTGATCGGCCAGGACCGGGTCAAGGGCCACGGCGTCGGCGGCGACAACGAACTCGGCGCCGAGATCATGCGCGAGAGCGCCACCGAGGTGACCGAGGCGCTGGGCGCGAAGCTCACCTCCCGGACCGAGGCGATCGTGATCGTCGCCGGCCTCGGCGGCGGCACCGGTTCCGGCGGCGCGCCGGCGCTCGCGGGTGAACTGAGGCGGATCTACGACGTCCCCGTCTACGTGCTCGGTGCCCTCCCCGGGCGCGACGAGGGCGGGCTCTACCACGCCAACGCCGGTCGGTCGCTGAAGACCTGCACCCGCGAGGCCGACTCCGTTCTCCTGGTCGACAACGACGCCTACCGGTCGGGCGGCGACAGCTTGGAGGCCGGGTTCGACCGGATCAACGACGCGATCGCCCAGCGGATCGGGCTGCTGTTGGCCGCCGGCGAGGCGACCGAGGGGGTCGCCGAGAGCGTCGTCGACTCCTCGGAGATCATCAACACCCTCCGGAGCGGCGGGATCTCGGCGGTGGGGTACGCCGCCGCGCCGGCCGCAGAGAGCGCCGACGAGAACGTCTCCACGATCACCAGCGTCACGCGCAACGCCCTCCTGACGGGGACGAGCCTGCCCGAGTCGGTCGACGCCGCGTCGGCGTTGCTGGTCGTGGCCGGCCGGCCGGACCAGCTCTCGCGCAAGGGCGTCGAGCGCGCCCGCTCCTGGCTCGAACAGGAGACCGGCAGCATGGAGGTCCGGGGCGGTGACTTCCCGCTCGACAGCGACCGGGTGGCCGCGCTGGTGTTGCTGTCGGGGCTGGAGGGGTCGCCCCGCGTCGAGGAACTGATGGAGCGCGCCCGGGAGGCGGACCGGAACCAGCCCGCCGAGAGCGACCACAGCGATCTCCAGAGCGACGCGCTGGACGACCTGATTTGAGGGTCAGACCAGGCTCGAACCGTCGAACTCGCCGCGCGAGTAGTCGACCTCGAGCAGGTCGAGGACCGTCGGGGCGACGTCGTAGAGGTCGGCGTCCCCGATCCGCGCGTCGGGGTCGTCGACGAACAGCGAGGCGTTGTCGAACGAGTGCATCCCGTTGCGGGGCCCGACGTCGAACACCTCGTCGCTGCTCTTGAACCCGGCCTTCAGGTCGAAGCCGTGGTTCGGGATCACGACCAGGTCCGGCGCGATGTCGTCGTGGTCGCCCCGGAAGGCCGTCTCCTTGGTGACGACCCGCTCGGCGACCGGGGTACCGTCCGGTCCCTCCAGGGCTTCGAGTTCGGCTTTCAGCTCCGACCGGACGTTCTCGTACTCCTCCTGGGGGACGGACCCGCGGGGCTCGCGGCCCTCCAGGTTGAGGTAGAACCGGCCGGGGATCAGCGAGTAGGCCCGCGTCGACTCGGCGATGTCGCCCAGTTCGTCGTGGTCGTCGTCCTCGTACTCCAGCCACCCCTCGCGGCGGAGCCACTCGTTGAGGTGGACCTCGTAGTCCAGCGTCGTGAACCCGTGGTCGGAGGCGACGACCATCGTCACGTCGTCGGGGAGCGTCTCCCGCAGTTTCCCGAGGTACTCGTCGACCGTCCGGTAGAACTCCAAGAACGCCTCCCGGTCGTCCCCGTCGCGCTCGTAG
>CAZMLQ010000066.1:0-12591 GCA_964567195.1 uncultured Haloferacaceae archaeon | reverse complement strand
AGATCGAGGCGGCGCTGGCCCACGAGCGCGATCACGCCGACGGCCCCTGCGATCTCGTGAAGATCTACACCTCCGGCTCCTTTCTCGACGAGCGGGAGGTGCCGGCCGAGAGCCGCCGGCTGATCGCCGAGACGTTCGCCGACCGCGAGCGGATCGTCGTCGAGTCGCTGCCCGACTTCGTCGCCGCCCCCAAGCTGGCGGACCTTCTCGACCGTGGGCTCGCGGTCGACGTGGCCGTCGGTCTCGAGACGGCCACCGACCGCGTCCGCCACGACTGTGTCAACAAGTACTTCGAGTTCGATGAGTTCGTCGCCGCGAGCGAGGCCGCCGCCGCGGTCGGCGCGGGCGTCAAGGCCTACCTCCTGATGAAGCCGCCCTTCCTCTCCGAGTCGGCCGCCCTGACGGACATGATCGACTCCGTTCGGCGCTGTGCCGAGCACTGTCACACCGTCTCGATGAACCCGTGTAACGTCCAGCGCTACACGATGGTCGACGAGCTCCACTACCGGGGGGGCTACCGGCCGCCGTGGCTCTGGTCCGTGGTCGAGGTGTTGCGCGAGACCGCCGACACCGACGCCATCGTCGTCTCCGATCCCGTCGGCGGCGGCGAGGAGCGCGGCGCCCACAACTGCGGGGACTGCGACGAGCGGGTCCTGAACGCCATCAAGGACTTCGATCTGCGCCAGGATCCGACCGTCTTCGACCAGGTCGCCTGCGAGTGCGAGGGGGTCTGGGAGACCGTCCTCGCCGAGGAGACCGCCTACGCGACCGCGCTCGACTGACGCTATCGATCGCGATAACTGACGGGACAGGACTATGTTCCGGGCGTCACCAGCAGTTGTCGATGGAGCGAGCGCCGGGGCCCACCGACCGCGCCGACGCCGAGACGGACGCCGACGCGGGCGCCCCGGCGCTCGAGACGCTGTCGGACGTGGTGGCCGGGACCGACGGCTCCTTCGACGACCGGGTGACGCGCCTGCTCGCGACCGGCCGCGACCGGCTCGGGCTGTCGACGGCGTTTTACGCCCGCGTCGACGGCGGTGTGCGGACGATCCGGGCGGCGCTCGGCGACCGACCGGGCCTCCACGAGGGGGCACAGGCGCCTCTGGAGGACAGCGTCTGTCGACACGCCCTCGCGGCCGACCGCCGGGCCGTCGTGGTCGAGGAGGCGCCGGCGGTGGGCGGCGACGGGGGCGACGACGGCGGGGCGGCCGGGCGCTCGGTCGTCGCGCGCCTGACCGTCGACGGCTCGGTCCACGGCGCGCTCTGTCTCGCCGGCGCGTCCGGTGATGGCGGGCGGTCGGAGGCGGCCGACAGGACGGTCGCCGGACTGCTGGCGACGTGGCTCGGCCACGAGCTCGAGCGGCGGGCCGACGCCGCCCGGCTCCGCCGGCGCACCGAGCGCCTCGACGAGTTCTCCGGGGTGGTCGCCCACGACCTGCGCTCGCCGCTCAACGTCGCCACCGGACAGGTCGGGCTGGCGCGAGACGCGCTGGCCGACGGCGACGCCACGGCGGCCCGCGACCACCTCGCGGACGCGGCGGCCGCCCACGACCGGATGGACGAGCTGATCGACGAGCTGCTGGCGCTGGCGCGCCAGGGCGAGACGGTCGGCGACGCCGGACCCGTCGGCGTCGGCACCGTCGCCCGCGCCGCCGCCACGGTCAGCCTGCCGGAGACGGCGACGCTCCGGATCGACGCCACGGCCGGTGACCGGATCGTCGCCGACGCCGAGCGGCTCCGGACGCTGTTCGAGAACCTGTTCCGCAACGCGGTCGAGCACGGGGCCGACGACGGCCCCGACCCCGACACCCGGACGGTCACCGTCGGCACCCTCGATCCCCGGGGCGACGAGCGGGGGCGAGCGGGGATCTACGTCGCCGACGACGGCGCCGGGATCCCGCCGGCGGAGCGCGAGCGGGTCTTCGAGGAGGGCTACACCACCGGCGCCGACGGGACGGGCTACGGGCTGAGCATCGTCTCGGCGATCGCCGAGGCCCACGACTGGACCGTCTCGCTGGAGGCCGCCGGATCGGGCGGCGCCCGCTTCGAGTTCCGCGGGGTCGATCTGGTTGCCGAGGGCTAGACGAACGCCCGCAGGACGCCGCGGCCGTCGGTCGGCGGCCGCAGGGTCGCGCGCTCTGGGTGGGGCATCAGCACGGCGACGGTGTCGCGCTCGCCGAGCAGCCCCGCGACGGCGCCGCGCGAGCCGTTCGGGTTGGCCGACGGCGTCACCGCGCCGTCGGGGTCGCAGTAGCGAAAGAGCACCCGGTCGTCGTCGACCAGACGCTCGTAGGTCTCGTCGCCGGCCGCGAACCGGCCCTCGCCGTGGGCGATGGGGAGTTCGAGCACGTCGCCGCGCTCGAACGCCCGCGTGAACGGCGTGTCGGCGCGCTCGACGCGGACGTTGACGCGCTCGCAACGAAAGCGGGCGTCGCGGTTGGTGGTGAACGCTCCAGACACCAGGCCGGCCTCACAGCCGATCTGGGCGCCGTTACAGACGCCGAGGACGGGGACGCCCTCGGCCGCGACCGCCCGGATCTCGTCGAGCACGGGGTCGCGCGCGGCCATCGCCCCGGCCCGGAGGTAGTCGCCGTAGGAGAAGCCGCCGGGGACGACGACGCCGTCGGGGTCGTCGGGCAGGCCGTCGGCGTGCCAGACCCGCTCGGCGTCGATCCCGAGGTGTTCGAGCGCACGGACCGCGTCGCGGTCGCAGTTCGACCCGCCGAACTGGACGACCGCGACCGTCACCGCGGCCACCTCCCGTGAGGGACGGCCGTGACGGTCGGGGTCGGGCGAGCGACCGTCACCGCGGCCACCTCCCGTGAGGGACGGCCGTGACGGTCGGGGTCGGGCGAGCGACCGTCACCGCTCGTCGACCTCGACGTCGTACTCGTGGAGGGTGGGGTTGGCGAGCAGCCGTTCGGCCATCCCGTCGGCGCGCTCGGCGGCGGCCTCGGCGTCCGCCGCCTCGAGGTCGATCTCGAAGCGGTCGGCCGACCGGAGCCCCTCGAGTTCGAAGCCGAGCCGTTCGAGCGCCCGGCGGGTGGTGTCGGCCTCGGGGTCGAGCACCCCGGGCTGGAGCCGGACCGTGACGGTCGCCGTGTAGGCGGGCATCGCCGCCACCTCGGCCGCGGCGGCTCAAAGCCGTTGTGGGTCAGCCGTCGGCGGGCTCGAAGCCGGCCTCGCGCTCGGCCCGGCTCCCGCCGCGCTCGCCGACCACGCGCTCGAAGTACGGGATCATCACCGCCCGGGCCTCGCGCCACCGGCGCATGTCGTGAAGCTCGTTGCCGAGCGCGTACCGGACCGGCTCGGGACCGAAGCCCGACCGGCCGTGCCGGGGCTTGTCCGGGTAGTCGGGCTCTCGAAGCGCCGCCCGGAGCTCGAGGGTCTGGGCGTGCATCATCGGCGTCCAGTACTCGCCGCCGGTCTTGTGCCGGCGCCAGGCCTCCGTCGTCAGGTCGGCGTACCGGGGGTCGATCCCCGCGGCGTCGGCCCGGTCGGCGAACGCCTCGTGGACCGGCGACCAGTCCGCCGCCTCCAGGGCCTCGCGGTCGAGTCGGTCCTCGACCGTGCAGTCGCGCTCGATCTCGTCTTTGGCCCAGAGCGCGTCGACGTAGCCGGTCGCCGCCTCGCGGGCCCGCTCCTCGGACAGGTGATCGAACTGGAGGGTGTCGACCGCGGCGAAGGCGTCGATCGCCGCCTCGCGCTTGCGCCGGTCGTGGTGGATGAACCCCCGGCAGAGCTGGTCCGCCATGAGGACGGCCGGTCGCTCGCCGGCGTCCGAGTCCGTCCGTGCTGGGGCCTCTTCCGCGGGGTAATGACTCATTACTAGCCCGATCGAACGGGGTGCTGGTATACCTTTCGGCTCCGATTCTCTGCCCTGATAATTACGACCGCCCGCGAGGTCGGGCGCGCCCCGCGGGGCCGAGTTAGTGGGCTGTTACCCTGGCTAATCGGGGGTTTGGTCGATGCGGCCGAACGGACGGCTCGCTAACCGGCTGTTAGCTATGCGTGGAGCTATCGTCTCCGTGACCGACGACGAGCCGCCCCGGTCGGTCGGACGGGCCGGACTCGTCGGGGAGCCATCCAACATGACCGACGACGGACTCGACATCTCGCGCCGCCAGGCGCTCGCGGCACTGGGCTCGATCGGCGTCGCCTCCGCCGGTGCCGGGCTGGGCACGAGTGCCTTCTTCAGCGACCAGGAGTCGTTCGCCAACAACCGGCTGACCGCCGGCTCGCTCGATCTCAAGATGGACTGGGAGGAGCACTACTCCGACTGGTCCGCCGACGAGGACGACGACCCCGAGGGCGGAACCCTCGACATCCGGATGGAAGAGCCCGAGGAACCGGACGCCTACCGCCGGTATCCCGCCGGCTCGACCGACGAGACGGTCGGCGAGAGCCCCGTGTGGGTGCTCGAGGAGGACGTGCCACAGTTCATGGACAACACGGCGATCGACGCCCTCCCGGACACCGACAACAACGGGACTGCCGAGTTCCCGCTCGACGAGATGTTCATCGACGGGGAGGGGCCGTGCGAGTATCTCGCCGACGTCGGCGACGACGACGACGGGCTCAGCTCGGACCTCCGGACGACCAACGACGTGACCTCGCCGGGCGATCCGGTGGTCAGCCTCGACGACGTGAAGCCCGGCGACTTCGGCGAGGTGACCTTCAGCGCCCACCTCTGTGGCAACCCCGGCTACCTCTGGCTGAACATGCCGGGCGGGCTGACCGAGAGCGAGAACGGCGTCACCGAGCCGGAAGCCGACGACGAGGACGAGGACGACTCGCCCGGCGACACCGAGACCTCCGGCGAGCTCGGCGAGACGGTCCAGACCGCGCTGTGGTACGACGCGGACTGTGACAACCTCCCCGACGAGGGCGCCAATCCCGTCGACCTACTGGTCCTCGCGGACCTCTCCAGCTCAATCGACTCGGGTGAGATGGCCACCTTCGAGAGTGCCGCCGAGACGTTCGCCGGAGAGCTCCCACAGGACGGGACCGTCGAAGCTGGACTCATCTCCTTCGCCGGTCCGGGGGAAGGTGACCAGTTCCAGGGCGTCACCCTGCAGGAACCGATCGGGAGCCTCGACCAGTTCAAAGACAGCAGTGGGGCCTACGAGTTCGACCCGTACTTCCCGGAGAGCGGGGACGGGAGTACGCCGATTCCGGCCGCGCTCGAAATCGGCCAGTCGTATCTCGACGACGCTGCCCGCCCCAACGCCGATCAGGTCATCCTCCTGGTCACCGACGGCGGACCCGACTATCCGAACTCCAGCAACAGCCCCTTCACCCCGTACGAACTGACGGACACTTCGGGGAATTCGATCACGGGGCCGAACGCACCGTACACGTCCGATCCGGAGGACGGTGCCAACGACAGCATTTCGTCGATCGCCGAGCAGGACGAAACCAAGGCTGTGGCGACGAACGTGAAGAACGCGGGCGTCACGCTGGCCACGGTCGCCCTCGACTTCGCGGACAACCCCGCCTTCGAGGGTGCCGGTGGAACTCCACAGCAGGCCCTGAAAACCTTCCTGATAGACCTGGCGACGCCGGGTTTCTTCGCTGACGGCATCGAAAACACGGCAACGGTCGCTGCGGAGAACATCGCGATAAAGATCAGCGCGCTGGCCGGCGGCGGCGACGGTAGCGCGACCGCCGAGCCGTACATCTTCCGGGGGACCCTGGCGGAGCTCGAGGCGGTGCTCACCGCCGACGACGGGCTGGGCGTCCCGCTCGACGCGAACCCGACGACCGAGGCGCGGGACTGTTTCGCCCCCGGTGTCACCTACTGTTTCGGCTTCTCGTGGTGGGTGCCGCTGAACCACGGCAACGAGATCCAGTCCGACTCGGCCGAGTTCGACATCGGCTTCTACACCGAGCAGTGCCGGCACAACGACGGCGAGGGCATGGCGAACCGGCCGGACGCCTGACACCCGAGCGGCCCCGGCTCCCCACCTCGCGCTACAGCGCCCGGACGGCCGCGACCGCCGCGGCCATCGACGGCGCGTCGAACCACCCGCGGTCGGTGTAGCGGTTCGCGCCCGCGGCGTAGAGGTCGGACGCCGCCTCGATCACCGACGCCGGCAGGGACGGCGCCGACCGGTCACAGAGCGGGCGCCAGTCGGCCACGCCTCGCTCGCGGGCCCGCTCTTTCGCCGCCGCGACCGCCCCGACCCACCCGGGGTGTTCGCGGCGGTGGTAGCGCCGGATCGACTCCTTCGAGACCTCCTGGCCGTCGTAGGCGAAGCGGTTCTCGTCGAACGTGCCGACCACGTCGGCCACCGCCACCGCGCCGTCGTGGTAGAGCGCCTCCAGCTTGCCGTCCTCGTGGACGAAGCCTCGCTCCGCGGCGCGGTCGGTCACCGTCCGGTTGACCGCCCGCGCCAGCGCCCGGAGCTCGTCGAGGTCGGCCCGCCCGGCGATCCGGGCCGCCTCCGCGGCGTCGAGATAGCGATCCTGCTCCTCGTACTTCGTCGAGAACTCGACCAGCGGCTCGGGCAGGTCGATCCGCCCGTCCGGCCAGTCGTCGCGGTCGAGGCCGACCTCGCGGGGGGAGCGTCGGTCCCGGAGGCTCGAGCCGACGGGGACCGCGTTGCGAAAGACCACCTCCAGCGGGACGAGGTAGCTCGCGCCCGCGGCCGCGTGGTATGCGCCGTAGTCGTAGCCGTCGTCGCCGTGGGGCAGGTCGGGCACCGTCACGAGGTCGATGGCCATCTCGCGGGGGGGCTCGCGCGCCTCGTCGAGGGCGACCGGCTCGCCGTCGACGACCACCCCCCGGTAGTGGGTCGGGACGCCCGCGGCCTCGAGCGCCTCGAAGTTGAACGCGCCCATCGTACAGAGGCTCGCCCCCTTGCCCGGGATCGGGTCGGGCATGGCTCCCCAGTCGAAGACGGAGTAGTCGTCACCGAAGACGAACCGCCCGCGGCCGGGGCCGTCGGCCGTGGGCTCGCGGTCGACGGCCACGTCCTTCACGCTGGTCACGACCCCACCGGCGACGGCCGCGGGCATGAAAGCTTCCGTCGCGGGGGCCGCGACCGGCTAGCTTTTGTCGGCGGGTCCCCGTGTTCGGCCGATGACCGACGCGGGCGCCTCCGGCGGCGCCCCCGCCCCCGCCACCGCGGCCGGCGCCGCCGACACCGACCTGGAGTTCGCACACGTCCCGGCGACCGACCAGCCGTTCGAGAACGCGCTGGCGAAAGCCCGCGACGGCCGGCGGCTGACCGTCGACGACGCGACCGAGCTACTGACCACCGGCACCGGCGCGCCGGGGCTCGACCACGCCCGCAAGGAGCGGGTGCTCGCGGCCGCCGACCGCCGCCGGGCCGAGGTGGTCGGCGACGAGGTCACCTTCGTCGCCAACGTCAACAACAACGTCACCACGGCGTGTGACACCGGCTGTCTGTTCTGTAACTTCAAGGACGCCGCCGCCCGCTTCGAGTCCGGCGGCGGCGACCACGGCGGCTACACCCGGACGCCCGCCGAGTCGCGCCGGATCGTCCGGGACGCCGTCGCGCGCGGGGTCTACGAGGTCTGCTCGGTCTCGGGGCTCCACCCGGCGCTCGCGCTCGACGCCGACCACCGCGAGGCGCTGGCCGCCCACGAGGACCCGAAGCGGACGGTGAACTACGTCCCCCCCGGGCGCTACGAGACCGACCCCGGCACCTACCGCGAGCAGATCCGGGCGATGGCCGTCGACGGCGTCCACGTCCACTCGATGACGCCCGAGGAGGCCGCCCACGCCCGCCGCGGGGTCGATCGCTCCTACCGCGAGACCTACCGCCGGCTCCGCGAGGCCGGCCTCGACAGCGCCCCCGGCACCGCCGCCGAGATACTCGTCGACGAGGTGCGCGAGGTGATCTGTCCGGCCAAGATCGACACCGACGGCTGGCTGGCGGCGATGGAGGGCGCGGCCGCCGCGGGACTGGATCTCACCGCGACGATCATGTACGGCCACGTCGAGAACGCCCGCCACCGGGCGATGCATCTCGACGTGGTCCGGCGGCTCCAGGACCGCACGGGCGCGATCACCGAGTTCGTCCCCCTCTCGTTCGTCCACCACGACACGCCCCTCTTCGACCGGGGGCTGGTCGAGGGGGGCGCGAGCCACGCCGAGGACCAGCTGCTGATGGCCGTCTCGCGGCTCTTTCTCGACAACGTCGAGCACCTCCAGTCCTCGTGGGTGAAGTTCGGCGATGCGCGGGCGCTCTCGTTGCTCTCGTGTGGCGCCGACGACCTGATGGGGACGGTCCTCTCGGAGGAGATCACCAGCCGGGCGGGCGGCGATCACGGCGAGTTCCGCTCGGTCGCGGCCTACGCCCGCATGATCGACGCGGTCGGGCGCCGGCCGGTCGAGCGCTCGACCGACTACACCGAGCGCCGGCCGGTCGACCCCGACGCCGCGGTCCACGGCCCCGAGCTCGGCCCCCGGGCCGACGGCACCCCGCTGCTCGACGGTCCGGACGACGACCGCCCGGCCGACGCGGCCGGCGCCGGCGCCGACGACTGATGCACCATCACCCCACCCGGCCCCGGAGCCACCGGCCGTGATGGTCACCACCCACGTGGCGACGGGGCTGACCCTCGCCGCGCCCGTCGCGCTGGTCGCGCCCGAGCTCGCGCCCGCGGCGGCCGTCGGCGCCGCCGTCGGCGGCGTGGTCCCCGACCTCGACCTGCTGGCGGGCACCCACCGCCGGACGCTGCACTTTCCCGACTACTACTGGCCGCCAGCGCTGCTGGCCGGGCTCGGGGCGCTGGCCAGCCCCGGTCCGCTGGCCGTCGCCGTCGCGCTCGCGCTGCTCTCGGCCGCCGTCCACTCCGTGGCCGACTGGTTCGGCGCGGGCAACGAGCTCCGGCCCTGGGAGCGCACCTCCGACGAGGCGGTCTACCTGCGCGTCCGGGGGCGCTGGCTCGCCCCGCGGTACTGGGTGCGCTACGACGGCGCGCCGGAGGATCTGCTGTTGACCGTCGTCCTCTCGGTCCCCGGGCTGGTCGCGTTCGGCCCCGCGGTCCGTCGGGCGACACTCGCCATGCTCGGGGTGGCAACGCTGTACGCGCTGCTCAGAAAGCGCCTGCCCGACGTGGGCGAGGCGCTGCTGGACCTCGAGTCGGAGGCGTGACCGGGCCCTAGTCGTCGGCCGGAGCGGCGGCCGCGTCGGCCACGGGGTCGAGTGGGGCCTCGCCGCGGGCGACGGCGCGGTGGCGGGCGGCGTGGACCCCCTCGGCGGCGAGCGCGCGCCGGACGGGGGCGCCGAGCCACCGGTCGGGATCGGCGACCGGGTCGTGGCCGTGGCCGCCGCGCCGGAGCCGGGCGGGCAGGTACCGGTCGTGGACCGGCAGGCGCTCGCGCAGGGGCACGCCCGCGTCGTCGGCCAGCGCGACGAGGTCGCGAAGCGCCGGCCACGCGTAGTCGGGGTTGATGTAGTCGTCCGTGACCGGCGAGACGCCGCCCAGGTCGTCGATCCCGCAGTCCAGTAGCGCGCGCGTCGGCGAGAGGTTCGGCGGCACCTGGACCGACACCTCGGGGGGCAGGGCCGCCCGCGCCATCGCCACCGTCCGGCGCATCGTCGGGATCGACGGCCGCGCGAACGACGACCGCTCGTTGGGCACGACGTTCTGGACGATCACCTCCTGGACGTGACCGTGGCGCTCGTGTAGCTCGCGGATCGCCAGCAGGCTCTGGGCGCGGTCGCGGGCGCGCTCGCCGATCCCGACCAACAGCCCGGTGGTGAACGGCACCGCCGCCTCGCCCGCGGCCCGGATCGTCGCCAGGCGCTGCCCCGGCGTCTTCCGGCGTGTCCCGGCGTGGGCGTCGACGTCCGCGGTCGTCTCGAGCATCACGCCCATCGAGGCGTTGACCGGCGCCAGCCGCTCGAACTCGGCGGGGGTCAGATCGCCCGGGTTCGAGTGCGCGAGCAGACCCTCCTCGGTGGCGATCCGACAGCAGTCGGCCAGGTACGCGAGGATCCCGTCGTAGCCCAGTTCGGCGAGACGGTCGTGGATCTCGTCGTAGCGGTCGTCCGGGGCGTCGCCGAACGTAAAAAGCGCCTCGGTACAGCCGGCGTCGGCCCCCTGGCGACACCGCTCGCGCACCGCCTCGGGCGAGACGAGCGACGCCTCGCCCGGCGGATCGTAGAACGTGCAGTAGGTGCAGGTGTAGCGACAGGCCGTGGTGAGCGGGACGAAGACGTTGCGGGCGAACGTCAGCTCCCCCGCCGGCTCGACGTCGGCGGGGGTGACCGCCAGCAGGCGCTCGATGGCCCCCTCGTCGGCCGGCAGCGAGAGGTCGACATCGTGGGCCGCGGCGCCCGGGAACACGCCCCGGGTTGGCGGCCCAAGGCAGGAAAGCGTATCGCTCCGCCGGACGGCACGAACCGCGACCCTACCCCCGTCGCTCGCGCACGACGCCGTCGCGGCCGTCGGGCGCCAGCGCGACGCCGGCCTCGCGCAGCCAGTCCCGCGCCGCGCCGTCGCCGTGGACGAGCACCTCTGCGAGGTCGGCCGGCTCGTCGATGTCGGTGGCGAGCCGGAACGAGTCGATCTCGCGGACGGTCGCGCCCGCGGCCCGGGCCGCCCGGAGGTGATCGAGGTACGAGTGGCCGTGGTAGTCGGGGGCGATCCCTCCCTGCCGGACGACGAGCGCGTTGGTGCCCCCGCCACGGCCGGGACAGATCGTCAGGTCGGCCTCGCCGCCCGCGAGGCGGGCGAGCGCCCGGGGCGTCGCCAGCGCGAGGTCGGCCATCACGACCGCGCGGGGGCCGGCCTCGGGGTCGAGCGCGGCCGCGACCGCGGGGCTCAGCGGCCGGTCGTCGACCGTGACCGGGGCGTCGAGCGCGACGCCCGCGGCGGCGGCCGCCTCCGTCACGGGCGCGGTCGCGAGCACGCGAGGCCGAAAGCCCGCCCCCCGGAGCGCGTCGAGCACGTCGCTGAGCATGGCGGCGGCGAAGGCCGCCCGCTCGTCGGGCGCGAGGAGCCCGGCGAGGCGGGTCTTCGGGCGGGCGGCGTCGAACGGGACGAGAACGCGCACGCGAACGCGGGCGAGGGGCTACCCGAGCGGGTCGCCGGGGCCCTGCTGGGAGCGCCAGTAGAGCACGCCCCCGACGACGGCGCCGACGACGAGCAGGCCGGCGCCGGCGAGCAGGAGCCGGCGGCGGGTCTGGGCGGAGCTCCGGGCGGAGTCGGCCTCGGTCGTCGCCCGGTCGGCCAGGCGGCGGGCGTTGTCGAAGTTGCCGCTCTCGTAGGCGTCGACGGCGCTCTCGAACGACTCGCGGGCCGTGTTCGTGTTCGCGCCGGCCGCGTCGGCGCGCTCGATGGCGGCGGCGGCGGCGTCGAGTGACTCGCGCGCGCCGTCGCTGGTCGGTGTGTAGTGGTGGCTGGTCCACGAGTCGATCTCCGCGCTCGCGCCGCCCTGCTGGGCGCGGGTGAGCGTCACCAGCTCGTAGGACTGGGGGGGATCGTAGCTGAACTCGTCGATCCCGGGGACGGTGCCGGTGACACGGACGGTCACCTCGCTGGTGCCGTCGGCCGCGGCGACGGTCGCGCCGGAGAACGACTGGCCGGTGAACTGCTGGCGGTCGCGGGTGGCGCCGGTCTGGTCGACGTAGACGACGACCCAGGAGACGTCGGTGAGCTCGGTCTCGCCCCGCAGCTCCCAGCGCTCCAGCTCGGGGGTGCGGTAGAGCCGATCGAGACTGACCGTGGCGGTGAGCTGGGAGCCGGCGGCGGCCGCCTCGGGCACGTCGGTGTCGGCGACGCTCACCGCGGCGGCCGGGGCGGCCAGCGCGGCGACCAGGACGAGGACGAGGACGGCCCTAGAAGAGCGACTCGAGTTCGTCCTCGTCATCCTGAACCAGATCCTGCAGGTTCTCCTCGGACTCGTCGCGGATCGTCTCGATGTTGTCCTGTGCCTCGATCGCCACCTGCTGGAGCTCCTTGATCCGGGGGACCTCGGTCACGCCCGAGAGGAGGATCGCGCTGGCGACGAACTCGGAGTCGTTGACGGGGTAGTCCCCGCCCCGGACCTCCATGCTCCCGGTCTGCTCCTCCAGCCACTTGCGCCCGCGCTCGATCCCCTTCCGGTTGAGGTAGGCCTGCGGGCCGGCCATCACCAGCAGGGCGCGCTCGGCGCCGTCGATCTCGCAGGGCAGGGTCAGCCGACCGAGCGCGGCCTTGCGCACCAGGCTGGTGATGCGGTTGGTCGTGCGCGCGGTGTCGAGGTTGTCCTCCAGCCCGTCGTCGCTCCCGGTCAGCTTCGAGAGAAGACCCCCGCCCGAGTCCGGCGGCTCGACCGTCTCGGAGGCGTAGCCGACCGTCGAGACGCCGCCACACGAGAGCGTGTTGATGATCTCGGAGCTGTCGACGACCGACTCGGCCACCTCGTCGCCGGCCTCGACCTCGCCCGCGCCGAACATGATGCCAAAGCGGGTGACGATCTCCTCGTTGATCTGGTCGTAGCCGCTCTGGACCGACTCGCCCGTCTTGCGCCAGGCGTCGTTGTCGAACACCAGCAGGTTGTCCACCTCGCGCACGAACGTCTGGAACGACCGGGCGGCGTTGAGCGTGTAGATGCCGCCCTCGTCG
>CAZMLQ010000065.1:10036-12721 GCA_964567195.1 uncultured Haloferacaceae archaeon | reverse complement strand
GCGGCGCGATCAGCCGGTCGTAGTCGAACCCGACCGGGACGATGTGGGTCTGCATGCGTGACGGTGGGGCGGGCGCGAACAAAAATGATCGACCCAACCCGCCGGCCGGCCCCGTCGGTCGCCGGTTTCGAAGAATAATTCTCTTCGAATCCGAGTGTCGGTGGCGCAAAACAGATGGATTTACCTTTGTGTAGACGTTCTATCTGCCAAGCGATGGAACGAGCGTCGACGGCCGCCGAGGAGGGCACGACGGTCTCGGAGGTGCTGGATCGGATCCCGGTGGGGGCGTTCCACCACCGGCTGCTGGCGATCTGTGGGAGCGCGTGGGCGTTCGACGGGATGGAGGTGATCGTCATCAGCTTCACCCTGCCGGCGCTGATCGGGGCGTGGGGGCTCTCCGGGCTGTCTGCGGGGCTGCTCGGCGCGGCCAGCCTGATGGGAATGATCGCCGGCAACTGGGGCTGGGGCTGGTACGCCGACCGCCACGGCCGGAAGGCCGCCTTCGAGTGGACGGTGCTCGCGTACTCGGTGTTCGCCGGGCTGACCGCGCTGGCGACCGGCTTCTACTCCGGGTTCGCGCTCCGGTTTCTGACCGGCGTCGGGCTGGGGGGCGCGCTGGCGGTCGACACCTCCTATCTCTCGGAGCACCTGCCGACCGACCGCCGGGGGCGTTACCTGGTCTATCTCGACGCCTTCTGGCCGCTCGGCAACCTCCTCGCGGTCGGGCTGGCGTGGGTGTTTCTCGCCGCACTGCCGACCGACGGGGTCGTCCCGGTGCCGGGGATCGGCCCCGTGGCCGGCTGGCGGCTGCTGTTCGTCGCGGCCGCCTTCCCGGCCCTTCTGGTGTACGTCATCCGGACCCGACTCGGCGAGACGCCGTACTACCTCGCCCGGACCGGCGACACCGAGGGCGCCGACGAGCGGCTGCGCGAGATCGCGGCCGCCAACGGCGACGCCGAGCCGCCGTCGATCGACGCGGTGGAGAGCCGCCCGGCCGCGGACTTCTCCCGGCTGTTCGAGCCGGACGTGCGCGACCAGACCCTGATGATCGCGACCGCCTGGTTCGCAATCAACTTCGGCTACTACGGGGTGTTCATCTGGCTGCCCCAGACCGTCGGCGCGGCGGGGGTGGTCGGCAACGTCTACGGCTACTTCGTCCTCGTGGCGCTGGTCCAGATCCCGGGCTATCTCTCGGCGGCCTACCTCGTCGAGCGCGTGGGTCGAAAGCCCACCCTCGGGAGCTACCTCCTGCTGTCGGGCGTGTTCACCTTCGTGCTCGCGGCCGCGATGCCCGGCGTCGACCTGTTCGGGCTGGGGCTGTCTGGGCTCTGGCCGTTCGTCGGCGCACTGCTCGCGGCCTCGTTTTTCACCCTCGGGGCCTGGGGAGCGATCTACGCCTACACGCCGGAGCTGTTCCCGACGGAGGCGCGCGCGACGGGCAACGGCTTCGCGGGCGGGGTCGGCAAGGTCGCGGCGGTGATCGGGCCGATCGCCGCGGGGGCACTGGTCGAGACGGGCTATCTCGCCGCGCTGGTCCCGCTGGCCGTCGCGTTCGCCGTCGGCGGCGCGGTCGTGCTCGTCGCCGGGCGGGAGACCCGCGGCGAGCCGCTGTTCTGACCCCGACGCGACAGCTATATCCACCGCGCGGCGGGTACGTACTCGCGCACATGGGTCGCACCATGTCGAACCCGATCCCGAGGAGGGATGCCAGTGGACGATACATCCAAGTACCTGATTCACGCGGCGATCACGGCCGACGGCGTCGTCGAGCGCAGCGACGTGGTCGGCGCGATCTTCGGACAGACCGAGGGACTGCTGGGCGAGGAGCTGGATCTGCGGGACCTCCAGCAGTCCTCGAAGGTCGGACGCATCGACGTCGAGATCACCAGCGAGGGCGGCCAGTCGTTCGGCGAGGTGACCGTCGCCTCCAGCCTCGACCGGGTGGAGACGGCCATCCTCGCCGCCTCGCTCGAGACGATCACGCGCGTCGGTCCCTGCCGGGCCCGGGTGGAGGTCACCGGCGTCGAGGACGTCCGCGAGGCAAAGCGCCGTGAGGTCGCCCGCCGGGCCAAGGAGCTGTTGACCGAGGCCTTCGACGAGGGGCTGATGAGCGGTGACGACATCGTCGACGAGGTGCGCGAGTCCGTCCAGGTTGCCGATGTCTCCGAGTACGAGGGGCTCCCGGCCGGTCCCCGGGTTGCCGACTCCGACGCCGTCGTCGTCGTCGAGGGCCGGGCCGACGTGATCGCGCTGCTCGACCACGGCATCAAAAACGCCGTCGCCGTCGAGGGGACCGACGTGCCCGAGGCGGTCGCGACGCTCTCGCGCGACCGGACCGTCACCGCCTTCCTCGACGGCGACCGCGGGGGCGAGCTCGTGCTCCGGGAGCTGGCCCAGGTCGGCGACGTCGACTACGTCGCGTTCGCCCCCGAGGGACGGTCGGTCGAGGATCTCGACCGCCGGACCGTCGTCGACACCCTCCAGCGGAAGCTGCCGTTCGACGACCTCGACGGCGCCGAGAGCCTCCGGACCGCCGTCGCCGAGGCGACCGGCCACGAGCCCCCGGCGGCGACGAACGGCGAGGACGAGCGCGAGCGCCCCCCGCGGACGGACGCTCCGGACGATCCCGCGCCCGCCGACGCGGGCGAGACGGACGGGACCGCCGACACGGGCGACGCGAACGAG
>CAZMLQ010000065.1:2986-9936 GCA_964567195.1 uncultured Haloferacaceae archaeon | reverse complement strand
GCCCGCCGACGCGGGCGAGACGGACGGGACCGCCGACACGGGCGACGCGAACGAGACGGACGCCGCGACGGCCGGGGACGGGGCCGACCCTGACCGCCCGCGCTCGCTCCGCGAGCACGTCGCGGCCGTCGTCGGCGGCTCGGGGCGGGTCCGTCTGCTCGACGCCGACCTCGCGACCGTCGGGGAGGACGGCGCCGACGCGGCCTTCGCGGCCGTGCGCGACGCGGAGTCGGTTCCCTACGCCGTCGTGCTGGACGGCGAGGCCAGCCAGCGGCTGCTCGACGTGGCCGCCCAGCGCGGGGTCGAGCATCTCGTCGCGGCCACAACCGGCGAGTTCGTGAAGCGGCCGGTCGACGTGCGGGTCAGGACGGCCGATCAGCTGGCCGCCTGAGCCGGACGGCCTCGCCCTCGCGTGCCACGACCGCGAAGCCCCGCGAGCGATAGCACGCGAGCGCCGCCTCGTTCTCGCGCGTGGTCCGGACCGTGAGCGGCCCCGCCGTCCGCGCGGCGAGCGCGTCGAGCAGCGCCCCCGCCCGCCCCTTGCGGCGGGCGTCGGGCAGGACGACGAGTTCGGCGACGTGGGCGCCCGCCCCCGGCGGTGGATCGTCGGTCCGCAGGTCGACGGGCCCGACCGCGAGCAGCGAGCCGACGGGCCGGCCCGCGCGCGTCGAGACGAGGACGCCGCCGGCCCGGAGACAGTGACCGAGCAGCGGGGACGAGTGTTCGGGCAGGTGCGTCCGGAGCGAACACAGCGCGGGGCGGTCGGCCGGCCGGCCGGGGCGGACGGGGCCGGTCACGCGAGGACGCCGATCGCGACACAGAGGCCCGCGCCCGAGAGCGTGGCGAGGAAGTTGACCGCCTGGTTGCCGACGCGCCCGCCCTCGAGCGTCGCGCCAAGGAGGCTGTCGACGAGCATGCCGGCGACGCCCGCGAGCGCGACGCCCGCGACGGCGACGGGGCCGGCGGCCGCGGGGAGCACGAGCGTGGCGACGGCGGCGACGGCGGCCGCGCCGACGGCGCCCGCGAGCACCCCCTGCCAGGTGATCCCGCCGTCGGTGCCGGGCTCGACGCGCTCCAGGCTGGTGATCAGGCGCGGGCCGTCGAACAGCCCGCCGATCTCGCTCGAGAAGGTGTCACACATCGCGGTCGCCACCGCGCCCGCGAACGCGTAGCGGAAGACGGCCTCGCCGACGGGCAGGAGCGGGACGGCGGCGAAGCCGACGACCGCGCCGAGCGCGACCGCGGAGTTGCCGAGCACGTTGCCCGTCCCGCGGGCGCCGTCGTTGTCCTCGGCGACGCCGCGGCTGCGCTTTCGCTCGTAGCGGAACTTGGTCGAGAGCCCGCCGCCGACGAAGAAGGCGACGAGGACGGCGAACCACGCGAGCCCACCGAGCACGACCGTCAGCACACAGAGCAAGACGCCGGTGAGCATCCCGGGGACCGAGGCGGTGCCGACCGCGATGGCGACGTAGCCCAGCCCGGCGGCGACGCCGAGCGCGAGCGCCACCTCGGCGGGGCCGACGGGGCCGACGATGGCGCCGACGGCCCAGAGGACGAGCCCGACCGACAGCATCACGAGCGGGTCGTCGCGGACGTGGAGGACGGCGTCGACGAGCGCGCCGACGAGCGCGCCGACGGCCGCGAGCAGGACGAACGCCGGGAGATCGACCGGGGTGGCGAGCGTCGCGGCGACCGCGACCTGGCCCAGCGTGGCCGCGACCAGCGCGAGGCCGGCGTAGCCCGCCGCCGCGCCGGCGGGATCGCTCGCCCGGCGCTCGACCGCTCGGGCGCCGAGCCCGCCGTAGCCGACGACCAGCACCGCCGCGGCGAAGGTCGTGGCGGGGATGGTCGGCCGACCGGCCGGGAGGGTGGCGAGCAGGGCCAGCCCCGCGGCCGCGAGCGCGAAGCCCGCGAGCCCACCGAGTCGACCCTCGCGCTCGTCGGCCGGCCGGGCGAACAGATCGAACAGCGGGCCGTCGTCGACGACGAGCACGGCGAGTGCCGCGACGGCGACGAACGGGAGCGCGGCCGCCCGCCCCAGCACCGGCGCGGCGAGCGAGAGCGTGCCGACGGCCGCGAAGCCGCCCGCACGCCGGAGCGGGGTCGTCACGACCCCCGGTACCTCCGACGCGCACTTAACCCTCCCGACAGGGCTCGCTCCGCCGGGACGGAGGGGACAGCTTTGAGTCGCCCGCCCGTCGAGGCGGTGGCGTGGGCCCGTACGACCGGTATCTCGCGCTCCGCCACCGGCTGTGGCGCCGCCGCGGCAACGAGCCGCCGGCCCGGGTCGCGGTCGTGATCACCGAGCGCGACCTGCTCGAGCCGGGGGCGTACGACACCCTCGAGCGCTTTCTCGGCTGGGCGTTCGAGCACGGCGCCGAGCGGGTGGCGGTCTCGGTGTCGGTGCTCGACGAGGCGGTCGTCCCGACCATCGAGCGCGAACTCGGCCGGATCGACGCCCCCCGACCCGTCGCCGTCCGGGGACCGAACGACACCAGCCGGGTCGAGTCGCCCGTCGCGGTCAGCATCGGGCTGGGCGGCCGGCGGGAGTTCGCCGGCGCGGTGCGCAGCCTCGCGGAGGCGGCCGACGAGGGCCGGCTCGAGCCCGACGACGTCGACGCCGCGGCGATCGAGCGGGCGCTCGTCTTCCCCGACGAGCCGGACCTGCTGATCAAGACCGGCGCCGAGCGGCTGTCGGACTTTCTCATCTGGCAGTCGGTCTACGCGGAGCTGTACTTCACCGACGTCAACTGGCGGGACTTCCGGCGGCGCGATTACCTGCGTGCGCTGCTCGACTACGCCAGCCGGGGCCGTCGGTTCGGGCGCTAGTCCGCCTCGGTCGGGTCGCGCTCGAGGGCGTCGACCGCCGGGTCGACGCCGCCGTCGCCGTCGCCGTCACCGTCGACGGGGGCGAGCGCCCCGCGCAGCCGGGTGGCGACCGCCCGCGCCTCGTCGGCCGACGTCTCCGCGACCGCACCGACCAGCGCGACCGCCCGCTCGGTCCGGGTGCGGCGCCAGGACTCCTCGCGGGCCTGGTAGGTGCGGATGCCCCGCAGGAAGTCGAGCTTCGAGAACGCCGGCCAGTAGGGCGCACAGAAGTACGCCGCGGCCTCGTTGCCGTTGGCGTGCCAGGGCAGGAAGTTCGAGGTCCGCTCGTCGCCGCCGGTCCGGACGATCAGATCGACGTCTCTGACCGGTCGGCGGGGCAGGCGCGACTCGATCTCGGCCACGTCGACCGCCGCGGGCTCCAGATCGCCCGCCTGCACGTCCGCGACCACCTCGCGGGCGGCCGCCAGCAGCTGAGTCCGGCCGCCGTAGGCCAGCGCCACGTTCAGCCGGAACGAGTCGTAGCCCCGCGTGCGGGACTCGGCGTAGGCCACGGCGTCCCGGACACGCCGGGGCAGACGGTCGAGGTCGCCGATGGCCCTGATCCGCACGCCCGCGTCGTGGACCCGGTCGGCGTCGGCGAACTCCCGGAGCTTCTCGGTCAGCAGATCGAACAGCGGATCGAGCTCCTCGTCCGGGCGGTCGAAGTTCTCGGTCGAGAGCGCGTAGACGGTCAGCTCCGCGATCCCGAGCTCCTCGCACCACTCGAGGACCCGCTCGGTCGTGCGGGCGCCGGCCCGGTGGCCGTCGGTCGGCGCGTCGCCGCGCTCGCTGGCGTAGCGGCGGTTGCCGTCCTGGATGACGGCGACGTGGGCCGGCACCTCGTCGATCTCGCGCCGGAGCAGCCGCTCGTAGGCGCCCGCGATCCACCGCCGGGGGCCGGCGAGCATGCCGTCGGCTGGTGGCGGGGCCGACATGTGTCTTGTGACACGCCGGTCGGCCGACCCGACGCCGGCGCCGGATCAGCACGCGTAAGGGCGACCCCGGCCGAGAGCCCGACATGGACGCCGCCGACGCGGACCTCTACCGCCGGACCCGCGCGCTGTTGGAGCCGGGCGAGATCAGCCTCAACGGGGTGATCGTCCACACCGATCTCGAGGGGAGCGAGGACCTCGAGATGCAGGAGCTGACCGTCGAGCTCAACGACGTGATCGCCGAGGCCGCCGGGGTCGAGGAGGCCTACGTCTACGCCGGCAACGACGACCCCGAGTTCGCCTCGAACCAGTTCCAGGGCCGCCGGCTCGACGACGACGGCTTCGTCTGGGAGTGCCAGCAGCTGCTGCGCGAGGGGCGGTTCGACCTCGTCTTCTACTACCGGGCCGAGGCCGACCACGCCGCCATCGTCGAGGCGGTCGAGGCGCTCGGTCACCGGGCCACGGGCGTCCGGACCGACGGCGAGCCGACCCGCGACGACGGCCCGGACCCGGGGACGGACTGAGCCGGGGCGCTCGCGCGCCGGCGACGGCGCCCGAGGCGAGACGTTTATTCGCCGTCCGGCCCTCGATCGCCCATGACAGGCGCCGATGGCGAGGCCGGGGCGCTGACCGATCTCGATCGCGCGCTGGTGAACGGCTTCCAGGGCGGGTTCCCGGTCGTCGAACGGCCCTACGAGCCCGCGGCGGCCGCGATCCGGGAGGCGACCGGGCTCGCCGTGACCGGGCCCGAGCTCGCGGCCCGGGTCCGGACGCTCGTCGAGGAGGGGACGCTCAGCCGGTTCGGCGCGCTGGTCAACGCCGACGAGATCGGCGGCACCGCGACGCTGGTTGCGACCCACGCCCCGGCCGACCGGTTCGACGAGGTGGTCGAGGCGATCAACGACCGCCGCGAGGTGGCCCACAACTACGAGCGCGAACACCCACACCTGAACGTCTGGTTCGTCGTCTCGGTCGCCGACGCCGACCGGGTGCCCGCGGTGCTCGACGAGATCGAGGCCGCCACCGGCCAGGAGACCTACGACCTGCCCAAAGAGCGCGAGTACCACGTCGGCGCCGCCTTCCCCGTCGACGGCCCGCTCGCCGAGACCGAAGGGGGGCTCGACCTCTCGGATCTGGGTCCGGACGTGGTGCCCACCGACCGGACGACGCTGACGCCGGCCGAGCGCGACCTGGTGACCGAGATCCAGGGCGGGCTGGCGCTGGGCGAGACGCCCTACCGCGACGTGGCCGACGCGCTCGGGGCCGACCTCGACTGGACGCTCCGGACGATCAAGCGCTTCGAGCGCGAGGGAAAGATCCGGCGGGTGGGAGCGGTGCCCAACCACTACGCGCTCGGCTACTCCGAGAACGGCATGACCGTCTGGGACGTGCCCGACGACGCCGTCGACGAGGTGGGCCCGGCCGTCGCCGCCCTCGACTTCGTCACCCACTGCTACCGCCGGCCACGCCACGAGGGGGTCTGGCCGTACAACCTGTTCGCCATGACCCACGGCCGGAGCGAGGCCGAGAGCGAGGCCCGGATCGAGACGGTCCGCGAGACGGTGTGTGACCGGACCGATCTCGGGCCGGCGGGCTGGGACACCCTGTTCTCCTCGCGGATTCTGAAGAAGACGGGGATCAGGCTGGCCGAGCGCGCGGCCGCGAACGTCGACGACGGCTCGTGATCCCGCTTGGCCACGACCTCGCGGGCGAGACGGTGCTCGTCTTCGGCGCGGGGCCGGTCGGGGCCCGCCGCGCCCGCCGGTTCGCGACCGAGGCCCGGGTGGTGGTGGTCGCGCCGGTCGTGGCCGACAACGCGGACGACGGGCCCGACCTCGGCGGCGTGGAGCGGATCGACGCCACCCCGACGCCCGACGAGGTGGCGGGCGTCGTCGCCCGCCACGACCCCGCGCTGGTGGTGGCGGCGACCGACGATCCGGCGGTGAACCGGGCGGCGGCCGCGGCGGCCCGCGAGCGGGGCGCACTAGTCAACCGCGCCGACCGCTCGGGCGAGCGCCCGCCGGGCGACGTGGCCGTCCCCGCGACCGTCGAGGACGGCCCCGTCACGGTCGCCGTCTCGACCGGCGAGAGTCCGGCGCTCGCCCGCCTGCTCCGCGAGCGAATCGAGGACGAGGTGGCCGGCGCGGGCCACGTCGGAGCGGCGACCGCCGCGCTCCGGGACCGCCTGCGCGGGGCGGGCGTGGCCGGCGATCCCCGCCGCGGGGCCGTCCGTGCGGCCGTCCGGAGCGAGGAGGTCTGGAGCGCCGCCCGGGCCGACGATCCCGAGGCCGTGGAGCGGGCGGTCGTCGCGGCCGCGCGGACGGCCCTCCGGACGGCGGGGGCCGCGCCCGGGGCCGCGGGTCCCGACCCCGGGACCGGCGACGACCGGGCCGACTGACCGTCCGGATCCACGCCGGGCGAAGCGTTTTGACGCCGCCGGACCCACGCGGGGGCATGGCGCGACTACTCGAGGCCGAGGAGATCGAGGCGGAGCTGCCCGAGGGCTGGGCGCGCGAGGGCGACGAGGTGGTCCGCAGCTACGAGTTCGACGACTACCTCGACGGCGTCTCGTTCGCGACCCGGGTCGCGGAGGTGGCCGAGGAGGAGTGGCACCACCCGACGATGGAGATCCGCTACGCCGAGGTCGAGGTCCGGCTGACCAGCCACGAGGAGGGCGGGATCACGACGAAAGACGTCCGGCTGGCCCGGCTGTTCGACGACGAGCGCGACCGGTGAGGCGGCCGGAGCCGTGACGAGCGCGACCTACGTCTTCCGGGTCACCGTCGGGCTGGAGCCGACGGGCGTCCGGGCCGAGCCGACGACGTTCGAGACGGTCGTCGAGCGGCCGGCCGACCCGCCGGGCGAGCCTGGCTGGCGGTTCTTCCGCGACCGGCTCTGGCGCGGGGCCGTCGGCGACCAGCGGTCGATGCGCGCGTGGGCGAGCGAGCGCCTCGGCGCGCCCGTCGTCGCGATCGAGTTCGGCGAGCTCCGGACCGATCCGGCCTACCTCGACGCGCTCCGTGACGCGATCGCCGCCGAGCCGGCGGCGTTCGGCGACGCGGCACCCGAGCGCGCCCTGACCAACTATCTCGGGAGTTCGATCCGGGTGGTCGATCCCGGCGGCGACGCCCCCGGGCGCTGACGGCCGAC
>CAZMLQ010000065.1:0-2886 GCA_964567195.1 uncultured Haloferacaceae archaeon | reverse complement strand
CGGCCGACGGAAGGCACTTGCCCGTCGACCCCCCAGGGACGGCGATGAGCGAGTCCGACGGCGGGGGCCTGGCCGCGGGCGCGCCGCCGGTGGCGGCGCTTCCCGAGTACGACTGCTGGCTGTTCGACCTCGACGGGACGCTGGTCGACGTCGAGTGGTCCTACGCCCGGACGACGCTCGAGGCCGTCGGCGAGCGCCTGGGCCGGTCGTTCACCGACCGCGAGGTCGCGACGCTGTGGCACGGCTTCGGCGGGCCGCGCAACGACCGCCTGCGCTCGTGGGGGATCGATCCCGGCGCGTTCTGGCCGGCGCTACACGCCGCCGAGGAGCCCGCGGCACGGGCACGGGCGACCCGCCTCCACGACGACGCCGGCTTCGTCGGCGACCTCGACGCCCCGACCGGGCTGGTGACACACTGCCAGCCGTTCCTGGCCGACCCCGTGCTCGACCGGCTCGGCCTGCGGGACTGGTTCGACGTGGTGGTCTGCTGTGGCGACGACGTCGGCTGGAAGCCCGACCCCGCGCCGGTCGAGCACGCGCTGGCGGCGCTCGACGCGACCGGGGGACGGGCGGTGATGGCCGGCGACGCCGAGAGCGACGTGGCCGCGGCCCGGCGGGCGGGGGTCGACGCCGTCCACGTCGAGCGCCACGGCGCCGACCGGCGGGGACGCTGTGTGCTCGCCGACTACCGGGTCGGCTCGTTCGCCGACCTCGCCGGCGGCTGACGCGCCGCGATCACCCCGTCGCCCGAGAGCGCGAGCTCGAGCCCCGCGTGGCGAAAGCGAACGACCGCGTCGGCCAGCCCGTCGTCCCGCGGGGCGAGCACCGAGGCCAGGCCGTCGGTCTCGACGCTCTCGTACAGCGCCGGGAGCGTCTCGAGCCCGACGCCGAGGTGGTCGGCGACCGCCGACGCGACCGTCGTCGCCAGCTCGCGCTCGCCCCAGGGGTGGACGGCGAGCGCGACCCACTCGTCGCCGAGCCGTCGGCTCGTCAGCGCGACGGACGCGGCGTCGCTCGCCGCGTCCGTCGCGAGGGTCGGCGCGTCGGCGGCGGACCCGGATCCGCCGGCCGCCGCCGACCGGGGCGCGACCAGCCGGGCGACCGTCTCGGCGGTCCGTCCGGGCGCGCACGCGGCCGTCGGCTCGTCGGCGTCGGCGTCGGCGTCGGTGGGCCGGGCGCGCACGTAGCCGTCGGCGGCGTCGGCGGTGGCGTCGGGGAGGGCGGCGAGCGGGCGGGGGGTGTAGAGCACGATCGGCAGGTCGGGGACGGCGGCGGCCGCGGCCGCCGGGAGCGGTCGGCCGTCGGCCCGGGCGGTGCCGTCGGTGACGAGACAGCCGACGGGCCCGCGTTCGATCCGGGCCAGCGCCGCGCCGGCGCCGACGGCCTCGGCCCGCGGCCCGAGGCGGTCGACGAGCGTCGCGGCGTCGGTCCCGTCCGCGACGACGACCAGCGCCGACGGGTCGCTGCCCGGCATACCAACCAAGGCTTCGGGCGATCGAGATAAGCGTAGTGGCCGTCTCAGCGCTCGTAGCCGGCGAGTGCGTCGAGGACATCGTCGGCGCCGGCGACCGCGTCGGCGAGCGCCCGGACGCCCGGCTTCTCCGCGCGGGCCGGGGCGGCCCGGACCCGGACCCGCTGGTGGCCGAGCGAGACGAAGCCAAGCCCCAGCGCGTCGGCGGTCGCGCGCAGGCCGAGGCCGGCGTCGGCGTCGCCCGCGGCGACCGTGCGCGCGGGGCTCTCGTGGGCCCGGACCGCGAGGTCGTAGCCCGCGATCGCCCCCTCGAGGGCGGCGGGCTCGCGGCCCCGGTCGGCGGCCAGCGCCGCGACCGCGTCGTCGAGGGCGGCCCGCAGCCCCGAGTCGGTCGTCCGGTTGACCAGCCGGGCGTCGCCGTCGACCAGGGCGTCGAGCCCGTCGACCGGGCTCTCGGGGGCGACGACCAGCCCCCACTCCCGGCGCCAGCCGCCGAGGTCGACCGCCTCGACCTCGCGGCGGGTCGGCTCGGCGATCACGGCGGCGTCGGGGACGCCGTCGCGCAGGCGGCGCAGCCCCTCGCGGCTCCCGACCGGCAGGTAGCGCGGGCGCTCGACCCGGTCGAGCAGGCGGGCGAGCGCGGGATCGTCCTCGCCGAGGGCGAACAGCGCCGGCGGGCGGACCTCGGGCGAGAACGGCCGGATCGTCACCGTCTCGCCGGCGGCGAGATACTCGGTGTCGGCGGGCACCTCGACGACGCCGTCGGCCTCGACGAGGCTGGTGGTCGCGCCGCTGCCCTTGTCGACGGGGTAGACCAGCGGATCGTCCGCGGGGCCGTCGCCGGGGACCGCCTCGTCGGGGCCGGGCTCGACCAGCCCGACGGGCAACAGCCGGTGGCGCCCCTCGGTGTAGCGCTCGCGCACGGCCATCCGGCCACGGATCGTCGCCCCCGCGGGCTCGGGCAGTCCCGCCGCCTCGCGGATCGCCGGCGCGACGAACGTCCGGAAGATCGTCAGCGCGGAGACGGGGTAGCCGGGCAGGCCGACGTAGGCGGCCCCGCCGAGGCGGCCGATCAGCATCGGCTTGCCGGGCTTGACCGCCACGCCGTGGAGCAGGAGCTCGCCGCCGTCCTCGACGACGCGGTAGATCACGTCGACCGCGGACGCGCTGGTCGAGCCCGACGAGAGCACGAGGTCGCAGTCGGCGGCGGCCTCGCGCAGCACCGCCTCCATCGCGTCGTAGTCGTCGCCCGCGTGGGGGTAGAGCCGGGCCTCTCCGCCGGCCTCCTCCACCCCGGCCGCGACGGTGTAGGAGTTCACGTCGTAGATCTCTCCTCGTCCCGGATCGAGCTCGTCGCCCGGCCGGACGAGCTCGTCGCCCGTCGAGACGATGCCGACGGTCGGCCGGCCCCGGAC
>CAZMLQ010000064.1:0-12722 GCA_964567195.1 uncultured Haloferacaceae archaeon | reverse complement strand
GGTTGGGGCGGATTCGAACCGCCGGCCTGCTCCGTGTGAAGGAGCCGTCATAACCTGGCTAGACCACCAACCCGCGTGGGTGAGAAGTTCCGACCGAAACTTAAGCGTTTCTCGACGGCGCGATCACTCGGCCGTCTGCTCGCGACCGCGGTAGCGCCGGATCCGCTCGCGGGCGTCGGCCACCGCCTCCTTGGCCTCGCCCTCGGCGCGGGCCTCTAGCTCCTCGAGTTCGCCCTGGATGCGCTCGAGCCGCGAGGGCTCGGGCTCGTCCTCCTCGCCGGTCAGCTGCTTGAACCGCCGCTCGATCGGCTCGAGCTCCTCCAGGACGCCCTCCTTGGCGTGCTCGGTCGCTCGGCCCAGGTAGTAGCGCGCGTCCTCGAAGTGCTTGTTCATACCTCGTAGTAGGGTGTCAGCGAATATATCCCTTGTGCCAGGACGGACGAGCCGGCCACCCCCGTGCGGAGCGAGAGCCGTCGCGACGGATCGGCGACGGCACGGGCGGGACGGTCGCCGGGCCCGCTCAGTCGTAGCTGGGCTGTTCCTCGGGGACGCCCTCGCGGGCGTTGACCAGCCGCGCGAGCTGGAAGAGCAGGTCGGACAGCCGGTTGAGGTACGCGATCGCCGTCTCGTTGACCGGGTTGCCGGTCGCGAGCGCGACCGACCGGCGCTCGGCCCGGCGGACGACCGCGCGGGCCTGGTGGAGCTTCGCCCCGGGCTCGGAGCCCCCCGGCAGGACGAAGTGATCGAGCGGGTCCAGCTCGGCCGCCGCGTCGTCGATCAGCCCCTCGACCGCGTCGACGTGGTGCTCGCGCACCCGCGGGTCCCCGTCGTCGGGCGCGGGGTTGGCGAAGTCGGCCTGCACCACGAACAGGTGGTTCTGGACCGTCTCGAGCGCCTCGTCCACGTCGTCGTAGCCGGTGGGGCGGATGGTGCCGACGACGGCGTTGGCCTCGTCGACCGTGCCGTAGGCCTCGATCCGCTCGCTGGTCTTGGCCACCCGGGAGGCGTCCCGGAGGTCGGTCATGCCCTCGTCGCCCCGGCCGGTGTAGATCTTCATGCGAGCGTTCGCTCGACGTAGTCCAGGATGTTGTCGCTCTCGGCCATCGTCACGCCACGGTCCTCGTCGACCAGCACCGGGACGCCGCGCTGGCCGCTGACCCGCTTGACCTCGTCGCGCGTCGAGTGCAGCCCCTCGACCCACTCGGTCTCGTACTCGATCCCGTGCTCGTCGAGCGCCTCGTGGACCTTGATGCAGTACGGACAGCCGTCGAGCGCGTACAGCATGAGCGCCATACCCGTCGTACGGGCGCCGCCGGCAAGTAGCTTGCCCGGGGCCGGCCGACCCCTCGGGCGGGAGATATATGAGCGGCGCCGTCGAGCGCCCCGTCATGCGAGTCCTCATCACCGGGGCCAACGGGACGGTGGGCAGCGCCATCGCCGACCGGCTCGGCGACCGCGAGGAGTACGAGTTCACCTACACCGACGTCGAGCCCCACCCCGACCGCGAGACGGTCGTGGCCGACGTGACCGAGTACGAGGAGATCCGCGACGCGATCGCGGGCCACGACGCCGTGATCCACCTCGCGGCGGCGGTCGATCTCTCGGCCGACTGGGACGAGATACTGCGGGTCAACGTCCAGGGCACCTACAACGTGATCGAGGCCTGCGCCGAGGCACACGTCGAGCGCGTGCTCTTTGCCTCCTCGATCCACACCGTCGGCATGTACGAGATCGAGCTCGCGCCGGAGCTGTACGACCCCGAGCGGTCGCGGCCGGTCGTCCACCACACCGACCCCGTCCGACCCGACTCGTTCTACGGCGTCTCAAAGGTGTTCGGCGAGGCGATGGGTCGGCTCTACGTCGAGTCCGAGACCAACCCCATGTCCGAGGTGATGGGCGCGTTCGAGACCACCACCCGGGAGTACCCCGAGCGGTTCTACTCGCTGCGGATCACCAGCGTCCGCGACGCCGACCACGACCACCCCTACGGGCTGGCCGAGGAGGGCGTCGAGGCCGGCGAGTGGGAGCGCGGGAGCGAGGCCTACGAGTTCATGGCCGACCGCCTGAAGTGTACCTGGCTCTCACACCGCGACCTCGCACAGCTCGTCGATCGGTGTCTCCAGGACGAGAGCGTCGAGTTCGACATCTTCTGGGCCTGCTCGGCGAACGAGGGCCGGTGGGTCGACCTCGAGCACGGCCGCGCGACGATCGGCTTTCGCCCGCGCGACGACGGCTCGGAGTGGGAGGGGCCGCCGTAGCCCGGTCGCGACGGGCCCGGTGGCGGCGGAACGTTGAAGCGACCGGCCGGCGCAGGCCGGCCCATGGTTTCGACAGGGGAGCTGGAGATATTCCGCCACTCCTTGAAGAGCGTCGTCGAGGAGATGGGCGCGACCCTCCAGCGCACCGCCTACTCGACCAACATCAAGATCCGGCGCGATCACACCTGTGCGCTGTTCGACGCCGACCTCCGTCACGTCGCACAGCACGATCTGGCGCCCCAGCACATCGGCTCGCTGGTCTCGGTCGTCCCCCGGAACGTCCGCGCCCGCGAGGACGAGCTCGAGCCGGGCGACGGGATCCTGATCAACGACCCGTACAAGGGGGCGGTCCACCTGCCCGACGTGATGCTGATCTGCCCGCTCTACCACGACGGCGAGATCGTCGGCTACGCCGCCAACTCCGCCCACCACGTCGACATCGGCGGCGGCACGCCGGGCGGGATCCCCAACGACTCGACCGAGCTCTACGGCGAGGGGCTGATCGTCCCGGGCGTCCACGCCGTCTCCGACTGGAGCTACCGCGACCCCGTGCTCGATCTGGTGCTTCGCAACGTCCGCGAGCCCGAGATGCGCCGGGGGGACTACCGCGCCCAGCTGGCGGCCAACCGGATCGGCGAGGAGCGCTACGCCGCGCTCCACGACCGCTACGGGACCGGCTCGGTCGAGGAGTACCTGGACGAGCTGCTCGACTACACCGAGCGCCGGGTCCGGGCCGCGATCACCGAGCTCCCGGACGGCCGCTACGAGGCCGAGGACGAGATGGACGGCGACGGCGTCGTCGACGAGCCCGTCCGGCTGGCGCTGGCGGTCGAGATCGACGGCGACGAGATGACCATCGACTACACCGGCACGGCCGCGCAGAACCGCGGCCCGCTCAACTGCACGCCCGCGATGGCGTTCGCGGGCGCCATGGCCGTGGTGATGGCGCTGATCGGCGAGGAGCTACCGAAAAACGACGGCTTCTACCGGCCCCTGGAGACGATCACCCCCGAGGGGACGATGGTCAACCCCGTCGACGACGCCCCCGTCGCGGCGGGCTGGGAGATCGCGATGCGGGCGGGCGATCTGGTGGCGCGGGCGCTGGCCGAGGCCGTCCCCGACCGGACGATCGCCGCCACCAAGGGGATCGTCTGTAACGTCGCCTTCGGCGGCGGCGACCCCCGCGACGGCGAGAAGTACGTCTACTACGAGACGGTGGCCGGGGGCTACGGCGCCCGCACGGAGAAAGACGGGATGGAGGCGGTCCAGACCCACTTCCAGAACACCGCCAACAGTCCGATCGAGGAGCTGGAGACCGAGATCCCGGTCTACGTCCGGGAGTACTCCCTGCGCCGGGACTCGGGCGGGGCGGGTCGCACCCGCGGCGGGCTCGGGGTCCGCCGGGACTACGACTTCTACGGCGAGCACGCCAGCTTCTCGCTTTTGACCGACCGCACCCGTTCGCGGCCGTGGGGGCTGTTCGGCGGCGACCCCGGCGTCTCGGCCGAGTTCGTCCGCAACCCGGACGGCGACGCCACGCCGCTTGGCTCGAAGTCGACGACCGACCTCGCGCCCGACGACGTGGTGAGTCTGCGCACCCCCGGAGGTGGGGGCTACGGCGATCCGACCGGGCGCGACCCCGAGCGCGTGCTCGCCGACGTGCGCGACGGGAAGGTGAGCCCGGCGGCCGCCCGCGAGGCCTACGGCGTCGTGATCGCCGACGGCGACCTCGACCGCGAGGCGACGGCCGAGCGCCGGGCGGCGATGGAGGACGAAGAGACGCCCGAGCCCGCCGCCGACGGGGGGGCCGAGCGGTGACCGTCCGGATCGGCGTCGACACGGGCGGCACCTTCACCGACGTGGTGCTCTACGACGCCGAGACGGGCCGGGTGACGGTGACCAAGACCCCCTCGACGCCCGCGGCGTTCGACGAGGGCGTGGTGACCGGGATCGAGGAGATCCTGGCCGAGACCGGGGCCGATCCCGGTGCGGTCGGATTTCTCAGCCACGGGACGACCGTCGGCACGAACGCGGTGTTGGAGGGCGAGATTCCCGATCTCGGGCTGCTCACGAACGCGGGGCTGGAAGACGTCCTCGAGATCGGCGACCAGACCCGACCGGAGCTGTACGACCTCCAGACCGACAAGCCGCCGTCGCTGGTGCCACGGCGCCGGCGGCTCGGCGTGCCCGGCCGACTGGACTACGCGGGCGACGTGGTCGACCCCCTCGACGAGGAGCGCGCCCGCGAGGCCGCCCGCGAACTGGCCGCGGCGGGCGTCGAGTCGATCGTCGTCTCGACGCTGTTCGCCCACCTGAACGACGACCACGAGCGCCGGATCGGCGCGGCGATCGAGGCCGAGACCGACCTGCCCTACGCGCTCTCCTCGGCGGTCTACCCCGAGGCCCGCGAGTACGACCGCACGGTGACGACGGTGCTCAACGAGGCGGTGAAGGTGACGATCCGGGACTACCTCGACCGCCTGACCGACGGGATCGACCGGCTGGGGATCGCGGCCCCGCTGAACGTGATGCACTCGGGCGGCGGGCTGTTCGGCACCGAACAGGCGGTCCGGTCCGCGATCCGGACGGTGCTGTCGGGACCGGCCGCGGGCGCGGTGGCGATGCGCGACGTGGCCGCCGCGGAGTCGCGAACCAACGCGATCGGGCTCGACATGGGCGGGACGAGCGCCGACGTGAGCATCGTCGAGGAGGGCGATCTGGTCCGCACGACCGAGGGCGAGATCGACGACCTGCCGGTGAAGGTCCCCCTGATCGACATCAGCACGGTCGGCGCGGGCGGGGGCTCGATCGCCTGGGTCGACGAGGCGGGCGGGCTCCGGGTCGGCCCGCGCTCGGCCGGCGCCGACCCCGGCCCGGTCTGTTACGGCCGCGGCGGCGAGGAGCCGACCGTCACCGACGCCAACCTCGTGCTCGGCCGGGTCGATCCCGGCGCCTTCCTCGACGAGCCCGCCACCGAGGCGGCCCACGCCGCCGTGCGCGAGCGGATCGCGGAGCCGTTGGGCGTCACGTCCGAGGAGGCCGCGCTCTCGGTGCTCCAGGTGGCGAACGCCCGGATGGCCCGCGAGATCCGCCGGGTGACGGTCGAGCGCGGGCGCGACCCGGCCGAGTTCACGCTGGTCGCGTTCGGCGGGGCCGGCCCGATGCAGGCCGCCCCGGTCGCCGCGAACATGGACATCGGCTCGGTGGTGCTGCCGCGAAGCCCCGGGGTCTTCTCGGCGCGCGGGCTCCTGCTCGCGGACGTGCGCATGGACGAGTCCCAGGCCTACCGGGGGACCGAGCCCGACGCCGAGACCGGCGCCGACGTGCTCGGCGAGGTGCGCGAACGCCTGCTCGGGCGCTTTCGCGAACAGGGGTTCGACCCCGACGAGGTGGCCGTCGAGACCACCCTCGACATGCGCTACCACGGCCAGTCCTACGAGGTGCGGGTGCCGCTGTCCGAGGGCGCGTTCACCGCCGACTCGCTGGCGGCCGTCACCGGGCGGTTCCACGACGCCCACGCCCGCCGGTACGGCCACGCGATGCGCGACGAGCCGGTCGAACTCGTCACCGTCCGGGTCTCGGGCACGATCCCCACGGCCGCGCTCGACGCGGCCGCCGACGGGGCGGCCGACGGCCCGGCCCGGACCGGCGTTCGCGACGTCTACTTCGACGGGCCGGGCTTCGTCGAGACGGCGGTGATCGACCGCGAGCGCCTCGCGCCGGGCGAGACGGTCGCCGGCCCGGCGATCCTCGAGGAGTCGAGCGCGACCGCCGTGCTCCCGCCCGGCGCCGAGGCGACGGTGACCGACCGCGGCAACGTCGACGTGGAGCTGTAGGCCCCCGGGGGCGTTCCACAACCGCTAAGTGGCGCTTTATCGTTACACACGACGACCATGACTCGGGACAGCGATCGGACGAGCCGACGGCGCTACCTGGCGGCCGCGGGGGCGCTCGGACTGGGCGGGGTCGCCGGCTGCGTGAGCACGTCCGGCTCGGGCTCCGACTCGGACTCCGGCGCCGGCGGTGGCGAGACGACGGCCGGCGGCGGGTCGACCGCGACCGAGACGGAGACGGGGGGCACGACGACCGGCGCGACCGACTCGGGCCCCGACAGCGTCCTGTTCGGCCAGCCGGGGGCGCTCACCGGCAAGTGGGACTTCCTCCAGCCGGGGATCACGCAGGCGACGGACATGGCTGTCGAGGCGATCAACGATGCCGGCGGCCCGCTCGGGGCCGAGCTGACCGTCCGGCGGCGCGACACGGCGGTCAACCCCCAGCAGGCCCGGTCGGTGGTGACCCAGCTCGTCAACAACGACGGCGCGCTGGCGATCAACGGGCTGTTCTCCAGCGAGATCACCCCGCTGTTCGACTTCCTGGTCGAGCAGGAGACGCCGATCGTCACGCCGTGGCCGGGCTCGACGGCGCTCGACGGCCGAGGCGGCGACCACGACACCCCCGAGGAGCTGAGCGACGACGAGTGGATCTGGCGGACGACCATCTCCGATACGGTCCACACCGCGGGCGCGGCCCGCAAGCTCTCCAAGGAGGGCGTCGAGACGCTCGGCGTCATCCACGGCTCCTCGCAGGGCGAGACGTCGTGGGCCGACGGCGTGGTGAGCGCGTTCGAGACCCTTGGGGGCACGATCGCCCGCCGGGTCGAGGTCGAGGAGGGCAAGTCCAGCTACCAGGCCGACCTCGACCGGCTGTTCGGCGCCGAGTTCGACGCGTTCGCCGTCGGGCTGGCCGTCGAGGACGCCACCACCCTGCTCCGCAACTGGGCCGACGCGGGCTACGGGCGACAGCCGATGCTCGAGGACACCCTCAACACCGACGAGCTGGCGAGCGCCGTCGGCGGCGCCCTCGAAGGGGCGTGGTCGGCCTCCCCGACCGGCCAGGGACCGTACTACGACACCTTCGCCGAGGAGTTCGACGCCTACGGCGACGCGGAGCTGAACGCCTGGACCGCGCCGGCCTACGACGCCGTCGTGGCGACGGCGCTCGCGCTCCACCGCGGCGGCGAGGCGACGCCCGCGGCGATCGAGCGCAACCTCGGGCCGGTCACCCGGAGCGGCGGCACGGAGGTCACCACCTTCGCCGCGGGCAAGGAGGCACTCGACGCCGGCGAGGAGATCGACTTCCAGGGCGCGGGCACCACCGTCGACTTCACCGGCTTCGGCAACGTGCTCGGCAGCGTCGCCATCTACGAGGCCACGGGCTCGACGTTCGAGGTTATCGAGACCATCGACGCGGACGACCTGAGCGACGCGGTGACCGAGTACTGAGACCGCCACACCGACGCCGGGCGCGGGCGCGACCCCGGACGTGCCGGGGGCCGGGCGTCATCGACACACACCATGGGACTCATACAGAACGTGCTGTTCGGGCTGGTGACCGGCTCGTACATCGCCATCGCGGCCGTCGGGTTCACGCTCGTCTACGGCATCGTCGACATGATCAACTTCGCCTACGGCGAGTACCTCACGGTCGGTGCCTACGTCGGCTTCGCCGTCGCCGCGACCGCCGGACTGCCTCTCCCCGTGGCCGGGGTCGTCGCCGTCGTCGCCGGCGCCGCCCTCAGCCTCGCGCTCGCGTGGCTCTTTTTCGCCCCGCTCCAGGAGGCCGGTCCGATCCCGCTGCTGTTGACGAGCATCGGCCTCGGGCTGGCGCTTCGCAACGGGATCCGGCTCGTCGCCGGCCAGCGCACCCGCTACTTCGAGAAGGTCCAGACCACGACCGTCCGGGTCGAGGGCGTCCCCGACCTCCCCGTCGGCGGGGTCGACCTGCTCGGTGACTTCTTCGTCACCAGCCAGCAGGCGCTGGCCGTCGGGCTCGCGCTCGCGACGGTGCTCGTGACCCACCTGTTGCTCACGCGAACCCGGCTGGGCATCGCGATGCGTGCCACCGCCGACGACGAGGCGCTGGCGCTCGTGACCGGTATCCGGACCGACCGGATCCGGGCGGCCGTCTGGCTGCTCGCGGGCGCGCTCGCCGGGCTCGCCGGCCTGGTCGTCGGCGTCCAGACCAACGTCAACGCCGGCATCGGCTTCTCGCAGCTCCTGCCGATCATCGCCGCGGCCATCCTCGGCGGTGCCGGCTCGCCCTACGGCGCGGTCGCCGGCTCCTACGTCATCGGGGTGGTCATCTCGCTGGCCGTCGCCTTCCTCCCCAGCGGCGCCACCCAGCTCGGCACCACCGTCGCCTTTCTCGTGTTGATCCTCGTCCTGCTCGTCAGACCCAGCGGCATCGCCGGCGGGGAGGTGCGCGAGGCGTGAACGACGCGGACGACGCCGGCGGCCCCCTCGCCGGTCTGGCCGTGCCCGTCCTCCCGGTCCTGGGGCTCGTCCTCCTGGCCGTCGCGGGCGCGTTCACGCTCGGCCCGCTGGTGCTCTCGCTGCCGGGGTGGACGCTCGTCTTCCTCGAGGTCGGCATCCTGCTCTTGCTGTACGGCGTCCTCGTCGTCGGGCTGAACCTGGAGTACGGCTTCACCGGGCTGGTCAACTTCGGCCACGTCGCCTTCTTCGCCGTCGGCGGCTACGCGACGGCCATCGTGGCGGCGAACGACCCGTTCGCGGGGATCGGGCTGGGGCTGCCCTGGCCGCTCGGGCTGGCGCTCGGGGTCGTGCTGGCGGGCCTGCTCGGGGTCGTGCTCGGGCTCACCTCGCTGCGTCTGCGCGAGGACTTCCTCGCCATCGTCACGCTGGCGGCCGCGGAGATCCTCCACGACCTCTCCGACGCCGTCCGCCCGGTGACCGGGGGCAACGTCGGCCTGCTCGGCGTCCCCCAGCCGATCGACGCGCTCGCGCCCAACCCCGCGACGGGCCTTTTCGCCACCGCGCTCGTCTTCGGGGCGGTGTTGCTCGCGACCTACGCCGTCGTCGAGCGGCTGGTCACCGCGCCCTACGGCCGGGTGCTCCGGGCGATCCGCGCCGACGAGCTCGCGGCCGCCTCGCTCGGCAAGAACCCCTTCCGCTACAAGATGTCGGCGTTCGTCTACGGCTCGGCGCTGGCCGGACTGGCCGGCGGGCTGTTCGCGCTGTTTAACGGCGCCGTCGCCCCCGGATTTTTCACCCTCAACGTCACCGTCGTCGTCTGGATCGGGATGTTGCTCGGCGGCCCCGCCAACAACCGGGCCGTGCTCGTCGGGCTGACGGTCATCATGAGCCTCCGCCTGTTCACCCGATTTTTCACCGGGATCGGCCCGATCGACCAGACCGACTTCGCCTCGATCCGGCTGATCGTCGTCGGGCTCGTGCTGGTCGGCGTGATCCGCTACAGGCCCGAGGGGCTGTTCGGTGACGCCGAGGCTCTGGGGGTGGACCGGTGAGCGTCCCCGACGCGACCGCGGGCGGGGAGCCGACCGCCGACGCCGCCCTCTCGGTGACGGGGCTCTCGAAGGAGTTCAGCGGGCTGGTCGCGCTCGACGGGCTCGACCTCTCGGTGGCCGACGGCGAGCTCGTCGGCGTGATCGGGCCCAACGGGGCGGGCAAGACGACGCTGTTCAACTGCGTCAGCGGGGTGGTCGAGCCCGACGCCGGCCGGGTGGCGCTGTTCGGGCGGGACGTCACCGGCGCCGCCCCCCACGAGACGGCGCGGGCGGGGCTGGTGCGGACCTTCCAGCTCACCCGCGAGCTCCGGACGATGACCGTCGACGAGAACGTCCGGCTGGCCGCGCCCGACCAGCCGGGCGAGCGGGCGCTCCACGCGCTCGCCCGGTCGGAGGCGATGCGCGAGCGCGAGGCGGTCGTCGGCGAGCGGGCGGCCGAGCTGATCGAGCGCTTCGAGCTCGCCGACCTGCGCGGGGCCTACGCCGGCACGCTCTCGGGCGGCCAGCGCAAGCTGCTCGAGCTCGCGCGGGCGCTGATGCTCGAGCCCGACGTGCTCTTGCTCGACGAGCCGTTCGCCGGCGTCAACCCCACGCTCACCCGGTCGATCGCCGACCACGTCCGCTCGCTCAACGCGGACGGGCTGACGGTCGTGGTGATCGAACACGAGCTGGAGACGCTCTCGGCGCTGGTCGATCGGCTGATCGTGATGGCAGACGGCCGCCTGCTCGCGACGGGGCCGCCCGACGAGGTGTTGCGCGACGAGCGCGTCGTCGACGCCTACCTCGGCGGCTAGTACGGCGGGAAGCCCGGCCGGGTGACCGACCGGATCGTCCGGGCGTCGAGCACGAGCGGGCCGGACGGATCGGCGAGGAAGTCGTCGACGACGCCGAGGTCGTCGACCGAGCGCACGGTCGCGGCCGGGGCGCCGAGCCCCTCGGCGGTCGCCGCGAGGTCGGGGCTGTCGTAGCTCGCGGTCGTCTCGCGGCCGTAGTCCATCCGCTGGCGGTGGCGGATGATCCCGTAGCTGGCGTCGTTCAACACGACCACGAGCACCGGAAGCGAGAGCCGCGCCGCGGTCTCGACATCGCCGAGCACCTGGAGCAAGGCGCCGTCGCCGGTGTAACAGACGACGGGCTCGTCGTCGACGACCGCCGCGCCAAGCGCCGCCGGCAGCGCGTAGCCCATCGTCCCGAAGTTGCCGTTGACGAGCATCCGACCGCCCCGCCCGAGCGGGTGAAAGACCGCGGGGAAGCCGGTGTTGTTGCCCGAGTCGATGGCGACGGTCGCGTCGTCGGGCAGGCGCTCGGCGAGCGCGAGACAGAGCGTCCGGGGGTCGATCCGGTCGGGCGCCGTCTCGGTCGCCACGTCGGCCGGGCGGTCGGCGGCCGCGACCCGTCGGCGCACCCGGTCGGTCCGGTCGGGGGCCGGATCGACCCGCTCGGCCAGCGCCTCGCAGGCGGCGCGGGCGTCGCCCACCACCCCGACGGTGGGATCGCGGTGGGTGCCGATCGCGGTGCGGTCCAGATCGATCTGTACCACGTCGGCGTCGTCGAACAGCGCGCCGTAGCGCGTCGTCTTGCCCGACAGGCGGGCGCCCACCGCCAGCAGGGCGTCGGTCTCGGGCACCAGATCGGCCGCCGCGGGCGTCATGAACGTGCCCGCGATGCCGACGTGGAGCGGGTGGTCGTCGCCGAGCAGCCCCTTGGCGAAGTAGGTCGAGGCGACGGGTGCGCCGAGCCGGTCGGCGAGCGCGGCGACCGCGTCGGCCGCCCCGGACCGGGCGGCCCCGCCCCCGGCGAGGATCGTCGGTCGGTCGGCGTCGGCGAGCACCGCCGCGGCCTCGGCCAGCCGGTCGGGGTCGGGCGCGACCCGCTGGGGCGAGCGCGGCACCGGCTCGTAGGGGGTCTCGGGCGCCGGGCCGGACTGGACGTCGCCGGGCACCTCGAGCACCGCCGGCCCCGACCGGGTCCGGGCGGCGTCGAAGGCGGCCCGGAGCGCCCGGCGGAGGTCGGGACCCGTCTCGACGCGGGTGCCGTAGATGTCGATCGGATCGGCCAGCCCGAGGTGGTCGAGATACTGGAGCGAGGTCTCGCGCCCCTCGCGGTCGGTGTCACCCACCACCACGACCAGGGGGACGCCGTCGCGGTCGGCGGCCGCGATACCCGTCGCGCCGTTGGTCAGGCCCGGGCCGTGGGTGAGCGTACAGACCCCGACCCGGCCGGTCGTCCGGGCGTAGCCGTCGGCCATCCCGACCGCAACCTGCTCGTGGCGGGCGTAGTGGTACGCGACCGCGTGGTCGTTGGTCCGGTCGAGCAGGTGGGCGTTGCCCTCGCCGACCAGCCCGAACAGGTCGGTCACGCCCTCGGCCGTCAGCGCCGCAAGCAGGTAGTCGCTGCCGGTCTCGCCCGCCTCGTCGTCCCGGCCGGCGTCGGCCGTCTCGCCGTCCTGGCCGGCGTCGGTCACCTCGCGATCGCTCACGCCTGTCGCCCCCGGCCGGGCTCGGCTCCGTCCATGCTCCGGCCGGGGTCGGCACGCACTTGACCGTTCCCCCGCGGCCTACTCGTAGAGCGGGTGTTCGGCACAGAGCGTCGCGACCCGGTCGGCGGCCTCGTCGGTGACGGCCGAGAGGTCGGCCTCGGGGTCGGCCGCGGCGTCGACCACGTCACAGATCAGGTGGCCGACCTCGCGGACCGCGCGCTCGTCGAAGCCACGGGTGGTGAGCGCGGCGGTGCCGGCGCGGATCCCGCTGGGATCGAACGGCGAGCGGCTCTCGCCGGGGACCGTGTTGGCGTTGAGCACGATCCCGGCCGCATCGAGGGCGCCCTCGGCGTCGCCGCCGCTGAGGTCGGGGTGGGACTCCCGGAGGTCGACCAGCACGAGGTGGGTGTCGGTGCCGCCCGAGACGGGCGCCAGCCCCCGCTCGTCGAAGGCGTCGGCGAGCGCGCGGGCGTTGGCCACCACCTGCTCGGCGTAGCGCTCGAACTCGGGCTCGAGCGCCTCGCGAAAGCCGACGGCCTTGCCCGCGACGTTGTGCATCAGCGGGCCGCCCTGCGAGCCGGGAAACACCGCGGCGTCGACCGCGTCGGCGTACTCGGCGTCACACATGACGATCCCGCCCCGGCCGGCGCGGATCGTCTTG
>CAZMLQ010000063.1:0-12781 GCA_964567195.1 uncultured Haloferacaceae archaeon | reverse complement strand
TACTCCGCCGCCTCGACTGCACTCACGATCGCGTCCGCGGTCCCGCGGACCGAGCGCCCGTTCACGAACACCGCGGGCGTGCCGCCGGCGCCCAGGTCGCGCGCCCGTCGGCGGTCGGCCTCGACGACCGGCCGGTAGCTCTCGTTCGCGGCGTCGGTCCGCACCGCACACCCGTCGTCGACGCCCGCCTCGACCCCCAACTCGCCCAGCAGCGAGAGCGAGTAGTCGCGCTGGTTCTCGAAACAGGCCGTCGCGAACGAGAAGAAGGCCTCGTCCCCGACCGCGTCCTGGACGCCACGGGCCGCGCTCGCGACCGCCCACGACCACCGCTCGTCGACCGGCAGCGGGAAGTCGCGGTGCTCGTACCGGACCCGCCCGGGGTCGAGCAGCCGCTCGCGTAGCTCGGGCACAACCTCGAGGCTGAAGGTCGCGCAGTGGGGACAGGCGAAGTCCTCGAACACCGCGACCGTCACGCCCGCCTCTGGATCGCCCGCAACCGGCGGCGGAAGCTCCGAGACCGTCGACTCCTCGAGCGGGCCACACTCGCCGCCCCCGGCCCCGCCGCTCCCGAGCACCCCGCCCAGACAGCCCGACAGCCCCGCGAGCCCTGCCCCGCCGACCCCGGCCAGGAGGGCGCGTCGCGTCGTGTCCATACCCCGGCGCAGGGGGCGCGCGTACTTAGGGGCGACGGGGGCCGTCGCTCCGCCCCGTCCCGCGCCGGCGACAGGGCTACGGGCGTGCCGACCCTCGCGAGCGTATGCCAGTCGTCCGCTACCGCGGCCGCGAGATCGAGTGCGAGCGCGGCGCCGTCCTGCGCGACGTGCTCCGCGAGGCCGGCGTCGCGCCACACAACGGCCGGTCCGGGGCGCTGAACTGCCGGGGACACGGCACCTGTGGCACCTGTGCCGTCCGGATCGAGCCCGACGACGCCGTTCCCTCGCCGAGCGCCCGCGAGCGCGCGCGCCTCGCCGCCCCGCCACACGACCCCGACGCGGGGCTGCGCCTCGCCTGTCGCGTGACCGTGACCGACGACCTCGCGGTCACGAAGTACCCCGGCTTCTGGGGCCAACACACCGACCGCCCGGCGCGCCACGGGCCGGCGGGCGACGAGGCCGAGCGCTGACGGTCGTATCACCGTCTTTTTGTCCGCCAGCGCGTACGGGCGGGTATGGAGTACGACGAAGACGACCGCGTCGTCTTGCACGACAAGCACAGCGAACACGACGGCGAGGTCGGCACCGTCACGCAGGTGATGGAGACGATGTTCGGCGACAACACCTACACCGTCAGCTTCGACGACGGCCAGGAGGCGGGCGTGCCGGCCGACGCGCTGGCCCCGGCCGACGACGCCGACGCGGACGCGGCCGAGGAGTAAGCCCCGGTCGTGTCGTCGGTCCCGTTTCACTACGTCGACCTCCGCGCGTTCGCCTACGCAACCGAGGACGAGGCGCTGGTCGAGCGGGCGCTCCGGACGCTCGTGCCCGAGGCGACCGAGTTCGACCGCGCCGAGAGCCACGGCCACCACGGCGACCGGATCGTCGTGCTCTCGACCCGGCTGGAGCGGGCCGACGAGATCAGACACGTGCTCGGCCGGCTGGCCGAGGGCTCGGTCGCCGCGACGATCCGGGCCGAACTCGACGAGCGGATCGACGACGACTGCGCGCTGTTCTGTCGGCTGGACAAGGCGGCGGCGCTGAACGGCGAGGTCCGGCTCGGCCGCGGGATCACCCTCCGCGCGAAGGTCGAGGCCTACCCCGCCGAGCGGTCGGCGGCGGTCGAGAACGCCCGCGAGGCGCTCGACGCGCTCTCCGACTAGCCTAGTCGCCCGCGATCGGCCCGTCGCCGCCGCGCTCGGGGGCCAGCCCGTCGCGGTCGGGGACGCCGACCAGCCCGTTGGGGTCGCCCACGTCGAGGCGGTCGACGGTCGCGAGCGTCGGCCGGCCGTCGTCGTCCCAGCCCCGGACGGCGTAGTACTCGTCGAGCATGGCCGCGAGCTCGTCGGGCGGGCAGTACATCCCCTCGGCCGGCCCCTCGGGGATCGGCTCGTGCATGACGCGGTGCGAGAGCGTGTCGGTCTCGCGCGAGGCCACGCCGCGCGCGACGTTGACCAGCCGCTCGAGGGTGTAGATGCGCTCGCCGATGGCCTCGACGTCGTCGACCGAGAGCTCCCAGCCCGTCGCGGCCACGAGCGCGTCGCGGTAGCGGTCGTTGATCCGCTTGCCCCAGCCCCCCTCGCTGACGAACCGACACTGGGTGAGCGAATCGCCCAGCGCGGTGAAGTGCTGGATCCGCGCGGCCCACTCGGCGGTGCCGTCGGTCGTCTCGCTGTGGACCCCCTCGTACTGGAGCGTCGGGCGGGTGTCGTGGTGTGAGCCCCCGCGCGTCGAGGTGGCGTAGCCGATGCTCATCCCTTTCAGCCCGCGCGGCGAGTGGGCGGCGTACTCGAGCTGTTTGGTGCCGTGGAGGTAGCGCTCGGCCTCGGGGTCGAGCGCCGCGGCCAGGCGAAACGAGCCCTCGGCGAGGCGGTCGCCAAAGCCCTCGCGCCGGGCGGTCCGGCCCGCCAGATCGACCAGGCCGTCGGCGTCGCCGAACTCGAGTCCGGGGTGGTCCTCGACCAGCCCCTCCTCGGCGCACTCGCGGGCGAAGGCGACGGTCGCGCCCCACGAGATGCTGTCCATCCCCAGCCGGTCGCAGGCGTCGTTGGCGGCGACGATCCGCTCGGCGTCGAAGACGTCGTTCATCGTCGCCGTCGCGTAGAGGCTCTCGAACTCGGGGATCTTCGCGTCGGTCAGGCCCTCGCCCTCGACGGTGACGTGTTTGCCACACCGGACCGCGCAGTTTGCACACGTCGTGTCGTCGGTGACGTACTCCTCGCGCAGGCGCTCGCCCGAGATCCGCTCGGCCGCCTCGGGGTCGGACTGCTCGCTCCGGTAGTTGTGCGCGCCCAGCTTGCCCATCTCGTTGATCGGGTTGACCAGCCCGCTGGTGCCGAACTCCTGGAGCATCTCGGTCTCGTCCATCATCGGCTTGGTCCGGGGGATCGTCACCGAGCGGAGGTCGCCGACCGGCTCCGGCCGGACGTCGCCCTCGCGGACGGCGACGGCCTTGACGTTTTTCGCCCCGAACACCGCGCCCGCGCCGCCCCGCCCGGCGACGCCCTCGCGATCCTCGCCGTCGTGGAGCAGACAGGCGAAACGCACCCGGTTCTCGCCCGCCGGCCCCGCCGCCAGCACGTGGCTGTCGTGGCCGACCCCCTCGCGCTCGCGGATCCGGGCGCAGGTCTCGTAGGTCTCGGCGCCCGCGAGATCGGTCGCCGACTCCAGGCGCGCGCCGTCCTGGTCGATCCGGACGTAGGACAGCTCCGGCGCCCGGCCGTGGAGCACGACGGCGTCGAAGCCGGTCGTCTTCTGTGCCCGCGGGAAGGTGCCCCCGAAGGTGCTGTCGAAGAAGCCGCCGGTCATCGGGCTGACGAAGCCGACCAGCCCCCGGCTCGTCGACTGGAACGGGGTGGCCGTCATCGGCCCCACGGTCAGGACGGCGACGTTCTCGGGGTCGAACGCGCCGGCCTCGGGCGGGACGTGCTCGGCCACCTGCCGGACCGCGAGTCCGTTGCCGCCGAGGTAGCGCCGCGCCGTCTCGGGGTCGAGCGCCTCGGTCTCGGTCCGGCCGTCGTCGAGGTGGACGTGGAGGATCTCGCCGCCGTACACCGGCGGGAGGTCGTCGCCGTCCGCGTCGGTCCCTGTCATGGGACGCCCTGCGACCCGGCGGCGCTAAAGCGTTCGGCCCCCGATCAGTCTCGCCACTTGATCGAACAGCCCCGCGAGGGCAGGTCCTCGTCGGCGAACGACACCGCCTCGCCGGCCAGCACCGCCTCGACCGCCTCGCGCGCGTGGAACCGCTCGGGCTCGTCGTCCGGGTCGAGCGCGTCGTCGAGCCGGCCGTGGTAGGCCAGCCGGTAGCCCGACGGGGCCGCCTCGTCGGCGGCGAGCAGGAACGGGTCGGGCGTACAGACCGCGCCGTAGGCCCGGGCCACGTCGCCCGTCTCGTCGCGGAGGTAGGCGTCGTAGGCGATCCGGCCCGCCTCGACGTACTCGATCATCCGCTCGAACGAGTCCTCGGGGTACTCCGTCTCGTCGTTCGGGTTGATCCCCACGACGGTCAGGTCGTCGTAGGTGGCGGCGAGGTGGTTCAGCTCGTCGAACTTCGCCACCGCGTACGGACAGTGGTTGCAGGTGAACACGACCAGCACCGCCGTCGTCTCGAGGTCGGCGAGCGCGTGGTCGGCGCCGTCGACCCCCCGGAGCTCGAACCCCGGGGCCGGGTCGCCGACCGCCAGCGCGCTGTCCGAGTCGGTCTGGACCATACCCGGCGTTCGACCCCGGCCCACATAACTCTCCGCGCCGCGCCGTGCCGTGTCGCGTCGCGGTGTAGCACCGTCGCCGTCGCGCGCTACTCGACCGAGACGAGATAGACCGCCACGAGCGCGAGCGCGATCCCCGCCCCCTTGCGGGCGGTCATGGCCTCGTCGAGAAAGACCACGCCGATGACCGAGGAGACGACGAGAAAGAGCCCGAACACCGGGACGACGACGCTGACGGGGCCGAGCGCGAGCGCCCGGTAGTACGCGAGGATGCCGACGGTGAGAAAGGCCCCGCCCGCGAGGACGTACGGCGTCTTGGGGTGGCTGAGGTACGGTCCCACCGCGCCACCGGTGTAGGCGACCACCGCGACCGTCCCGACGACGAGGATGGTGTTGGCGATCATCGCGGCGACGGTGCTCGGGATCCGAACCTCGCCCGTCGTCGCGACGCTCATCAGCGGGGCGACAAAGGAGTAGGCCCCGAGCGCGACCAGCGCCCACGGGAGATAGCGCATACCCGTGGGGCGGCCGCGAGCGCGGAAGGGGTTACGGTACGGTGCGGTACTGTGCGGTGCGGTGCGGTGCGGTCCCGACTACCCGCCGATCCAGACCGACGAGAACGCCTCGAAGAACTCGTCGCCGGTGTCGACGACCGGGTGCTCGGCCCGGAGGTCCCGACAGCGGGCGTCGACGGCGGCGACGTGCTCGTCGAGACGGTCGCGGTAGCGCCGGGCGAGCGTCCCGGCGAAGTAGCTCCGGCGCTCCGCGCCGGTCTCGGGCTCGACGAAGATCGTGTCGCCCTCGGCGGTCGGCGCGCGCTCGCCGGGCGCGACGACGTGGGGACAGACCAGGTCGTTCTCGGCGAGCGCGGCCAGCCCCGCCTCCACGTCGTCGGGGTCGGCGAGGAAGTCGCTGACGACGACGACCAGCGAGCGCGAGCCGACGGTGGCGGCGTACTCGCCAAGCGCCGCCTCGAAGCGGGCCTCGCCGCTTGGCTCGGTCGCGTTCACGAGATCGATCACCCGCAGGAGCTCGCCGCGGTTCGACCGGCCGGTGTCGAGGCGCTCGTGGCGGTCGGCGAACGTCGAGACGCGCACGTCGTTGTTCTCCTCGACCGTGAGGTAGGCGAAGCCGAGCCCGAGTTTCGCGCCGAACTCGAACTTGCGGGCGTCGCCCGCGCCGTAGTCCATCGAGGCGCTGGCGTCGAGCAGGACGTGGACGGTGAGGCTTCGCTCCTCCTCGAACTGCTTGATGAAGTACTCCTCCGTGCGGGCGTAGAGACGCCAGTCGATCAGCCGGGTGTCGTCGCCCGGCGAGTAGCGCCGGTAGTCGCTGAAGGTCAGCCCCTCGCCGAGGTGGGGCGACTCCTGGTCGCCCTGGCGGGCGTCCGTCGAGGGCCGGTCGAGCGAGGCGTCGAACCGCCCGAGCTCGTCGAGAAAGTCCGGCTCGACGGTCATCCGACCTCGTCGAGCAGGCGCTCGATCACGTCGTCTGCGGTCTCGCCCTCGCGCTCGGCCCGGAAGTCGAGGATCGTGCGGTGGCGCAACACCGGCGGCGCCATCGCCTCCACGTCGGCCCACGAGACGTGCGCGCGGCCCTCAAGGAAGGCCCGGGCCTTCGCGGTGAGCACGATCGCCATGCTCGCGCGGGGGCTGGCGCCGAACTCGACGGCCTCGTCCTCGCGGGTCGCACGGACCAGCCGGATCGCCCGGTCGCGGAGGTCCTCGGCCACGGGCACGTCCCGGACGAGCGCCTGGAGCCGGAGCAGCTCGTCGGCGGTCAGCACCCGCTCGACGTCGGGCGCGGGCGCGCCCTCGGTGTAGAGGCTCACGATGTCGCGCTCCTCGTCGAAGCCGGGGTAGTCGAGCAGGATCTTCAGCAGGAAGCGGTCGGTCTGGGCCTCCGGCAGCGGGTAGGTGCCGCCCTGGTCGATCGGGTTCTGGGTCGCCAGCACGAAGAAGGGATCCGGGAGCGCGTGGGTCTCGCCCGCCGCGGTCACCTGGCGCTCCTGCATCGCCTCCAGCATCGCCGCCTGGGTCTTGGGCGTCGCGCGGTTGATCTCGTCGGCGAGGACGACGTTCGCGAAGATCGGCCCGCGCTCGAAGACGAACTCCCGGCGCCCGCCCGACTCCTGGATGATCTCGGTGCCCGTGATGTCCGAGGGCATCAGGTCCGGGGTGTTCTGCACCCGCGAGAAGTCGAGGTCGGTCACCGCCGACAGCGTCCGGACGAGGGTGGTCTTTCCGAGCCCCGGGTTCGACTCCAGCAGGGCGTTGCCGTCGGCCAGCAGACAGACCAGCAGCTGTTCGAGCACGTCGCGCTGGCCGACGATGCGTTTGCCCACCTCGCCGCGCACGCGCTCGAGCTTGGCCTGGAGCCGGTCGATCTCCTCGTCGGTCGCGTCGCTCACGACTCCTCCCGGATTCGCAGGTTGTACTCGCGGATCAGCTCGGCGTCCTCGAGACGCTCCTGCTCGGCGAAGCCGGCCTGCTGGCTCTCGACGGCCGCGTCCGAGGCGAACCCGCCGGTCGCGTAGCGCTCGGCCGACGCCGAGCCGTTCGTCCCGGCCCGGGTGCCGACGGTCGCGTTCACCGGCTCGCTCCCCGCGCTCACGTCCTCGGGCTCGCCCAGCACCTCGTCGGGGTTCTCCAGCCCGGTGTAGCGGTCCTCGGGCGGCGGGCCTCGCGTCCCGTCGTCGGGGGTCCCGGCGGTCGTCCCGGTCCCGAGGCCGACGTCGACGGCGGCGGTGCCGACGGTGGCCGTCGACAGCAGGCCGACGAGCACGAGCGCCGCCGCGAGCCGGCGGAGCCGCAGCAGGCCGAGACTCGACGTCTCGCCCAGGCGCTCGGTCACCGACTCGTAGAGCCGGTCGGCCATCGGCCCCTCGCGCCCGGCCGCCAGCGCGTCCCGGCCGGTCCGGAGCGCCTCGGCCACCGGCGGGTTGACCGCCTCGAACCGCTCGACCGCCGGCCGGCGGAGCCGGACGGCCAGCCCCGCGACGAGGACGACGAGCCCCGCCGCGGCCCCGACGAGCGCGGCGGCGTCGAGCGCCGGCGGGAGCCCCGCCGCCACGGCCGCCGGCGGCAGGGCGAGCCGGCGCGGCACCGCGGCCGGCAGCGCGGCCACGCCGACCAGCTCGACCGCGAGGCTCGCGGCCAGCGTCGCGACCGTCGCGTCGGCGGTCGCGTGGACGACCGCCACCTTCCGGGCCTCGCGCCTGACCGCACGGACCGCGCGTCGCATCCGGTCGCGGGGCGTGGCGTCGGTCATCGGCAGGCGTTCGGCCGGTCCTCGGCCGGGATCTGCCGGCAGGCCTCGTTCAACCGGCGCTCGAGCGAGTCGACCCGGTTATCGAGCTCCTCGATCTCGTCGTCGCGCTCGGCGATCCGGTTCTGGAGCTCGTTCACGTCGGCCCGGAGCTCGTCGTTCTCGGCCAGCAGCTGCTCGTTCTCGTCGCGCAGGTCGGCGACGGTCGAGCGGAGCGCGTTGCGCTCGGCCCGCAGCGCCGAGATCTGGGCGTCGAGCGAGTCGATCGTCGCCCGGGCGTCCCGGAGGTTCTCGCGGGTGGTCGCCAGCTCGCCCCGGGTGCTGTTGAGCTGGTCCTCCGTCGACTGGAGCTCGTCGGCGACCTGCTGGACGTCGCCCCGCGTGGTCCGCAGACTCCGGTTCAGCTCGCGCAGCTCCCGGCGGGTCTCGGTCAGGTTCGACCGCGTCTCGTTCAGCTCGGCCGACAGCCGCTCGTTGCGCTCGACGAGAGCCTCGTTGCGCTGTTCCATCCCCTCGATCGACTCGCGGTAGACGACGGTCGCGCCGGCGGTGCCGACCAGCGCCAGCACGATCAGCCCGACGAGCGCGACGTTGACCGAGCGTCCGATGGTGCTCATCTGGAGATCAGCCCGCTCTCGAGTCGGGTACGGCCACGGTACACTTGAAGCCGCCGGAGCCCGACCTCGGCGAGCAAGAGCACGAGCGCGAGCACGAGCGCGAGCCAGTCCCACTCGTCGCGCACCTCGCGGACGGCGACCGCCCGCTCGCGGGCGAACGCGGCGATGGCCTCGGCCTCGCCCGGCCGGAACTGCCGGCCACCCGTGTCCCGGACCAGCGCCGCCAGGTCGGCCGACCGCCCCAGCGCCGCGTACTCGGCCGGATAGTTGGCCGCGTAGGTCGCGCCCGCGGCCGTCGCGTAGCCGGGCCCGGTCGGCGTCACCCGCGCCTCGTGGCGGCCCTCGCCGGCCCGGCGGAAGTCGAGCCCGGCCGGCGGCCGTTCGCCCCGGTAGACGACGGTCGTGGGCTCGCCCACCCGGGTGTCGCTCGCCTCGACCGTCCCCGAGCGCTTGCGCTCGGGATCGCCGATCGCCCAGTTGACCGACTTGGTGAGCAACAGCGAGTCGGGCCGGCGGAGCAGTCCGCCGAGGCTCCCGTCCGGGGCGTAGGCGCTGATCGTGAGCACCCGCCCCAGCCCGTAGCGCCAGGTCGCCACCGCCGGATCGCCCGACCCGGCCGCGACCAGCAGGTCGGCGCCGCGCCGGACCGACACCTCGTTGGTCCGGCCGGGGTCGGACTCGAGTTCGACGCCCGCCGTGACGAACGCGTTCGGGTCGACGACGGTCAGGCCCTCGCCGCCGTACTGGCGGGAGGCGCCGCCGAACAGCAGGCGGAGCCGGCTGGTCTCGGTCGCCTGCAGGAAGATGCCGCCCGAGCGGTCGGCGACCGTCCGGAGCGTCTCGGCGTCGGTCCGCTCGCCCACCCCGACGGCGATCACCCGCATCCCGCGCGCGCCGAGGTCGCTCGCCACCGCCGGCACCTCGGCGCTGCGGTCGCCGCCGTCGCTGATCAGGATCACCGTCCCCCGCCCGCCCAGCAGCTCCTCGGCCCCGCGCAGTCCCGCCCCGAGCGAGGTGGCCCCGCCGGACCGGAGCCGCCGAACGTCGGTCGCCAGCCGCTCGCGCGAGCCCCCGAGCGTCGTCGGCTCGGCCACCGCGAACGCCCGGTAGTTGAACGCGACGAGCCCGACCTCGTTCTCGTCGCCGAGCTGGTCGAGCACGTCCAGCGCGATCGACTTCTGGACGCGCATCCCGTCGCGGGTGCTGCCCGAGACGTCGACCACGACCGCGATCCGGGCGGTACCCGGGCCCGACTCCCCGACCGAGACCGGCAGCATCGAGGCGAACGTCGAGCGCTCGTAGCCGCCGTTCTCGAACGCGTTCCGGCCGCCGACGGTCACCAGCCCGTTGCCGTCGATGACGAACTCCTGGAGCGCGCTCACCTCGCCCACGTCCTCGGCGCGCAGGTCCTGGACGACGACGGCGGTGTAGGGCTCGAGGTCGGCCGGCACCGACTCGGCGGTGTCGACCTCGTACAGCCCCTCCAGGTAGTCCCGGAGGGGGTACTCGCCGCGCGAGACGTAGAGGATCCGCGGCCGCTCGACCACCCGCACCGTGTGGTAGTAGACGTCGTTCTCGGCGAAGCGGTCCTGGCCCGCCGTCTCGATCCGCGCCGTCACGCGGTGGGGCCCGGTCTCCTCGAAGACGTGTGAGAACTCCGCCCGCCCGGTCTCGCCCTCGAGGGTCCGTTCCAGCACCCGCTCGCCGTCGATCTCGACGGTCAGGCTGGTGTCACCCCCGGCGTCGGCCCCGGCGGGCGCGACCCCGTCGACGCTCGCGAGGAAGGTGTTCTCGACGCCGGCGCTGGCCTTGGCCGGCCCCGACAGCGAGACCCCGCGGTCGGGAAAGGCCGGCGTGAGCCGGACGGTGCTGACCGTCGCGTTCAGCGCGGTCGCCACCTCGGTCGCCTGCGCGAGGCTCCGGCCGTCGGTCACCCGACCGTCGGTGACGGCGACGAGGCTGCCGTTCTCCCGCAGGTTGGCGACCACCCCGTCGCCGGGGCGCGAGCGCGTCCCCTCGCCCACCGTCGCCACGGTCACGGGCACGCCGGTGGCCTCGATCCGGTCGGCCAGGTCGTTCGGTCCCCGCAGGACCGCCATGCTGTCGGACTCGTCGACCAGCAGCGTCACCCGCGGATCGCCCGCCGTCTCGCGGGTCGTCACGGTGTAGGGGCCGGCGACCGAGAGCACGACCAGCGCGGCGATCAGGAGCCGCGAGGCGAGCAGCAGTCGCCGCGAGCGCCGGCTCGCCACCCCCTCGGCGCCCCTGACCGCGAGCGCCCAGAGCCCGAGCGCGACGACCGGGAGCGCGACCAGCGCCGCCGGCGTCGCCAGCCCGACCGTCACCCCGCCGCCGACGGGCAGTGCGGTCTCGATCACAGGTCACCCCGTCGGCGCAGGAAGGCCACCTCGCCCACGATCACCGCGAGCGCGACCAGCGCGACCGGCGCGTCCAGGGGTAGGGGGCTGGTGCGCTCCTCGGTTCGGGCGGTCGCGACGGCCGCGCCCTCGCGCTCGATGCCGGTCGCGCCCACGTCTGACTCGACCGGGTCGTACAGCGAGACGCCGATCCGGCGGTCGCCGACGGCGTAGAAGCCGGCGTCGTCGAGCGCGACCGTCCGGGCCCGGACCGTCCCGCCGGGGGTGGTGACGGTCGTCTCGGCGCCCAGGGCCAGGCGCTCGCCGGTCGCCCGGTTGCTCTCGCGAAGCGTCGCCCGGCCCGCGAGCTCGAAGACGGCCCGTTTCCAGAAGACGGGGTACTGGTAGTTGAACTTGAACGGCGCCGACGCGTCGACGTAGCCGTAGTAGAGCACGCGGCCGGGGCCGCGGTCGGCGACCGCGAGCAGCGGGCTGTCGTCGCTCAGGCGCACGAGCGCCCGGCCCTCGCGCAGCGAGCCGGCGAGGTACTCGGCGGGTGGCGGGAAGCCGATCCCGCGGGTCAGCTCGTCGTCGGCGACCGCGCCGACCGTCGGGTTGGTCCGGACCCCGACGGGCTCGAGCAGGAGCAGGTCGCCGTAGCGCTCGACGGGCACGTCCGGCTGGGCGGTCACCGCGACGCCGCCGCCGGCCGCGACCACGTCCCGCCCGGCCTCGACGTTGCCCCGGAGCAGCCGGTCGGGATCGACGTCGCCGTAGACGATCACGTCGAAGCCGTCGGGGACGGTCGTGGGCGGTCGGCGGACGGTGAGCGAGACGGCGTCGATCAGCTCGAGCGCGGTCGTCAGAAACCGGCTGCGCTCGTTGGTCAACAGCAACACGTCGACGGTGGCGTCCGCGGGCGCGGCGACGTGGGCGGCGTCGTCGGTCGGAAAGTCGTCGCCGGGCGCGAGCCGCGCCACTCCGCCGCCCGCGGGCACGGGCAGGTCGACGGTGGTCACGTCGCCCGGCCCGAGATCGAGCGACCGGCTGGCGCCGCCGAGCCGGAGCGTCCGGTCGGCCCGCCGGTCGCCGTAGTTGCGGACGGTCAGCTCGACCGCGTTTCCGGCGAACGACCGCCCGACGATGCCGACGTTCGCCCCGCCACCGCCGTCGAACGTCCGGAGATCGACGACCAGTCCGCGGGCGCGCGCGGCCGCCACCTCGTCGCCCCACGCCGAGTCGTCGGCGAAGTCGCTGAAGACGACGATCCGGGCGTTCTCGCCGGCGACGACCGACGCCCCTGCGAGCGCGGCCCGGAGGTCACCGCGGGCGTCGACCACCGACAGGTCGGCGAGCGCCGACTCGGCCGCCCGGCGCGTCCCCGCCCGCACCGGGATCCGGGGCTCGGGTCCCGCGACGACGACCGAGGTCGTCCCGCTCGCGCTCTCGCGGGCGGCCGCGCGGGCGGCGTCGAACCGGCGTTCGCCGCCGGGGCCGGTCTGGGTCGCCATGCTCGCGCTCGCGTCGACGACCAGCACCGTCTCGTCGACCGTCTCGGCCCGGGGCACCGAGACGTACGGCGTCGCGAGCGCCAGCGCGAGCGCGATCACCGCGAGCGCCTGGAGCACGAGGAGGGCGTTGCGACGCAGCCGCTCGAACAGCGGGTTCGACGAGTCGCGACCCTGGTCGGCGACCAGAAAGCGAAGCGTCGGCAGCTCGACGCGCTCGGGGTCCGGCCGGACCAGGTAGAGCACCACCAGCGGGACCAGCGCGGCCAGCGCCGCCAGCCCGAGGGGCCACAGGAGGGCGTCCGAGAGGACCATACCCCCCGACAGCGGAGCGAGCCCTATCCCTCTTGTGTCGGGCTCGCGGGCGGCCGGCGACACAAACGCCTTAGGGGCCGGCTCCCCTGTCCGGGGCATGGACGAGAGGCGCGAGCTGCTCGCGGTCCTGCTCGACGACGCCCGCGAGGACGTCGCCGACATCGCCCGCCAGACGGGACTCGACGAGGAGCGGGTACGGGCGCTGCTCGCGGAGCTGGAGGCCGACGGGGTCGTCCGGGGCTACCGGGCGGTCGTCGACTGGGACCGAACCGGGTACGACCACGTCGAGGCGGTCGTCGAGTTGAACGTCGAGCTCGACCGCGAGACGAAGTACGGCGACATCGCGGGCCGGATCGC
>CAZMLQ010000062.1:0-12950 GCA_964567195.1 uncultured Haloferacaceae archaeon | reverse complement strand
CGGCCTCCTGACCACGCTGAAGGGGCTGCCGCGGGCGTACAACCGCGACCTCCAGCGCGCGGGGCCACACGTCTGGACGGCGGTCGACGACGTGACCGCGGCGGCCGAGGTCTGTGCCGGCGCGGTCGCGACCGCGTCGTGGGACGCCGACGCGCTGGCGGCCGCCGCGGGCGAGGGCTTCTCGACCGCCACCGGGGTGGCAGACCTGCTCGCGGCCGCGGGGATCCCGTTCCGGACCGCCCACGAGATCGTGGCGGCCGCGGCCGAGGACGGGACCGTCGAGGCGATCGAGCGCGCGGCGCGCGACCGGCTCGACCGCGAGCTCGACGAGCTGATCGAGCCCGCGGCGATCGAGGCGGCGCTCGATCCCGCCGAGAGCGTGGCCGCCCGGGACTCGCCCGGCGGCCCCGCGCCCGAGGCGACGAGCGAGAGCCTGCTCGCCGTCGAGGAGCGCCTGACCGCCGACGGCGACCGACTGACCGACCGCCGGGAGGCGCTCGCGGCCGCCGACGAGGCGCTCGCGGCCGCCGTCGCGGGGCTGGCGGGCCCGCCGCCGTCCCCGCCGGGGGACGACTGAGACGACCACAACGATCCGAGGGCGTTCGAAACGGGCGATAGATCCATCTTCGCGTTTGTTTCTGTAGATCGTATTCGAAATATTTATCCGGCGGGGGCCGGTACGTCGTGGTACGATGGCGACAGCCGAATGCGTCGAGTGCGGGGGCGAGGTCACCCTGTACGACGACCTCGAGGTCGGAGAGATCGTCGACTGTGGCACCTGCGGGACGGAGCTCGAGGTCGTCGACACGAACCCGCCAGTCCTCGATCGGGCGCCGGAGCTCGAAGAGGACTGGGGGGAGTGAGGTGCGGGTCGGCGTCCTCTACTCCCGGATCCGGCGGGACGAGAAGCTGCTGCTCTCGGAGCTGCGCGACCGCGGCCACGAGGTCGAGAAGATCGACGTGCGCGACGCGCAGTTCGGGCTCGCGGAGGCGACGGCCGCGCTGGAGGGGCTCGACCTGGTCGTGGACCGCTGTCTCTCGACCAGCCGGTCGCTGTACGTCACGCGCTTTCTCGACGCCTACGGTGTGCCGGTCGTGAACGCGCCCGAGACGGCGGCGGTCTGTGCGGACAAGGCGCGCAACAGCCTCGCGCTCGCGGGCGCCGGCGTGCCGACGCCCCGGACGAGGGTGGCGTTCACCGTCGAGAGCGCGATGGCGGCGATCGAGTCGTTCGGCTACCCCTGCGTGTTGAAGCCGGTGATCGGCTCGTGGGGCCGGCTGATGGCCAAGATCGACTCCGAGGCCGCGGCCGAGGCGATTCTAGAGCACAAGGCCACGCTCGGGCACTACGAGCACAAGGTCTTCTACGTCCAGGAGTTCGTCGACAAGCCCGGGCGCGACATCCGGGTGGTGTCGGTCGACGGCGAGCCGGTGGCGGCGATGACGCGCTCGTCCGATCACTGGCTGACCAACGCCGCCCAGGGCGGCTCGGTCGAGGCGTTCCCCGTCGACGAGCGGGTGCGCGAGCTGGTCGAGCGGGCCTCGGCCGCGGTCGGGGGCGGGCTGCTGGGGGTCGATCTGATGGAGACCGGCGACGACTACACCGTCCACGAGGTGAACCACACGGTCGAGTTCAAGGCGCTCGACTCCTGTACCGACGTCGACGTGCCCGCGGCGGTCGTCGACTGGCTGGAGGAGCGGGCGGCCGTGGAGGCGCCGACGGCGTGAGCGCGAGCCACACCGCCACGGTCGTCGGGGCCAGCGGCTTCGCCGGCGGCGAGCTGGTGCGCCTGCTCGACGGCCACCCCGGGTTCGAGCTCGCGGCGGTCACCAGCCGGTCCGAGACAAACCGGACCGTCGGTCACGTCCACCCGAACCTGCGCCACCTCGATCTGCGCTTCTCCGACCCCGCGACGATCGAGCCCGTCGATGTCCTGTTCGCGGCCACGCCACACGGCGTCTCGATGGACCGGATCGACGAGTTCCGCGCGGCCGCCGATCTGGTGGTCGATCTCTCGGCCGACTTCCGGCTGCCCGACGCGGCCGCCTACGACGAGTGGTACGACGGCCACGAGCGCCCCGCGCTGCTCGACGAGGCGGTCTACGGCCTGCCCGAGCTGACCCGCGAGAAGCTGCCGGGCGCCGACCTCGTGGCGACCGGCGGCTGTAACGCGACCGCGACGCTGCTGGCGCTGAAGCCGCTGTTCGACGCCGGCCACCTGACCGGCGACGAGCGGATCGTCGTCGACGTGAAGGTCGGCTCCTCCGAGGGCGGCGCGGGCGGGGGCGCGGCCGCCAGCCACCCCGAGCGCTCGGGCGTGGTCCGGCCGTACGCGCCGACCGGCCACCGCCACGAGGCCGAGATCGAGGCCTACCTCGGGACCTCGGTCTCGTTCACCGTCCACGCGGTCGACATGGTGCGGGGGGCGGCGGCGACCTGTCACGTCTTCCCCGAGACGCCGCTCTCGACCGGCGACTGCTGGGGGGCCTACCGCGGCAGCTACGGCGACGAGCCGTTCGTCCGGCTGGTCGCGGGCGGGAGCGGCGTCTACCGCTACCCCGAGCCCAAGGCCGTCGCGGGCACCAACCACGCCGAGGTCGGCTTCGCCGCCGACCCCTCGCCCGACGGCGGCCGGGTGGTCGCGTTCGGGGCGATCGACAACGTGACCAAGGGCTCGGCGGGCCAGGCGGTCCACGCCGCCAACCTGGCGCTTGGACTCGACGAGACCGCCGGCCTCTCCGGGACCGGGCTCCACCCGGTGGGGGCGCCGTGACCGTCGTCGTCAAGATCGGCGGCGCGGCGGCGGTCGATCCCGCCGGCGCGCTCGCGGATCTCGCGGCGCTCGATCGCGATCGGGTGGTCGTCCACGGCGGCTCGACCGCGGTCGACGGGCTGCTCGACCGGCTCGGGATCGAGCCCGAGTACGTCGAGACGCCGGGCGGCGTGACCGGCCGGTTCACCGACGAGACGACGATGGAGGCGTTCACGATGGCGATGGCGGGGGTCAACACCGACCTCGTCGCCGGACTGCGCGCGGCCGGCGCCGACGCCGTCGGGCTCTCGGGCGTCGACGGCGGCCTGCTGACCGGGCCGCGCAAGTCCGCGGTCCGGGTGGTCGAGGACGGCCGGCGGAGGATCCGGCGGGGCGACCACAGCGGGCGGATCGAGCGCGTCGACACCGACCTGCTCGCCGACCTGCTCGGGGCGGGTCGGCTGCCGGTCGTCGGCCCGCCGATGCTGGCCGACGACGACACCCCGGTCAACGTCGACGCCGACCGCGCGGCCGCCGCCGTTGCGGGCGCGCTGGAGGCGACGCTCGTGCTCCTGACCGACGTGGCGGGCGTCTACGCCGACCCGAACGAGCCCGCGACGCTGATCGAGCGCGTCACGGAGCCGGCCGGTCTCGACGCGCTCGCCGAGGCGGCCGAGGGGTTCATGACCCGGAAGGTGATGGCGGCCGAGGAGGCGCTCGCGGGCGGGGCACCCGCCGCGGTCGTCGCGGACGCGAACGCCGACGCCCCGGTGCGGGCGGCACTCGACGGCGGTGGCACCCGGATCGACCGCACCGCCGTCAGCACGGAGACACAACGATGAGCGGGTTCGTCTTCTCCGAGAAACCGATCCGCATCGAGCGTGGCGACGGGCCGTACCTCTACGGCGCGGACGGCACGGAGTATCTCGACGCCGGTGCGAGCTACGCCTGCACGCCCGTCGGCCACTGCCACCCCCGGGTGGTCGGGGCCGTCGAGGAGCAGGTGAGCGACCTCTTCTACGTCCAGGCCTCCTACCCCGTCGCCGGGCGCACCCGGCTGTACGACCAGCTCGCGGCGCTCGCGCCGGGCGACGTGGGGAAGGTGTGGCTCTGTAACTCCGGCACCGAGGCCAACGAGGCGGCGATGAAGTTCGCCCGCTCGGCGACCGGGCGCGAGAAGATCGTCGCCACCCGGCGAGGCTTTCACGGCCGGACGATGGGCGCGCTCGCGATGACCTGGAAGGGCAAGTACCGCGAGCCGTTCGAGCCCCTGGCCGGCGGGATCGAGTTCGTCGACTACGGCGACGGCGAGGCCCTGGCCGACGCGGTCGACGAGGAGACCGCCGCGGTCTTTCTCGAGCCGGTCCAGGGCGAGGGCGGGATCAACCCCGCCCCGACGGGCTATCTCCGGCGGGCCCGCGAGCTGACCGAGGCGGCCGGCGCGGCGCTCGTCTTCGACGAGGTCCAGACGGGCGTGGGCCGGACCGGCCTGCTCTGGGCGAGCGAGCGCGCCGGCGTCGTCCCCGACGTGTTGACCGCCGCCAAGGGGATCGCCAGCGGCCTGCCGCTGGGGACGACGCTCTGTCGGGACTGGATCGCCGAGGACGCGGGCGACCACGGCTCGACGTTCTCGGGCGGGCCGGTGGTCTGTGCGGCCGCGAGCGCCACCCTCGACACGATCGTCGAGGAGGAGCTGGCGGCCAACGCCAACCGGGTTGGCTCGTATCTCGTGAGCGAGCTCCGGAGCGCCGGCGTCGACGCCCGCGAGGTCCGCGGGCTGGGGCTGATGATCGGCGTCGAGGTCGGGCGGCGGGCCAACCGGATGCTGCGCGATCTCGCGCTGGAGGAGGGCGTGCTCGCACTCCCGGCCGGCCGGACGGTCGTGCGCCTGCTCCCGCCGCTGACGATCGATCGCGGCCACGCCGACCGACTCGTCGCGGCGCTGGAGGCGGTGGCGTGACCGCGACGGCGAACGGAGCCGGGCCCGAGCGCCCCCCGGCGGTCGCCGACGACGACGCCCGCGCCCTGCTGTACGATCTGGTCGCGACCCCCTCGCCCTCGGGCGAGGAGGCGGCGGCCGCGGAGCGACTGGCCGAGTATCTCGCGGCCCGCGACCGCGAGGTCTGGCTCGACGATGCCGGCAACGTCCGCGCGCCCGCCGACGACGCCGTCCTGTTGACCTCCCACGTCGACACCGTGCCGGGCGAGCCCCCGGTCGAGGTGCGCGAGACCGCGGGCGCCTACGACGAGGGGCCGACGCTGTGGGGCCGGGGAAGCGTCGACGCGACCGGCCCGCTGGCGGCGATGGCGGCCGCGGCCGTCGAGACGGGCGTGAGCTTCGTCGGCGTGACCGGCGAGGAGCGCACCTCCCGCGGGGCGCGTCACCTGCTCGAGGACCGCGCGGCGCCCGAGGCGGTGATCAACGGCGAGCCGAGCGGCTGGGACGCGCTCACGCTTGGCTACCGCGGGCTGCTCTCGGGGCGGTACGTCCACACCAGCGAGTCGGGCCACAGCTCCCGCCCGGAGAACAACGCGATCCAGGACGCCGTCGCCTGGTGGGCCCGCGTCGAGCGCCGGTGTGAGGCGCCCGCCGAGACGCCGACCTTCGAGCAGGTGACGCCCAAGCCCGTCGGGGTCGCGGGCGGCCCGACCGACGACGGCCTCGCGGTCGAGGCGACGATGGACGTCCAGCTCCGGGTGCCACCCGACCGGACGGTCGAGGACGTGCGCGAGCTCGCGGTCGCGGAGCTCGGCCCCGGCACGGTCCGGTGGCACGACGCCGTCCCGCCGGTGATGACGAGCGCGCGGACCCCGGTGGCGAGTGCCTTCCGCGCCGCGATCCGCGCGGCGGGCGCCGAGCCCCGGCTCCTGCGCAAGACCGGCACGAGCGACATGAACCTCTACGCCGACCGGTGGGACTGCCCGGCCGCGACCTACGGGCCGGGGAACAGCGACCTCGACCACGCGCCCGACGAGCACCTCTCGCTCCCGGCGTTCGACCGCGCGGTCGGGGTGTTGAGCGCCGTCTGCGAGCGCCTGACCGACTGACCAGCGATGACCACGACACGCCACCTCCTCGACGTCGACGATCTGAGCACCGACGAGCTGACGAGCGTCCTCGACCGGGCGGCCGCGCTCGAAGGCGCGACCGGAGGCGACGAGCTCGCCACCCGGACGCTGGCGATGGTGTTCGAGAAGCCGAGCACCCGGACCCGCGTCTCGTTCGAGACGGGACTGACCCAGCTCGGCGGCCACGCGATATTTCTCGGCCCGGACGACATCGGGCTGGACGGGCGCGAGCCGCTCCGGGACATCGCCCGGGTGCTGTCGGGCTACGCCGACGCCGTGATGCTCCGGCTGTTCGACCACGCCGACGCGGCGACGGTGGCCGAGCACGCCTCGGTGCCGGTGATCAACGGGCTGACCGACGACGCCCACCCCTGCCAGACGCTGGCGGACCTGCTGACGATCCGGGAGTCGGTCGGCTTCGACGCGACGGTCGCGTGGGTCGGGGCGGGCAACAACGTCGCCCGGTCGTTCGCGCTCGGCTGTGCGCTGGCCGGGATCGACCTGCGGGTGGCGACGCCGGACGCGTACGGGCTGGGCGAGACGCTGCTCGACCGGGCGGCCGCGGTCGGGCGGGCGCCGACGGTCGTCGACGACCCCGAGACGGCCGTGGCCGGCGCCGACGTGGTCTACACCGACGTGTGGGTGAGCATGGGCGAGGAGGACGAGCGCGCCGCCCGTCTCGAGACGTTCGAGGCCGGCGGCTACCGGGTCGACGAGGCGCTGCTCGACGCCGCGGGCACCGACCCACGGGTGATGCACTGTCTGCCGGCCAACCGGGGCGAGGAGGTCACCGACGCGGTCCTCGAGAGCGACCGGGCGCTGGTGTGGCGCCAGGCCGAGAACCGCATGCACGCCCAGAAGGGGCTGCTGGTCGAGCTACTCGAGTAGGACACAGAGCCGCGGGAACGCGCCGCCGAGGACGAGCCCGAAGACGGCGTGCCAGAGCAGGCTCGGCACCGCGAAGTTGGGCAGCGGCGGCGCGTTCGGGAAGCCGACGGCCGAGAGCCAGACGGGCATCAGGATCGCGGCGGCGCCGACCCAGAGGCACACGCCGTAGGCGAGGCCGACCCCGGCCGAGCGGGCGACGCTCCCGCGCAGGTCGCCGAGCGCGCCCGCGCGGGCGACGGCGGCGTAGACGAGGCCGAAGATCGCCCCGTGAGACATGTGGACGATCCAGCCCGCGACCCCGTTTGGCGGGGGCGCCAGCCCGTACAGCGCCGGGATGGCGACCGCGAGGGTCGGGGGGTTCGTCAGGCTGATCAGGGCGGCCATCACCAGACTGCCGGCCAGCCCCGCGGCGACGCCGCCCTTCCAGACGTCGTCCGTCGCGGTGACCGTCGGGGTTGCGCGCTCCGTGGACATCGTCCGGAAGTCCGTTCGCGAGGACAAAACCGTATCTCGGGTGGGCAAAACTCACACACGGACCCCCGGCCTCTCCCTGTCCGGCCGCCACCGCGCCGCGTCAGACATAAACTGTACGAGACCCCACCCCGTCCGTGGAGTCCGACCGATCGGTCGAGCCGTCGTACGCCGACTTCTTCCCGTACGACGAGCCCTACCCGAACCAGCGCGCCGCGATGGAGGGTGTCGCGGCCGCGCTCGAGGAGGGGCGGGACGTGCTCCTCGAGGGCGCGCCCGGCACGGGCAAGACGCTCTCGGCGCTGGCCCCGGCGCTCGCGTTCGCCCGCCGGACCGACCGGACGGTCGTGATCACGACCAACGTCCACCAGCAGATGCGCCAGTTCGTCGCCGAGGCCCGCGCGATCGACGCCGAGCGCCCGATCCGGGCGGTCGTCTTCCGGGGCAAGGGCTCGATGTGTCACGTCGACGTCGACTACCGCGAGTGCCAGGCGCTCCGGGACGCCACCCGGTCGCTGGTCGAGACCGAGACCGAGCGGGCCGAACTCGCCGAGCGGGCCGAGCGACTGCGGGCGGCGATGGACGGCGGGGGCGAGCCCGGGTCCGGGCCGGACGTCTCGGACCCCGCGGCCGCCTACGAGTCGGTGACCGCGGAGCTCGACCGGCTGGCCGACGAGGCCGACGACCTGCGCGAGGCGAACGTCTGTGAGCACTACCGCGCGAACCTGACGCGCGCGACCGGCCCGTTCCGCGAGTGGCTGTTCGACGGCGTGCGAACCCCCGACGAGGTGTACGAGTGGGCGGGCGAGCGGGGCTTCTGTGGCTACGAGCTGCTGAAGGAGACGATGGAGGGGGTCGATCTGGTGGTCTGTAACTACCACCACCTGCTCGACCCGACGATCCGCGAGCAGTTCCTGCGCTGGCTCGACCGCGACCCCGACGACGTGGTGACCGTCTTCGACGAGGCCCACAACGTCGAGGGGGCCGCCCGCGAGCATGCCTCGCGGACGCTGACCGAGCGGACGCTGGCGAGCGCGATCGAGGAGCTCGCGGGGACGGAGGCGGTCGCCGCGAGCCGGGCCGACGCCGCGGCCAACGTGCTCGGGGCCTTCCGGGCGGCGCTGTCCGCGACCTACGACGCGGCCTTTGGCTTTGGCGAGCGCGAGCAGGTGGGCGAGGACTGGCACGACCTCCGGATCGACAACGACGACCGCCGGGACGACCTGACGCTCGCCTTCCTCGACGCCTACGAGGGGCCGGGGATCGGCCGGGAGGTCGAGACCGCCGTCGAGGTCGGCGAGACCCTCGACGAGGCCTACGGCCGGGCCTACGCCGAGGGCGAGACGACCACCCGCCGGGAGTGTCGGACGCTTCAGGCCGCCACCTTTCTCGCGTCGTGGATGGCCGCGGGCGACGACCCCGGCCGCCACCCCCTGCTGGCGGTGCGGCGCGGGCCGGACGGCGAGGTCTACGGCCGGGCGGAGCTGTACACCTGCATCCCGCGGGCGGTGACCGCCGACCTGTTCGGTCGGGTCCACGCCAGCGTGCTGATGAGTGCCACCCTCAGACCGTTCGACGTGGCCGCCGACGTGCTCGGGCTGGACGAGCCCGCGACGATGGCCTACGGGCTCGCCTACCCCGAGGAGCGCCGCCGGACCTACGCGGTCGACACCCCGCCGCTGTTCGCCAGCGAGCGCGAGGACCCCGCGACCGTCGAGCGGGTCGCCGACACCCTCGCCGACGCCGTTCGGCTCACCCCCGGCAACGTCCTCGTCTTCCTGCCCTCCTACGCCGAGGCCGAGCGCTACCGCGACCGGCTGTTCGGCTCCGACGCCGGCCGCTCGCTCCGCGCCACCCCCTACCTCGACGAGCCGGGGGTGCGCGCCGAGGGGCTGCGCGAGCGGTTCGTCGCCGACGACGACGGCGTGTTGTTCACCTCGCCGTGGGGGACGCTCGCGGAGGGGGTGAGCTTCGACGGCGACGACGCCCGGACGGTCGCGGTGGTCGGGGTGCCCTACCCCCGGCTGGACGAGCGGACCGAGGCCGTCGAGGCCGCCTACGACCGCGCCTACGGCGGCGGCGAGCGCTCGGGCTGGGACTACGCCGTCGGCATCCCCACGATCAGAAAGACCAGACAGGCGCTCGGGCGGGTGGTCCGCTCGCCCGAGGACTTCGGCGTCAGGCTGTTGCTCGACCGGCGCTACACCGCCGAGAGCCGGACGATGGGCCGGTACGGCGTGCGCGACGCCTTCCCGCCCGAGGAGCGCCGCGAGCTGATCGACGTCGGACCCGAGAAGCTCCGGTTCGCCGTGCGCAACTTCTTCCAGGACCGCGGCGCCTACGAGGGCACCCCGCCGGCGCCGTAGGGGGCGCCCCGCGTCGAACCGCGTCGCCTCCGGCGCAACGTTCAGGTTCTCGCGCCCGAACGCGTGGTATGGTCACGTGTGACGAGTGTGGGGCCGATCTCGTCGACGGCCGGGGCTGTTCGTACTGTGCGGGGACGTACTGCGCCGAGCACCGGCTCCCGGAACGCCACGGCTGTGACGCGATGGACGGCACCGCCGACGAGCCCTGGTTCGGGGACGGGACGGACTGAGAGCGGCGGGCTACTCCGCCCGACCACCGGCCGGGGACGACGGCTCCGGGGCCGTCCGTCGCGTCACCCGCGCCGCGACGCCGTCGCGCGGGCGCAGCGTCACCGAGGGGCGGAGCTCCTCGAGCGCGTCGGGCGAGACGTCGAGATCGAGCGCGCCGACGATCCGGGCGAGCGCGACCGTCGCGCCGGTGAGCGCGAACCCGCGCCCGATGCAGGCGTGGGGGCCGCTCCCGAACGGGAAGTAGGCGTCGACCGCGTTGGGATCGCGCCGCGTCCAGCGGTCGGGGTCGAACCGCTCGGGCGCCTCGAAGTGGCGGGCGTCGCGGTGGACCGACCACTGTGGCATGATCAGGCCCGCGCCGGCGGGGACGCGGTACTCGCCGAGACGGACCTCGGCGGTCGCCTCGCGAAAGACCGCCCACGCGGCGGGGTAGAGCCGCATCGCCTCCCGGAACACCCGCTCGGTGTAGGCCAGGTCGGCCGCGTGGTCGTAGCCGGCGGTCTCGGGGCCGTCGAGCACCTCGGGGCCGAGCGCGGCCCGGGCCTCGGCGCGCACCCGCTCGCGGGCCTCGGGATGCCACGAGAGGAGGGCAAGCGCGTAGGTCAGCGAGAGCGCGGTCGTCTCGTGGCCCGCGATCAGGAAGGTCAACACCTCGTCGCGGATCTGGTTCGGGGGGTACTCGACCTCGGGATCGTCCTCGGCCGCGAGCAAGAGCCCGAGCATGTCGCCGCCGGGGTCGGGGTCGGTCTCGCGGCGGCGCTCGATCAGCTCCTCGCAGAGCTCCTGCATCCCCGCGGCCGCGGTCTCGTACGCGTCGGAGGTGCGGGTCGGCACCCACTCGGGTGCGACGCCCGAGGGCGAGATCGCCAGCTCGCGGGTGGTCGTGCGCATCCAGTCGTGGAACCGGGCGGCCCGGTCGTGGCCGATGTCCTCGCCCAGCAGGATCTCGGAGGCGACCCGGACGGTCAGCGAGGTGGCCTCGCGGTGGAGGTCGACGGGCTTGCCCGTCTCGGCCGCGCCGGCGAGGCGGTCGACCAGGCTCTCGGCGCGCTCGCCCACCGCGTCGCCGTAGGCGCGGAGCCGCCGGCCGGCGAACGCCGGCGCCATGATCCCGCGCTGCTGGCGCCAGAGCTCGCCCTCGGTCTGGACCAGCCCGTTCTCGGCGGGCAGCGTCGGTCCGCCCGGCGTGATCCGGCCGAACTCCGCCGGCCGGTCGAGGGCGTCGTGGATCAGGTCGGGACCGGTCACCACCACCAGCGGCGCCCGCCCGGGAACGGGCACGGCGACCGCGTCGGGGTAGCGCGCCTGGAGCCCCTCGAGAAAGCGCAGGGTGTCCGAGCCAAAGCGGAGCGCGTTCAACAGGCCCGCCTCGGGCGGCTCGGGGAGGTCGCGTCGCATGCGAGGGGGTTCGGCCCCGCGGGGTTGACCCTTTCGGGCCGTGCCGTCCCGTCGTGACGCGTCAGGCCGGCAGCCCGACCGACCCGACCGCGACCCGGCGCTCGGCGTCCCAACAGTCCAGCCGGGAGACCGTCCACTCGACGGGCTCGACCGACGCGTCCAGCAGCCGGGCGACCGCGTCGGGATCGCCCCCGCGCCCGAGGGTGACGTGGGGGGTGTACGACGGCCCCTCCAGCGACTCGACGGCGCCGAACCGCCCGACAAGGCGGTCGTGGAGCCGGCACAGGCCGGGGCTCTCGACCGCGAGGTAGACGACCGGCCCGGGGCCACGGACCGGGTGCTCGAAGGCGTCGAGCCCGGCGATCCGGGCCTCGAACGCCGGGGTGCCGGCGAGTGCGGCCCGGACGGCCGCGCGGTCGACCCGGCGCTCGAACCGCTTACAGACCAGCGTGTGGTCCTCGCGCACCCGGTCGAGGCCGGCGAGGCGGGGCGCGAGATCGGCCGCCAGCCGGCGGACCCGGCCCGGCACCGGGACGTTCAGACTGTCGACGGCCACGGCGGGTGCCGCCGGCTCACAGCCGGTCGAGCAGGTAGAGCACGATCAACGCCAGCACGAGCAGTCCGAGCGCGGGTCGGAGGAAGGCGAACAGCCCGAACGCCACGTCGAGTACCGACTCGAGCACCTCCAGCCCGAGCCAGAGCACGACGAGGACGAGCACGAGCGTCAACAGGCCGTCCACGTCGACGTCGGCGCGGCCACGGTCCATACCCGACGGGCGTGACCCCGGGGCAAAAGGCCGGCGGCCGGTCGGGTCGCGCGGGCGCTCACCGCGTCCCGGGGCCGAGCGGATCGTTCGCGTCGACGGGGGCGCCGTCGGACTCGGGCTCGACCGCCCCCGCGCCGTCGACGTCGAACTCCCGGCGAAGGTCGCGCACCCGGTCGCGGAGCTCGGCGGCGAGCTCGAACTCGAGCGAGTCGGCGGCCTCGGCCATGCGCTCCTCCAGGCGCTCGATCCGGCGGGCGGCCTCGGCGGCGGTCGCTGGCTCGTCGTCGGTCGCGGGCGGCCCGTCCTCGCCCGAGCCGGGGAGGGTGGTCTCGCCCACCGGCTTCTCGATCGTCGTCGGCTCGTGGCCGTGGGTCTCGTTGAACTCGCGCTGGATCCGGCGGCGCCGGCGGGTCTCCTCGACCGCGGCCTCCATCGCCCCGCTCGGCTCGTCGGCGTAGAGCACGACCGAGCCGTTGACGTTCCGGGCGGCCCGGCCCATCGTCTGGACGAGCGTGGTCTCGGAGCGGAGAAAGCCCTCCTGATCGGCGTCGAGGATGGCGACCAGCGACACCTCGGGGATGTCGAGCCCCTCGCGCAGGAGGTTGATGCCGACCAGCACCTGGATCTCGCCGAGCCGGAGCGAGCGGACCAGCTCGTGGCGCTCGAGCGTGTCCGTCTCGTCGTGCATGTAGGCGACGTCGACGCCCGCCTCCGCCAGATACTCCGTGAGATCCTCGGCCATGCGCTTGGTGAGGGTGGTGACCAGCACCCGCTCGTCGTCGGGGGTGGCCCCGATCCGGTCGAGCAGGTCCTCGACCTGGCCGGTTGCGTCGGCCACCTCGATCGCGGGATCGACCAGGTGGGTCGGCCGGACGATCTGTTCGACCACGCGCCCGGAGCGTTCGCGCTCGTACTCGGCCGGGGTGGCCGAGACGTAGAGTGTCCGGTCGACGCGGGCCTCGAACTCCTCGAAGGTGAGCGGGCGGTTGTCGTAGGCGGTCGGCAGT
>CAZMLQ010000061.1:0-13124 GCA_964567195.1 uncultured Haloferacaceae archaeon | reverse complement strand
GCTCGCCGAGGAGACCCGCGAGTCCGCCGACGACGTCGAGGCGCGGATCGAGGAGCTCCAGGCCCAGACCGACGAGACGGCAGAGCGCGCCCGCGCCGCCGAGGAGCAGATGGCCACCGGCGTCGAGGCCGTCGAGGCCGTCGTCGAGGCGTTCGATCAGGTCGCCGCCAACGCCGAGGCGACCGACGACGGGGTGCGCACGATCAGCGACGCGACCGACGACCAGGCCGCGAGCGCCGAGGAGGCGGTCTCGATGGTCGAGGAGGTCACCGAGATCGGCCAGGAGACCGCGAGCCGGACCGAGGCAGTCTCGGCCGCCGCCGAACAACAGACCGCGTCCGTCTCCGAGGTCACCGGCCGCGTCGAGGAGCTCGCGGAGTCGGCGCGCGAGCTGACCGACGAGTTGAACGAACGGTTCACCGTCGCGGCCGAGACCGACGCCGGCGCCGGCGCGTCGCCGGCCGCCGATCCCGGGGCCGGCTCCGGGCCCGGGCCGGTCGCCGGCGACGGCGGCTCGCGGCCCACGCGGTAGCGGGAGGGGGCGGGCGCTCGGTCCGGTCGGGGCCGACACCCGAGGCGTTTTCAGCCGGGGCGCGCCAGCCCGAGACATGAGCGAGACGGCGGCGCTGGTCGGGGCGACGGGGGGCGCGGGGACGACGCGACTGAGCGTCGAGGCGGCCGCGCTGCTCGCGGCGGACGGGGCCGAGGTGGCGGTGCTCGACGCCGCCCTCGCGACCCAGGGGCTGAGCGATTATCTGTCGGGGCGGCTGTCGCCGGATCTGACCGCGCTGGTCACCGACCGGACGGACGAGGCGCTGGCGGCCGGACTGACCGATCTCGGGACCGACGGGCCGGGTCGGGTCGCCTGCTGTCCGGCCGCGGCGCCGTTCGAGCGGCTGGCGCGGGCGAAGGCGCCCGCGGCGGCCCGGCGTCTCGAGGAGCGGATCGACGAGGCCGCGACGGCGTTCGACGCGGTGCTGGTCGACACCCCACCGGTGGCGGCGAACCAGGCGGTCGCGGCGGTCGAGGCCTGCGACCGCGTGGCGGTGGTCGCGCCCGCGACCGACCGGGGGGCGAACGCCGTCGCCCGGATCCGCGCCCGGCTCGAGGACGTGGACGCGCCGACGGACGCGGTCGTCGCCACCCGTGGCGAGCGGGAGTTCGCCGACGCCGCGGTGCCGACCGCGCCCGCCGACGCCGCCGTCCCGGCCGCACCCGCGGGCGGGGCGTTCGGAGCCGGGGTCGCCCGGGCCACGGAGGCGGTCCTCGACGGATCGGTGACGGCACCGGACGAGGGAGGACTGCTCGACGGCCTGCGCGACCGGCTGTAGTCGGGCTACCGGAGGTCGCCGGGGGGCTCGATCGCGTCCGAGAGCGGCGTCCGCTCGTCGATCGAGCCCTCGGCGAGCGCGCCGTCGACCGCGGCGACGAGCGCCGGGTCGGGCTCGTGGGCCTCGACGTAGGCCGCGAGCGCGAACTCGGCCGGGTCGGCGTCGGTCAGGGTCTCGGCCTCGGTGCGGGCCAGCTCGCCCGCCAGCCAGTCACGGACCACCCGACGGCCGGTCGGAGCCAGCGGTGAGAGCCCCTCGACGCCACAGCGGTAAAGCGCCTTGGCGGCGGTCATCGGCGCGACGCCCGCCTCGCGGGCGCACTCGCCGACGCTCGTGCCCGCGGTGTAGGTAGACACCAGGGTCGCCGCCGCGGCCGCCGTGCAGGGCAACGCGTCGGTGTGGGGCGCGAGCCGGTCCGCGAGCCCCGCGCCCGTCTCGTCGACCGTCGCCACGCCACGGTCGTCCTGCTCGGCGGTCACCTCCAGCCCTGCCGCGATCTCCGACAGCCCCATGATCTCGTCTCACACCGCCGAGGCGTCGCACTTCAATCCTGTGGCCGCCGTCAACAACGTACCGGTCACCGATAGGCTCTACAGGTGCCGAGACGCCTGAATACGCCCATACCACCCTGATTTAAATAATGCGTCGGGCCCGATCTCCACGTGTGATGGCAGCCACCGGCGACTGTCCGGAGTGTGAGGGGAGTCTGCAAGCGAGCGGCGACGAGACCGTCTGTGGCGAGTGCGGGCTGGTCGTCTCGGCCGACCGTCTCGACCGCGGACCGGAGTGGCGCTCGTTCGCCGACGACGACACCGATCCCAAGCGGACGGGGGCACCGCTGACCCGGTCGCGCCACGACCGCGGGCTGTCGACCGAGATCGGGCGCTCGACGCGGACCAAGGGCCGAAAGCGCCGCCAGTGGGCGCGGATGCGCCGCCAGCACTCGCGGGCGCAGATCCCGACCAAGCGCGACCGCAACCAGGTGTACGGGTTCACCGAGATCCGGGGGCTGGTCGCGCGGCTCTCGCTGCCAGAGCGGGTTCGCGACCAGGCGTGCTCGCTCTTCCGGTCGGCCCAGGCCGAGGACCTGCTGCGTGGCCGGTCGATCGAGGGCTTCGCTGCCGCGGGGGTCTACGCCGCCTGCCGGGTCCAGTCGATCGCCCGCACCCGCGAGGAGGTCGCGGACGAGGCCAAGGCGAGCGTCGACGAGCTCCGGGCGGCCTACGACGCGCTCAACCGCGAACTCGGGCTGCCGACCGGACCGGTCGACCCCGTCGAGTTCGTCCCCCGGTTCGCCTCCGAGCTGGACGTCGGGAACGCCGTCGAGCGACGGGCGCGGGAGCTAGCAGACCGGGCCGTCGAGGAGGGGATCGCGACCGGTCGGGATCCGAGCGGGGTCGCCGCGGCCTGTCTCTACACCGCCGCGCGTGCGACCGGGGCCGACCTGACACAGGCGGCGGCGGCCGAGGTGGCCGGCGTCACGCCGGTCACCGTCCGCAACAGCTTCGTCGACCTGCGCTGATCAGTCGCGACACGTCTCGATCCGGTCGGCGAGCGCCCGGATCGCCGCCGCGGGGGCCGTCCCGGACGCGGCGTCGACCACCGGCTCGCCGGCCGTCACCGACCGTCCGAGCCGGGGGTCGGCCGGCACGGCGGTGACCGGCGCCCCGAGCGCCCGTTCGACCGGTCCCGTCGGCGGAGGATCGACGACGCGGTTGAGCGCCACGCCCGCGAGCGGCGCGTCGAGCTCGCGCGCCAGCTCGCGGGTCCGCATCGCGTCCGCCACCGCGAACCGGCGGGGGGAGGTGACGACGACCGCCGCCGTCGCGACCGCGAGTGGCACGCCCGCGTCGGCGCGCAGCCCCGCGGGGCAGTCGATCACCACGTCGCCGTGGGTGGCTGCCACGGTCCGGACGGTCTCGCCCAGCCGCCGGATCTCGGCGGCGCGGGCGCCCGCGAGCGACCGCCCGCAGGGCAGGATCCCGACCGCGCCGGCGTCCCGGACCGCCTCGACCGGATCGGCCCGTCCGGCCAGCACGTCGTGGAGGTCGGGACCGCGTCCGGCCGGGAGGTCGGCCATCGCGAGGTCGGCGTCGACGACCACGGCGTCCAGCGCCGCCCCGAGGTTGTACGACAGCGTCGACTTGCCGACGCCGCCTTTCCCGCCCGCGACGGCGAGGATCACGACAGCCGGGCGAGCGCGTCGACCGGCACGTCGGTCCCCGCGGCGCGGTCGGCCAGCTCGGTCACCCGGGCGGCCAGCGCGCGCAGGTGCGTCTCGTCGGTCGCCACCCGCTCGGCCAGGGTCGCGGCGTCGACCCCGTCCCGGTCGGCCGCCACCGCCGCCGCCTCCGTCACGGTCGCGTCGGTCAGCCGCTCGGCGTCGTCGACCCGTCGCGCGACGCTCTCGACCCACGACGCGACCGCCGGGGGGAGGTCGGGATCGGTGGCGGTCGGCGCATCGGTCCCGTCGTCGGTACGCACGTCGGTCTCGTCCGTGCTCGCCTCGGTCCTGTCGTCGGTGTCCGCCGCGCCGTCGCCGTCGTCCGTGGCCGTGGCCGCGGTCGCTCCCGCGCGACCGGCCCCGTCGCGCTCGACCGATCCCAGGTCGGGGCCCTCGTCCGGCACCGTTCCGGACGGTGACGATCGACCGTCCCGGGTCGGGAGCGACTCGGTGGTGGCCGCGCCGGAGCCAAGCGGCGGCTGCTCGTCGGGGCCGTCGGTCGGGGACGGCTCCGCGTCGACTCGCGCCGCCCCGTCGCCGCTCGCGGGCTCGGTCCCGCTCGCCGCCGGGATGGCGTCGGCCGGCGGGTCGGCAGGGTCGAGCGCGCGGACCGCGTCGGCCGCGGTCGGTTCCTCCTTCTCGTCCGTCGCGCGTCCCTCGTCCGAGACGGAGACGGGCGGCTCGGTCGGGGGTGCGGGGACGGCAAAGCCAAGCGCCAGCCCCTCGCCGGCGGGGACGACGCCCGCGTAGCCGCGCTCGTCCCAGCCCGCCTCGGGAACCGAGCCGTCGCGGGGCGGGAGCACCGGGCCGTCGAGCCGGCTCTCCACCCTGACCCGGCGGTCGACCGCGGTCGGGTTGTGGACCGACAGCTCGATCAGCGACACGTCCGCCACCTCGTCGACGCTCCAGTCGGTCTCGAGCACGGGGCGGCTGGTTGCCTCCTGGCCTAAAGACGTGGGGCGCGCCGGCCGGCGGTCCCGATCAGGGCCGGACCACCGGGGCGTCGAGGCGGTCGGCGGCCGACGCGGCGTCGCCGAGACGGTCGGTCGCGACGACGACCGGCGCCTCGACGCTCGCCACCCGCAGGACCGCAAGCGCCGCGGTCACGTCGTCGCCCTCGTACGCACCCGGCTCGGGGCCGGCGTCGGCGTCGACGCCCGTCGCGGCCGACAGCGCCGCCACCGCCGCGCGAAAGCGGTCGTAGACGGCCGCCGCGAGGTCGGCCCGGACCGCGCGCTCGAGGTTCGCCACCCGGTCCTCGAGCGCCAGCCGCCGTTCGCGCCGGTCGCGGGCGTCGCGGGCGCGGCGCTCGAGCCGTTCGAGGCGCTGCTCGGCCGCGATCCGCTCGGTCTCGACCGCGGTCAGCTCGCGGATCGCGTCGGCCAGGTCCGCCCGGACGGCGGCCGCGTCCCCGCCCGCGTCCTCGGTCGCGCGTAGCCGTCCCCGGAGCGCCGCGACGCGCTCTCGCAGCCGGTCCTCGGAGGCGCCGGTCTCCGCCAGCCGGCGGCGCGCGTCGTCGGCGTCGACCGCCGGGGTCTCGTGGTCCCGAAGCTCCGCCCGCGCGGCCGCCAGCTCGTCGCGGCGTGGCGATCGCTCGCCCAGCGACCGGGCGGCGGCCGCGAGCCCGCCGCGCACGTCGACCGCCATCCCCGGCCGGACGTGGCCGAGTCGGTCGTGGACCGGACCCGGACGCCGACAGTCGACGGTGACCGGCTCGTCGACCGCCTCGCCCCGGACCGCGTGGACGACCGCCGTCGGATCGGTCGCCCCGTCGAGGTCGACCGCCCGCCCCGTCCACACCCGGCCGTCGACGACGACTCTCACCCGTCGAGCGACCGCCCCCGCATCGACTCGGGGTCGGGGTGGTCGGTGCCGGCCGCGAACTTGTCGTACGGCGTGCTCGGCCGCTCGCGCGCCTCGTAGGCGGCGGCCGCCTCGCGCACCCCCGCCGGCACCGCCTCGTACTCGTTGAGCGGGGCGGTCCGGTGGATCTGAACGTCGGCGCCGTGTTTCTCGCGCAGCCGGCAGGCGAGGAAGGCCCCGAGCTCCGTCGCCTCCAGCAGCGCCGCGCGTCCGAACCGCCGCACGACCGTCCCCTCGTGGCTCCGGCAGGCGTTGCGCAGCGTCGTCCGCGCGCCCCGCGAGTACGTGACGACGAGCAACACGGCAGCCTCTGGCGTCGGGCCGACAGTAAAGCCCGGCGGCCGCGACCGCCGGCACCGTTCGGTTTCGTACGACCGGATCCGAGGTGCTCACAGCGGCGCCGGCCCGTCTCGACACTGCCGCTCAGCGAAGCGTCGAGACGGCCGCCCGCCGGTCCTCGACCACGCCGCCGTCGCCGGGGTCGGCGACGGTCCCGCCGCGGGCCGCGAGCGCCGCGGCGAGGGCGTCCCGGACACAGACCCGCGCGGCCGAGCCGACCGCGGTCGCGCTCCCGGAGAAACGGGCCGGCTCGCCCGCCGGATCGGCCGCGACCGCCACCGCGTCGGTGGTTGTGCCGGGCACGTCCGCGAGCGCGAGCAGCGTCGCCGCCTTCGTCTCGGCGGCGACGGCGACGAGATTCGCCAGCGCCCCCGGCGCGAGCGCCCGGTCGGTCGCGAGCACGACGTTCACCGTCCCCGGGCCGTCGCACGCGGGCGCGCCGTTCGGGGCGTCGCCGTCGTCGGGGACGGAGTCGACCGCCGCCGGGACGGGCAGGCGCGCCGGGTTGGACAGACCGGCGGTGACGACGGCCTCGACGCCGTCGAGACGCGCCCGGCGGGCGTGGCGCTGGGCGACGCCGGTGAACAGGACCGGCCCCGCGCCCTGCGGGCGGTCGTCACCGCCGGCGTCGGCGGCGGGGGCGGGGAGGGCCGCCCGGTCGATCCGGCGGGCGGCGTAGCGCCGCAGGTCGGTGCGGGGCCAGTCGTCGGGGACGGTGACGTTGTAGGCGGCGTCGGCCTCGGCGAGACCGCCGCGGGCGCCGGTCGAGAGCCAGCGGGCGCCGGGGCGGACCAGCCGGCAGACGCCGTCGCGGACGGTCGCCTCGAGACCGGCGCCGGTCACGGTCGCGTCACGGCCCGTCGGCGAGGACGGCGAGCAGGCGGTCGTTCTCGGCCGGCCGGCGGACCGAGACCCGGACGTGCGAGTCCAGCCCGCGGAAGGTCCGGGCGTCGCGCACGACCAGGCCGGCCTCGCGGGCGCGGTCGATCACCCCGTCGACGTCCCGGTCGCCGGCGCCGAGCAACAGGAAGTTGGCCTCGGAGGGGTGGACGTCGAACCGGCCTTCGAGCGCGGCGGCCATGCGCTCGCGCTCGGTCACGACCCGCTCGCGGGTGCGCTCGACGAACGCCTCCTGGTCGAGACAGTAGCCTCCGACCTGGGCGGCGGGGGTCGAGAGCCCCCACGCGGGCCGGGCACGCTCCAGCAGGTCGTAGAGCGCCCCGGTCGCGACGGCGAAGCCGATCCGCAGCCCCGGCAGCCCGAACAGCTTGGTGAGCGACCGGACGGCGACGACCCCCGGCTCGCCCGCCATGGTCGGCGTCTCGGCGAAGTCGAGGTAGGCCTCGTCGACGACGAGCACGGTGTCGGCGGCGCGACAGCGCTCGGCGAACCGCCGGAGGTCGGCCGCCCCGTATGCCAGCCCGGTCGGGTTGTTGGGGTTACAGACGACCGCGACCGCGTGGTCGGCCGGGTCGGCCTCGGTCAGCGCGTCGTCGGGGACGCCGACGGGCTCGCCGCCCTGGAGCCGGATCTCGCGCTCGTACTCGGCGAAGCCCGGGACGGGCACCAGCGCGGTGTCGCCCGGCTCGACGCTGACGGCGAACGCCAGCCGGAGCGCCTCCAGCCCGCCGGCGGTCGGCACCACGCGGTCGGGCGCGACGCCCAGGTACTCGCCGGCCGCGCGCCGAAAGCGGCTGTACCGGTCGGAGGGGTAGCGCCGCGCCGCGCCGAGGGCCGCCTCGTACACCCGGGCGACGCCCGGCGGGCGCTCCGGGTTCGTGTTCGCGCTGAAGTCGACGACGGATGGATCGTCGCAGCCGCCGTGGACGGCCCGGTCCACGTCGCCGACCGTCTCGGGGTGCATCTACCGTGCCTCTAACCGTTCCGATACTTGAAGCGTTCGGGTCGCGAGCCGGTCGAGCCGGCCGGCGCGGGCGACGAGGTGACAGGCGCCGCCCATCCCCGCGCCCTCCTTGGCCTCGCCCGCGGCGTAGCGGTCGAGGGGCGGGCCAGCCCGTCCGAGGCCGGGGTCGGTGACGACCGGCTCGAGACCGAGCGCCGCGGCCGCCGGGTCGAGGTCGACGTCGGCCGCGAGATAGCGCGTCGTCGCGAGCGGGAGTCGACCCCCGGCGCCGGCGGCGCGAGCGAGCGCGGCGGCCGCGACGAGCTGGGTGCCACCGGCCAGCACGACGCCGGTGTCGGCCCGGGTCGCGCCGACGACGAGACCGGCGACGGCGGCGAGCACGGGATCGCCGACCGCGCGGAGCGCCCGGACCGGCGCGCCGGCGGCGTCGCCGGGGGCGAGGTCGCTGGCCGCGAGCGCCTCGCCGACGAGCCCGCGCTTTCGCGCGAGCGGATTCTCGGGCAGCGACGACGAGACCGGCAGGTCGTGGCCGAGCGCCCGGAGGACGCCGAGCGCGGTCGTCGTCCCGCCGGGGATCGTCTCGCCGAGCAGGAGCTCGTCGGCCGGGAGCCCGCGGCCGAGCCGGCGCGCGCGGGCGAACGTCGTGGCGGCGTCGGGCACCGCGACCGCGGCCCGGAGGTCGCGGCCGGGCGCGGCGCCGAGCCCGACCGTCGGGGCCGCGGTGGGGGCGGCGAGGCCGGCGTCGACGACGAGGAGGTCGAAGCCGACGAGCTCGCGGGCGGCGCGGGTGACCGCGGCGGGCGTCGGACAGCCCGTCGGACTGACCGGCGCGGGCCGGGCGTCGCCGCCGTCGCCCGCGACCGGGGCCACCGGCTCGCCGTGGGCGACGATCTCGGCGTCGACGGCCGGGGTGTGTCGGCGCAGCGCCGGCGTCGCGCCCGCGGCGCTCAGCCCCTCGATCCGGGCCGTACGGGTCGTCCCGGCGACGAGGGTCAACACGGCGCCAGCGCCTCCGCGAGCGACCGGTCGGCCGGCCGGTTGACGTTGACCGCCAGCCGGGCGTCGTGGCTGATCCGGATCCGGTCGGGCTCGTCGGCGACGACGTTCAGCCCCGTGGGGGCGAGCGTTCGACCCTCGTGTGTGACGGTCGTGTCGAGGCTCGCCCCGAGGCGCCGTTTCAGCGCCGCGGGGACGTGGACGGCGACGCCGCGGGCGGGCTCGACGGTCGGACGATCGGGATCGGCGGCGCGGGCGGCCGCGAGTGCGCGGTCGACCGGGCCGGGCGCGAGCAGGGGGAGATCGGCGGCGACGGTGAGCGCCGGCCGGCCGACGGCCGCGAGCGCGTGGCCGAGGTCGGCGACGTAGCCCTCGCCGGGGGCGTCGACCAGCGAGAGCGTCCCCGTGTCGGCGTCGGCGAGGTGGGCGCGCGTCTCGGGGGTGTGGGGCGAGACGACGGCGTGGATCCGGTCGATCCGGGCGCCGGCGAGGGCGGCCCGGACCCGATCGACCATCGGGCGGCCGGCGACCGGGACCAGCGGCTTCTCGCGGTCGGCGTCGAGGCGGGTGCCCCGGCCGCCACACATCAGAAGAGCGTCCACGCCACCACCCCCGCGTGGACGCCGGCGACGCGGCCGATCTCGTTGGTCGCGCCGAGCACGTCGCCGCTGATCCCGCCGAGGCCGGCGCGCGCCCAGGCGCCGACGGCGACGGCGACGGCGGGGCCGGCGAGGACCGCGGCGAGGACGGCGGCCGGCCCGGTCGAGGGCGCGAGCGCGAACACGGGCAGGGCCGCGAGCGCGACCGGGAGGACGGAGGCGTCGCCGGCGGGGCCGACGACGGCCGCGCCGAGCCCGTCGCCGGCGGGCGGCCCGCGCCACGCGAGCAGGGCCATCCCGGTCTTGGCCCCCACCTCGGCCGCGACCGCCAGCGCGACGGCGACGCGGGCGCCGGCCCCGGCGAGGCCGAGCGCGCCGAGGACGAGCGCGGCCAGCACGACCCCGAGACTCAACGCGCCGCCGACGCCGACGGCGGGATCGTCGAGGACGGCCCGGCGGTCGGCGGGCGAGCCGTGGACGGCCGCGGCGTCGCCACAGTCGGCCAGGCCGTCGGCGTGGGTGACGCCGGTGACGAGATAGCAGGTGGCGACGTAGGCGGCGGCCGCGGCCGGGACGGGCACCGGCAGCGCGAGCGGGAGCGCGACGGCGAGGCCGACGGCGTGGCCCGCGAGCGGGAGGGCGGCGGGCGTCGTCCGGAAGGCGTCCCACGCCCGCTCGCCGCCGCCGACGGGCAGACGGGTGAGGAAGGCGAGTGCCCCCCGGAGCGCGGTCAGCACGCGATCACCCCGACGCCGGCCGCGAGCGGGACCGCGAGCACGGCCGCGCGGTCGACGATCCGGACGCCCCGATCGGCCTCGGCGGGCGTCGGGAGGGCGGGACCGCCGAGGCCGTAGTGACCCGGCTTCGCCAGCCGGACGCCGAGGGCGGCCGCGAGCGCCGCCATCGGCCAGCCGGCGTTGGGCGAGGCCGGCGTCCGGGCGTCGGTCCGGGCCGCGAGCGGTGCCCGCGGGGCGAGCGCGGCGAGGCCGAGCAGGCCCGCGCTCAGGCGGGCGGGGAGCCACATCACGAGGTCGTCGAGGCGGGCGGGCGCGGTCCCGACCGCGCGGTCGGGGTAGCCAAACATCGAGTCGAGGGTGTTGACCCCCTTCACCCAGGCCGCGCCGGCCGCCGCGCCCGCGAGCGACGCGCCGACGGCGCCCCCGAGCACGCAGCCGGCGAGCGCGCCGACGAGCGGCGCGACGAACCCGTCCGAGAGGTTCTCCGCGGCGCTCTCGACGGCCGCCGACCGAAGCTGGCCGGGCGAGAGGGCGTCGGCGTCGCGGCCGGCGAGCGCGCGCAGTCGGCGCCGGGCCGCCCCGGGATCGGCGTCGCTCGCGCGCACCACCGCCCGCGCCTCCGCGACCAGCATCCGGCGGCTGGTCGTCGCGAACAGGACGAGCGCGGCCGTCCCGGCGGCGGCGGGGCCGCCGAGGCCGGGCCCGACCGCGGTCCGGGTCGCGACGACGACGAAGGCGGCGGCGAGGCCGAACCCGAGCGGGAGGGCGGCGGCGCCCGCGAGGCCGGCGGCGGCCGAGCGGCCCTCGAGCACGGCGGCGAGGCGGCCGAACAGCGCGACGGGGTGGAGCCGGGCGGGCGGCTCCGCGAGGAGAGCGTCGAGGGCGACACCCCCGAGCACCGCGGCGGCGACGAGCACACTCACCCGAGCTCACCGTCTGCGAGCCGGTCTCCGAGCACGGCGAGTGGACGCTCCCCGGCGTCGAGAAAGCGCCCGCCGACCGCCGTGACCCCGCCGTCGGTCCGGGGGTCGTCGCCGACGTGGACGAGGTCGGCCGCGGGGACGCCGAGGCGCCCGGCGACGGCCTCGAACGCCCGGGGGTCGGGCTTGCGCCAGCCACAGCCGGCGCTGGTCACGACGACGAGCGGCCCGCGGTCGACGGCCGAGCGGACGAGCGTCCGCCGGACGAGCCCGGGGACCGAGCAGTTCGAGAGGCAGGCGACGGGGCCACGGCCCGCGGCCGCGTCGACGGCGGCTTGGGCGCCCGGTCGGGTCTCGACCGCGGGGTCGAAGGCGTCGACGACGGCGCGTCTGACGGCCGCGTCCGACGGGTCGACGCCACAGCTCCGGAGCGCGGCCGCGACGTGCGCCGGGAGGGGCACCTCGGCGCCGTCGGGCGCGTCGACGTGGGGCTCGCGGTAGGCGGCCCCGAACCGCTCGGGAACCTCGATCCCGCGGGCCCGCAGGGCGTCGGCGACGGCGGCCGCGGGATCGGGGGGGCGGGTGACCTCGACTAGGGTGTCGAAGAGGTCGAACGAGACTGCCACCGGCCTCGACTCGGCGACGGTGGGCTTGAAGCTGTCGCCGCCGACGGAGCGACGGTCACAAGCCGCCGGGCGACGTGGCGTGAGACATGTCCGACGGGAACGAGACGGCGAGCCGGGTGGCGGAGCTAGAAGCGCGGGTCGCGGAGCTGGAGGAGCGGCTGACCGAGCGCGACCGGACGGTGGCCCTGCTGGCGGCCGAGGCCGACATCGACGGGGTCGACGCGACCTGCCCGGAGTGTCGGGCGGGCGAGCTCCGTCGCGAGGCGGGGATCACCTGGGCGCGGGTGATCTGTGACGAGTGCGAGACCGTCTGGCGGGTCTGACGTCCGCCCGGCGTCGGACGGGCCGGAAGCTACTAAAGGGACCGACGGAGTTGTGAGAGACGGATGAGCAAGATCACGTTTCGCGCGGACGACGACCTCGTCGAGCGCCTCGAGGAGTTCGACGCCTCGAAGAGCGAGGTCATGCGCGAGGCGTTGCGGAGCTACCTCGACGGCGGTGGCGTCAAGGAGGGCCAGACGAGCGTCGACGACGCGCTGGCCGAGCGCGTCGACGAGCTGGTCGCCGAGCGGCTGGGCCGGGCCGCCGCGTCCCCCCGCTCCGGCCGCGATATCAACGTAAACATCACGCTCGACGGTGCGAGCGTGGCGAAGACGGCGCCCGAATCCGGACGGGCCGGCGCCGGGAGCGGCTCCGAGACGGGCGTAGACGCGCGTGAGACGGACTCGGACGAGCGTAAGACGGAGAGGAGCCCCGACGGTGTCACGCGCGAGGGCGCTGGCGCCGGCTCGCAAACGCGGCGTAAAACGTGTGGTGGCTGCGGCGAAAACGTGGCCGCTGACCACGTTTACTGCCCGAACTGCGGGGAGAAGGCGAGCCACCGTGTCTTCTGTGACTGTGGCGACGAGCTCCGGTCGGACTGGGCGTTCTGCCCCTCGTGCGGTCGCCGGACCCCCGCCGCCGACGTGCTCGAAGGGACGTAACGGCCGGCACACGTCCGATTTCGGGCGTCGACGCGATCCGCATACGTGCGTCATACATCCGCCGTTATCTTTATTATGTGATGGTCTGACGATGGACGTGCGTAAGACGGTCGTCTTACAGGGCGACGCGGGTCGGCGCCGTCCCGGCGCCGGCGGGCGGTTCGGACCTGTAAGACGGCAACCGGGCCCGTCCCGCGCCGTCTTACCGGGGGAATGTAAGCATGGAGCGTGTGACGCTACGAATACCGAAACAGCAGATCGAGGAGGTCGAACAGATGGTCGAGACGGGCGAGTTCCCGAACCGGAGCGAGGCGATCCGCTCTGCGGTCCGGGAGATGCTCAACGAACAGGACGGCGCCGAACGCGACCAGGACCGCGACCGGCGTGGGTGGGCGAGGGTCTGATCGATGACGATGCAGGGATTCGTCGAGGACGCCATCGCCCACGAGGAGGCGGAGGACCGCGGTGACGACGACGCCGACCAGTTCGGCGATCCGCGGATCGTGATCGTCGGCGCCGGCGGCGCCGGCAACAACACCGTCAACCGCCTCTACAACATCGGTGTCGACGGAGCCGAGACGGTCGCGATCAACACCGACAAACAGCACCTGAAGATGATCGAGGCCGACACGAAGATCCTCG
>CAZMLQ010000060.1:5419-13308 GCA_964567195.1 uncultured Haloferacaceae archaeon | reverse complement strand
CCGGACCACGAGCGCCACCTCTCCCTGCCGGCCGTCCTCGGGCGGGCGCGGGCGGCGGCCGCCTCGCGGGGGCGCGAGCCGGACGAGCACGGTCTGGGCGTGCTCTCGCTGCCGTTCGGCGCGACGATGGCCGACGCGTTCACCGCCGCCGTCCACCCGACCGACGACGGTGGGTGGCTGAGCGCGCTCGCCTGCGCCGAGCGGGCGGGGCTGGACGTGCTCGCGCTCGCGCCGCTCGCGCGCGGCGAGTTGGCCGCGCCGGACGCGCTGCCGGCGGCGGTCGCCGACGAGCTGGCGGGGGACACGCCGGCACAGCGGGCGATCAACTTCGCGCGGAGCGCGCCGGCCGTCACCGCCGCCGTGGTCGGGACGAGTCGGCCGGCCCACGTCGCGGAGAACCTCGCGGCGGGGACGTTCGATCCGATCGGGGCGCGGGCGTTCGACGCGGTCTTCGAGTGATCAGCCGATCTCCTTCCACTCTCGGCCACACTCCGGACAGGTGCGGACGGTGAACACCTCCTCCGGCTCGTTCCGGCTCTTCAGGGTCTTGCCACACTCCGCACAGGTCAGGCGCTCGTAGGTGTCTTTGGTGATCGCGCCCTCGCGGAGCCCCTTCCGGACCGATTTCATGACCGTGACTTCGTGGGCGTCGTGGAAAAAGACCCCGGCCCCTCGGGCGACCGGGCGCATCGACAACGATTCGTGCCCGGCGCGCACAGTCGGGTCCGATGGAGTACGTCCAGGAGCGGGTGACGACCCTGCACGCGCTGGGGACGCCCGGTCCGGCTCCCCCGGCGCCGGCCGACCGCGCGACCGTCGTGGTGCCGATGACCGAGCGCGAGTACGGCGGGCTGGCGCCCGAGCGGGTGCTCTCGGAGCTCGCGACGCTCGATCCCGCCAGGGTGGTTGTCCCCCTCCACGCGGCGCCGGGCCGGGTGGCCGACTTCCACGAGTGGCTCGCCTCGTTCGACCTCCCGCTGACGACGCTGTGGTGTGATGGGCCACGGCTGACCGACCGCCTCGACGAGCACGACCTCGACGGCGGCCGGGGGAAGGGACGGGACGTCTGGCTCGGCCTCGGGGCGGCGCTCGCCGGCGGGACCGAGCACGTCGTCGTCCACGACGCCGACGCCAGGACGTTCGACGCCGCCCACGTCCGGCGGCTGCTCTACCCGCTCACGCTCGGCGAGGGCTTCGCGTTCGTCAAGGGCTACTACTCCCGGGTGGAGAACGACCGGCTCTACGGCCGGCTCTGCCGGCTGTTCTACGAGCCCCTGGTCGCCGCGCTCACCGACCGTCACGAGGAGCCGGTGCTCGCCTACCTCGGGGCCTTCCGGTACGCCCTCGCCGGCGAGTTCGCCGCCTCGGCCGACCTGGTCCGGCGGACCCGGGCCCAGCGCTCGTGGGGGCTGGAGATCGGCACGCTCGGCGAGGCGTTCGGCGTCGCCGGCTTCGACGGGACCGCACAGGTCGATCTCGGCAACCACGAGCACGACCACCGGTCGGTCGACGGGCCGACCGGCCTCTCGGAGATGGCCGAGCACGTCGGCGGGGCGCTGTTGCGCGCGGTCGGCGACCACGGGGTGAGTCCCGACGCCGACCGGCTCGCCGACGACTACCGCCGGGCCGCGGAGCGGTACGTGCGGGCCTACGCCGCCGACGCGGGCTTCAACGGCCTCGACTACGACCGCGCGGGCGAGCTCGACCAGGTGGCGAGCTACGCGGCCGCGCTCGCCCCGCCCGGCCCGGACGACCGGCTGCCCGCCTGGCGGGACGCACCGATCGACCCCGGGGTGGTCCTCAAGGACGCCGCCGCCGACCGCGAGGAGGTGAGCTAGCGTGCTCGACGGCGACGAGCTCGCGGGCGTCGCCGACCAGTTCGGCGCGCTCACCCGTGCGGAGCTCGGGCGGGCGGTCGACGAGCTCGTCTTCCGCCGGGGCGAGACGGCCGCGGAGACGGCCCGCGAGCGGGCGGTCGAAGCCGCACTCGACGAGCTCCGGCTGGTGGCGATCGAGCAAGGCGACGAGACGCTGCTCGCGCCCGGCCCGGCGGCGCTCCCGGCCCTCCCCGCGGGCGCCGAGGACCTCCCGCACGTGCTCGACGCGCCGACGCGGTCGGTCGAGCCGGCGGCGCTGGCCGACGCCGCCGAGCGCCGCCTCCGGGCCGGGGCCGCCCGCGCCGTCGCGGACGGGGATCCCGACCGGATCGCGGCGCTGCTCGACGCCACCTACGAGCTCGAGAGCTGGACGCCCGCGACGACCGGCGTCGGGGACGTGCGCGAGCGCCTGGACGCGGCGCTGGCCGCGACCGAGGACTGACCGACACGTACAGGACGCTCCGGGGAGAGAGACGAACGACAGGATGCGACTCGACCTCACGGGGGTGACCGAGCGCGCGCCGACCCCGGATGGGGGCGGGACCGAGCCCGGCGACGGCGACGGCGACGGCGGCCGGGCGGCCGCGGTGCTCGCGGCGGTGGTCGATCAGGACGGCGCGGATCATCTGCTGTTCACCAAGCGCGCGGACCACCTCGGGGAGCATCCGGGCCAGATGAGCTTCCCCGGCGGCGGGCGCGAGCCCAGCGACGACGACCTCGCGGCCACGGCGCTGCGCGAGGCCGAGGAGGAGATCGGGCTCCGGCCGACGGAGGCCGAGATCGTCGGCCGGCTCGACGACGTGCCGACCGTCAGCGAGTACGTCGTCCGGCCGTTCGTCGGTCGGGTGCCCGACCGGCGCTACGAGCCGGACGGCCGCGAGGTGGCCGAGATCGCGCTCCTGCCGGTCGCCGACCTCGTCGCCCGCGCGAACTACGAGTCGGAGCGCCGCGACCACCCCCACTACGGCGACGTCCGGCTCCACTTCTTCCACGTCGGCGGCTACACGGTCTGGGGGGCGACGGGGCGGATGCTCGTCCAGCTACTCGAACTGACGACCGGCTGGCGCGTCCCCGCCGAGGTCGACCGGGTGGTCGATCCCGACGCCGACCTGCCGCCGCGGGGCTGAGCTACGCGTCCGTGGCGTCGTCGCGGTCGGCGTGGCCGTCGCCGTCCTCGGCCTCGCTCTCGCTCTCGTCCCCATCCCCGTCGCCGGTCTCGTGTGCGTCCTCGTCGATCGCGACCCGCTCTGGCTCGTCGGCCGCGTCGGTCTCGCGCTCGTCCGCGACGGCCACGTCGCGGGCGCCGCCGGGCGCCTTCGGCACCCGTACCTCGAGGGTGCCCTCGTCGGTGAGCGTCGCCCCGGCGGCCTCGGCGTCGACGGCCGCGTCGTCGGGCAGGTCGGCGGCGCCGTCGAGGCTCAGTCCCCGACCCGGGAACCGCATCTCGAAGCCATCGTGGAACTCGCGAAAGCGGTCGACCTGGACCTGGATCCGGCCGTCGACGAACCGGACCTGGACGTCGCTGCGGGTCGCGCCGGGGACGTCGAAGACGACGAGGTAGGCGTCGTCGCTCTCGAGCAGGTCGTACGGGAGTGGCGTCCGCTCTTGAACCCGGCCGACGCCGCGACCGACACGCTCGAGCACGGCGGTCGCCGCCGACTCGCCGAATTCCCGCAGCCGGCTCATAGCTCGATCTCGCGGAGCCCGTCGGTCCCGCGACAGGACGGACAGACGAAGTCGGCCAGCCCCACGTCGTCGGGCATGTCGTAGGTGTAGTGGAGCTCGAACATGTCCATCTCGCAGTCCGCGTTCGTACACTCGACCTCGAGTGTCGGGGGCATATGGACGGCGATTGATCCGCCACGGTCATAAGTGGCGCGGGGTCGCGCGACGGGGCGGGACGGACCGGACCGGGGCGGGGCGGGGCGTTTTTCACCGTCCGCCCCCCAACGCGGTCGTGAGCGAGCCCCGCCGGCTGCTCGGGGTCGACTGCAGCGGCGCGACCGACGCCCGCGACCGGGTCTGGGTGGCCGACTGCCGCCTCGACGGCGACCGGATCGCGGTGCGTGACTGTGCGCCCGCCCGCGAGGCGCTGGTCCCGTCCGGCGCCGACCCGGAGGCGACGACCGCGGCCCTCGCCGACCGGATCCGGGCGGCGCCGGGGGGGACGGTCGTCGGGATGGACGCGCCGTTCGGGCTGCCGGCGGCCGTCGCCGCGGGCGCGCTCGACGCGACCGACTGGCGAGAGAGTCTCGACGCGGTGGCCGCGCTGGAGGGTCCGGAGGCGCTGGCGACGGCCTGTGTCGAGTGGGCGAACGGGCGCGACGGGGCCACCTACCGACGGCGCCGGACCGACGAGGCGATCGGCGGGCTCTCGCCGTACCACTTCTTCGTCGTGAACCAGACCTACCACGTCGTGGCCGGGGTGCTCCGCCCGCTGGTCCGTGCGGGGGTGGCCGCGGTGCTCCCGAACGACCTGCCCGCGCCCGCCGACCGGCCGTGGCTGCTCGAGGTCTACCCGGCCGGCGTGTTCGCGGCGCTCGACTGTCACGACGACCGGTACAAGGGCGACGACGAGGCCGAGCGCCGGCGGCGGGCGGCCAACCTCGACGGGCTCCGGGCGGCGGGTGCGCGACTCGACGACGGGCTCGCGACCCGACTGGTCGAGGACGCCGGCGGCGACGGGCTGGACGCGCTCGCGGCCGCGGTCGGGGCGGCGCGTGTCGTCCGCGAGGACCGCCTCGAGCCACCCGCGGACGCCTGGCTGCCGGTCGAGTCCCACAGCTACGTCTGAACGCGGTCGCGGGGGTTATGAGCCTCGGCGCGCGAGCGGGAGGTATGAGCGACACGGGACGCGGCGGCGTGGGGCCGGATCCGGCCGACCTGTCGGTGACGCTGGTCGACGGCTACGTCGACGAGCCGGCCCACTTCGGCGTGCCGCCGTACGTCTCGACCTACCCGCGGTTCACCGCGGGCGCGCTGGTCGACGCCGGCGTGGCGCCCGAACGGATCACCTACCACACCATCGACGCGCTCCGGGACGAGCGCGACCGGTGGGGCGACGTGGCCGACGCGGACCTCGTGGTCTACGTCGGCGGCATGACCGTCCCCGGCCGGTACGTCGGGGGAACGCCCGCCGAGCCGGAGGAGGTGCGCGAACTCGCGTGGACCGCCGACGGGACGACGCTGCTGGGCGGGCCGGTCCGGTTCGGCGTCGGGGAGGAGAACGCCGGGGCACAGGAGATGCACCGCGACGACCTCGATTACGACTTCCTCGCGATGGGCGACGTGGAGGCGGCCGCCCACGACCTCGTGCGGGCGGGGCTCGAGGGGTTCGAGGATCGCTATCGGAGCTACGAGGAGATCGACCGCTGGGCGAGCGCCGGCGCGTTCGTCGTCGACTCTCACCCCAACCACCCGGACTACCTGATCGCCGAACTCGAAACCTCGCGTGGCTGTGCGTACCGCTGCTCGTTCTGTACCGAGCCGATGTACGGCGACCCCGGCTTCCGGACCGCCGAGTCGGTCGTCCGGGAGGTGGCGGCGCTGGCCGACCGGGGGGTGCGTCACTTCCGGCTGGGTCGCCAGGCAGACATCCTCGCGTTCGGCGGAGACGGCGAGGCGCCGAACCCGGCGGCGTTGCGCCGGCTCTACGCCGGCATCCGCGAGGCCGCCCCCGACCTCGAGACGCTCCACCTCGACAACATGAACCCGGTGACGATCGTCGAGTACCCCGAGCGCTCGCGCGAGGGGATCCGGATCATCGCCGAGCACAACACCGCGGGCGACACCGCGGCGTTCGGGCTGGAGTCGGCCGACCCCGAGGTCCAGGCCCAGAACGACCTGCTGGTCACCGCCGAGGAGTGTCTCGAGGCCGTCCGGGTGGTGAACGAGGTGGGAGGCTGGCGGCCCGGCGAGGACCCCGCCGACGCCCCGACGCTGGGCGAGGACGCCGCCCCCCGACTCCCAAAGCTGCTGCCGGGGATCAACCTGCTCCACGGGCTGACCGGCGAGCGCGAGGCCACCTACGAGCACAACCGCCGGTTCCTGGAGCGCCTGCTCGATGAAGACCTGCTCGTCCGGCGGATCAACGTCCGGCAGGTGATGGCGTTCGAGGGGACCGAGATGGCCGAGACGGGCGCCGACCTCGCCCGCGAGCACCGCCGCGAGTTCAAACGTTACAAGCGGACGGTCCGCGAGGAGATCGACCGGCCGATGCTCGAACGGCTGGCGCCGCCGGGCACCGTCCTCCCGGGCGTCCGGCTGGAGTACCACGAGGACGGCCGGACGTTCGGCCGCCAGCCCGGCACCTACCCGCTGCTCGTCGGCCTGCCGGGCGAGCGCCCGCTCGGGACGACCCTCGACGTCGCGGTCGTCGATCACGGCTACCGCTCCGTGACGGGGGTGCCCCACCCGCTGGATCTCAACGCCGCCTCGATGGCCGAACTCCGGGCGATCCCGGGGATCGGCCGCGACCGGGCGGGCGATCTGGTGGTCGGACGACCACATCCCTCGGTCGCGGCGGCCGCCGCCCGCGTCGACGGGGTAGCGCTCGAACGGTTCGCGACCGTCGAGTTGCCGTAGCCGGTCGCGGAGCAACGTATATATACCCTGACTGATACAGTCTCACACGGTGGCGGGAGCCACCCGAGAGCGGGCGCGCAGGTCCGCGGACGTGGCGGGGGCAAGCGGACAGGGTTGCCTCCTCCGGCGTCCCCCGACGGCCACGTTCTCCCGCCGGCCGCCGGCGAGCGCCGCCGCCTCCGGGAGCCACAGCAGAACCGACATCCCGAGCGGGCCGGCCGCGAGCGGGAGGAAGGCCCACCGGCCGACCGCCTCGGCGACGACCGGCACCAGCCCGATCGAGAGGGTGGTCAGCAGGAGGCCGACCGCGGTCTGGAGCGCCAGCGCCGTGCCGGCGTAGGCGCCCTCGGCGAGCTCGGAGACGGCGGCGGAGAACCGCGCCGAGTCGGCGACGATTGCCACCCCCCAGACGAGGACGAACGCCGCGATGGCGGGGGTGAGGCCGGCGCCGACGAGCGCCGAGCCGGCGACCGGCCGGCGCGGCGCGACGACGGCCGAGAGCGCCAGGACCGACGGGAGCGCGGCGCCGGCGACGAACCCGAGCTGGACCGCGGTCGTCAACCACGCCGTCTCCGCCGGGCCGAGCCCCCACGCGGCCGCCAGCTCCGGGGCCGCCGCGGTGGCGCCGAACCGGAGCGACACGGCCGACGGCTCGGCGGTCGCGACCGGGGCCAGCGCGCGCCGGCGCCCGGACCCGCGCCAGGCCGGGCTTACCGACCGGCGACGAGAGACGATACCCCCGGCCGGCACGCCCCCGCGACGGCCGGACGGGACGGACTCAGAACTCCTCCTCGACGACCGTGCCGACCGCGAAGTTGGACTTGACCTCGGTGATCTCGATCTTCACCCGCTCGCCCACCTCGGTGTCGGGGACGATGATCACGTAGCCCCGCTCGACGCGGGCGATGCCGTCGCCCTGCTTGCCCAGATCCTCGATCTCGACGTAGCGCATCTCGCCCGTCTCGACGGGGGGCTGGGGGCCGTCCGACGGGCTCGCCTCGTCGTCGGCCTCGCTCGCGCCGTCGCGGGCGATCAGCGCGACGCGGTAGACGCCGCCGTCCTCGATCGCGCCGGTCTCGACCTCGCGGCGGGGGACCTCGACGACGTGGCGGCCGTCCTCGGAGCGGACCTCGGCGCTGAACAGACACAGCAGTTCCTCGGAGATCTCCATGAGCGTCACTCACACTCGCGGGCAGGCGCTAAAGCGTTACCCCCGATCCGACCGCCGTGGTCGGCCGTCCGGGCGCTTCTGTCCCTCGGAGTCGTGGACGACCGTCTCGCCCGGCGCCGGGTCGGCCGGCTCGTAGGCGTCACGGACCGCGATCGCCTCCTCGAGGTCGCGGATCGCCCGCTCGCGCAGCGCCCGGGCCAGCGCCTCGGCGTCCGCGCGGTCGATCTCGCGCCCCAGCCCCTCGCACTCGTGGGCGC
>CAZMLQ010000060.1:0-5409 GCA_964567195.1 uncultured Haloferacaceae archaeon | reverse complement strand
CGCTCGACGACCCCGCCGGCCGGCTCCGAGCCCGCGAGTGCGACGCTGAACGGGTAGGTCCGACAGATCAGCGGGCGGGCGTCGTGGACCGTACAGCGGCCCGTCGGCTCCTCGTCGTCCCCGTCCGTGGCGTCCTCGGCGTAGAACGCGCAGTCGCCACAGCCGTCGACCGCGAGCGCCCACTCGAAGGTCTCGCCCGCGGGCTCGCCGTCGGGCCCCTCCGAGAGCCCGAACGGCGTCGGCCGGGCCACGTCGCGCCAGTCGTAGCTCGCCGCGAGCGCCGGGTCGTCGCCGTCGGTCGCCGCCGCGCGCAGGCGTCGGACCTCGTCGGGCGAGACCGTCGCGGTGTGGGGCTCGTCGGTCGTCTCGCTCGCGTCGTCGCCACAGGTCTCGTAGCCCTTACAGCAGGCGCCACAGCGGGTACACTCGAAGCCGATCGACTCGACGGCGTCGGCGAGCCGGTCGACCGAGAGCGCGCGGGCGCGGGCGAGGTCGGCCTCCAGCGACTCGGTCACGACCGGACGATCGGGCCGGCGGGTCAAAAGCCGTTCGCGGCGCTACGCGGGCCCGACCCGCTCTGTGCGGGGCGCCCACGCGACCCGACCCTCGACGGCCAGCTTCTCCAGGTGGGCGAGGACCGTCGCGCGGGCGAGTTCGCGCACCCCCGAGAGGTCGGCGTCGTACGCGGCGTCGACCACGGCGTCGGGCGTCGCCGCCCCGTCGCGGACGGCGGCGAGCACGCGTCGCTCGCGCTCGCGGCGGTGAGCGAGCAGGCGGTCGAGCGTCGCCCGCGGATCGTCGATCGGGGGGCCGTGCCCGGGGTGGAGGCGGTCGGGCGCGCGCGCACGGAGCCGGCGCAGCGAGACGAGGTAGCTCCGCATCTCGCCCTCGGGGGCCGCGACGGCGACGCTCCCCTCGGCGACCGCGAGATCGCCACAGGCGACGCCGGCGGGCGTCTCGAACGCGAGGTGATCGGAGGCGTGACCCGGCGTCTCGAGGGCGGTCACCGACGGTCGGATCGACTCGCCGCCGGCGACGGTCCGGTCGGGCTCGATCCCGGTGGCCGCGACGAACCGGTCGACCCGGCCGCGGCGGGCCCAGACCGTCGCCCCCGTGCGGGCGGCGTAGCGGGCGACGCCGCCAGCGTGATCCGGATGGGTGTGGGTGAGGACGAGGTGATCGACCGCGCGTCCGTCGACGGCGTCGTCGAGCACCGGATCGGACGCCGCCGGATCGACCAGCACCGCGGGGTCGCCGAACAGGTGGGCGTTCGTCCGGCCGCCGGGGGCGCCCGTCTCGACCGGGACCGGGACCCGCGTGTGACGCACCCGGCTACGTCCGGCGGAGGTAGTAGACCCGCTTGCGGGCGTCGCGGAAGCTGTAGCGCGAGCCCACGATCCCCGCCTCGTCGAGCCGAGAGAGCGCGTAACGCACGGTGCGGTCGGGCAACAGCGACTCCTCGGCCAGCGCCCCCTGGGAGAGCGGCGCCTCGGACTCCAACACCTTGGCGACGAGCTTGGCGCTCGGGGGGAGCTCGACCAGGCGATCGCGGTACTCGCCCTCGCTGAGCCCCTCGGCCGGCGTGGTACTCATGTCGCATTCGAGTGTGGAGGTGATCCTAAAGGTTGGCTACATACAGGGGCGAAGTCCTAGTAGACATAATACGCGCGGATCGGGGCGCCGCCGCCGGGCACGGGCCGGCGTCGGCCCGGGTTCGTCACCGTTATGCCGGTGGGCCGCGCGCCGGCCCGACGGCGTGAAAGGCGAGGAGTGGTACCAGGCCGACGAGGTCGCCCGGCGGTACGAGGAGAAGCGGTTCTCCCGCGGCGGGCGGCTGATCGACCGCCGCGAGAAGGCGGCGGTGCTCGACGGGCTGGGTCGACTCGACGGCCGGTCGGTGCTCGAGGTGGCCTGCGGGACCGGCCGGTTCACCACCCTCCTCGCCGAGCGGGGGGCCGACGCGACGGGGCTCGACATCTCGGCGGCCATGCTCGCCCGGGGCCGCGAGAAGGCCCGCCGGGCCGGGGTGCGCGACCGCGTCGAGTTCCTGCGGGGCGACGCCGCCCGGCTCCCGTTCCCCGACGACAGCTTCGACACCGTGCTCGCGATGCGCTTTTTCCACCTGGCCGACTCGCCGGACCGGTTCGTCGCCGAGATGGCGCGGGTGGCCCGCGAGCAGGTCTTTTTCGACACCTTCAACCGGGCGAGCGCGCGATCGCTCTACAACCGCCTGCTCCCGATGGGCTCGCGGCTCTACTCCCGGGAGGAGGTCGAGGGGCTGGTCGCCGACGCCGGGCTCGAGATCGCGGACGCCGACCACGACTTCGTCCTCCCGTACGGCTTCTACCGGCAGGTGCCAAACGCCGTGGCCGACCCCGTCCGCCGGCTCGACGGGGCGCTCTCGGAGACCGGGCCCGGCCGGCGGCTCGCGTCGGTCTCGTACTGGAACGCCGCGGTCGTCGACGGCGCGACCGCGGCGCGCGACGCCACGCCCGACCGGGACCGGACCGCCTCCGGACGGCCACGGACGGACGGCGCCGGGACCGACGGGGACGAGGCGGAGAGCGGTCCGATTTAAGCCGGCGGCGCCACAGAGCCGTGGCATGGAGCTCTCGGTGGTCGTTCCGACGCTCAACGGTCGGGAACGGCTGGGAGAGACCCTGGACGCGCTGGCCGAGCACGCCCCCGAGGCCGAGGTGGTGGTGGCGAACGGGCCCTCGGCCGACGGGACCACCGGGATGGTACGGGCGCGCGACGACGTGGCGGTGCTGGTCGAGGTGTCGGCGCGGACGCTGAACGTGGCGCGCAACGCGGGGATCGAGGCCGCCGGCGGCGACGTGATCGCGCTCGTCGGCCAGGACGCGGTCGTCGAGCCCGCCTGGCGGGGCGCGATCACCGACGGGCTGGCGGGCGGGGGCGCGGCGGTCACGGGACCGGCCCGCCGACAGCTCCGGGCGGGGGTCACCGCGGTCGCCCCCGAACGGGGGACGGTCGCGGGCCGGGAGGTCACCTACTTCGACGGCGGCAACGTCGCCTTCCGCCGGGAGGCGCTGGCGGCGATCGACGGCTTCGACGAGTACCTCGAGACCGGCGGGGCGCGCGACGTTGCCCACCGGCTGGCGGGCCAGAACCGCCGGGTGGTCTGGCGCGACGGGATGTGTGTCCGGCGTCCGCCCGCCGGCGACGACAGCCGCGACGTGGACGAGTGGGGCTGGAAGTACCGCGCGCTGGCCTACCGGCTCGCCAAGAGCTACGGCCTCCGGCCGGCGGTCGTCGGTCGGATCGTCCGCGAGGCCGCCGGGGACGGGATCGAACGCGGCCGGCGGGTGCTCGACGGCGAGGCCCCACCGACCGCGTGGCTGGGGGCCGGACGGGCCGTACTCGCGGGCACCGTCACCGGCGTCTCCGACGGGCTGGTCGCCCGGTCGCGGGACGGCTCGCGCTCGCGCAACCCCCACGGGCTCTCGCGCCGCCACGACCGGGCCGTCGCGCGCTACGACCGGCGGCCGTAGTCGTCGGGCGCGCCACGGCGACCGGCGGCGCTTCCCGCCGTCGCGGCCCGGGATCGTCCCGCGCGGGGTCGGTCGCGAACGCCCGCTCTGGCCCCGTCGGGCGCGGGGCCGAGCCGGACGTTACGGCCGAGCGCGCGAAAGCCGTGTTCGGCCCCCGGCGTCGACGGTCCCGGGGGGCGACCACGACCTGGCTCCACCCCCGAGACCGACGCGTACTTATAGAACCGCCGACCTCTACGTCGGCGATCATGCCAGCCGCGACCGGACCGATCGACGTACTCACCGGACGAGCGCGAGCCACGGGCCGGACGGACGTCCGGAGCTCGAACGCGCGGGCAGGGCGGGCGGTCACGGGGGCCGTCCGGACGACGCTCGGGCCCCGCGGGATGGACAAGCTCCTGGTCGACGCCGACGGGAACGTGGTCGTCACCGACGACGGGGCGACGATCCTCGCGGAGATGGACATCGAACACCCCGGCGCGCGCACCGTCGTCGACGCGGCGGCGGCCCAGGCCGAGGCGGTCGGGGACGGCACGACGACGACCGCGGTGCTCGCGGGCGAGCTGCTGGCCGAGGCCGGCGGGCTCCTGGCCGACGGGATCCACCCGACGGTGGTGGGCGAGGGGTACGCCGAGGCCGCCCGGCTGGCGACGGCGGCGCTCGACGAGCTCCGGCTCGACCGGCCCGCCGACGACGAGACGCCGGCGCTCGTGGCGGCGTCGAGCCTGGCCGGGCTGGGCGTCGCCGGCCCCGGCGCCGACGCGCTGGCCGCGCTCGCGGTCCGGGCGGTCCGGACGGCGAGCGGCGACGGTGGCTTCGACCGCGAGCGCGTTCGCTATCACGCCCGGGCGGGCCCGGGAGCGGCGGCGAGCACGCTGGTCTCGGGGGTGGTGCTCGACGACGAGCCGGCCCGCGAGGACGGCCCCCGGCGGGTCGCGGACGCGGCGGTGGCGGTGCTCGATCTCGACCTCGACGTGTGGACCACCGCGGCCGACGCCCGCTACGACCTGACGAGCGCCGACCAGCTGACCGCGGCGCTCGACGCGGAGGACCGCGAGCGACGGGGCTACGCCGACGCGCTCGCGGCGGCCGGCGTCGCCGTCGTCGTCTGTACCGGCGCGATCGACGACCGGGTCGCCGGCCGGCTGGCCGAGCGCGGGATCCTCGCGCTGGCCGACGTCCGCGACGACGACGCCCGGGCGGTCGCGCGGGCGACCGGAGCGGCCCGGCTGGGGACGCTCGCGGACCTCGATCCCGCCGACCTGGGCCGGGCGGAGACGGTCCGGGTCGAGCGCGACGCCGGCGGGGCGTGGACGGTGCTCGAGGGCGGAGCCGACGCACAGACGGTCACCCTGTCGTTACGGGCGGGAACGGACCACGCGCTGGCCGAGCTCGAGCGGGCGGTCGAGGGCGCGGTCGACGCCGTCGCCGCGGCGCGTGCGGGCGGGGTCGTCGCCGGCGCCGGCGCGGTGGAGCTGGCGCTGGCCGCCCGGCTGCGCGAGGCGGCCGCCGGGACGGCCGACCGCCGGGGGCTGGCGATCGAGGCGTTCGCGGACGCGCTCGAGTCGATTCCGCGGGCGCTCGCGGTCACCGCCGGGCTCGACCCGATCGACGCGCTGATCGACCTACAACTCGGCCAGGGCCGGACCGGCGTGGTCGTCGACGCCGACGGGGCGCGGATCGCCGATCCGGTCGGGGCGGGCGTGCTCGATCCCGTTCCCGTCGTACGGGGGGCGATCGAGGCCGCGACCGAGGCGGTGACCGCGCTCGTGCGCATCGACGACGTGATCGCGACGCGCTAGTCGAACGCGAGGGTCACGTCGTCGCCGGTCGCGAGCCCGAACGCCTCCTCGCCCCGGCCGCGGTTGACGTCGCACTCGACGTAGCCGTGGCTGCC
>CAZMLQ010000059.1:5490-13333 GCA_964567195.1 uncultured Haloferacaceae archaeon | reverse complement strand
GCGCGGACTCGATGCGCTCGGGCGGGTGAGGCGCGTCGTCCATCTGTGGGTTGATCGCGTTGCGCGCGATCCGATCGATCAGCGCGCGGCGCTTTCGCTCCTGCATCTCCCGGCGCTGGTCGGCGGTGATCTGGATCTCCCCGCGCCGGACCACCTCCGGGATGATCGCCAGCGGGTCGGTCGTCTCGAACACCGTCTCGAGGTCCGTCTCCGCCGGACGGTCGCCCCGCGAGGCGTCCTCGAAGACGTCCTCGGCCGCGATCACGTCGGTCAGGTCCCCGTCGAACTCGTCACGCTTGATCGCGAGCGCGGCGTCGGGATCGATCAGCACCTCGAATCGCGCGCCGTGGGACTCGAGTCGGGCCGTGACGGCGTCGTCGAGCGAGATCATGGCTCGGTCTACCGCGGCCGCTGTAAAAAGTCCTCGCGACCCGGGGCGACCGAGCGAGCACAACCCCATCTTGAACCGTGTATAACCACCCATTAACTAACAGCGTAGGTGGGGTGAGTCCGAACAGACGGATGAGTGACGCCCGGACCCGGGCGACGACCTACCACGTCGTCTGTCACGACTGCCAGCTCGAACGGCTCGCCGCGTCGCGCGCCGAGGCCCGCACCGCCACCGAGGGACACGCCGCCGAGACCGACCACCACGTCGAGTTCGGCCGCGTCGCGTAGCTACGCCACCTCGTACGAGAGGACGACCCCGTCGTCCAGGCGCTCGACGTCGACCAGCGTCAGCGACGGGAACGAGTCGGGATCGGCGAACCCCTCGCCGTCGGCGATCGTCGGCGACTCGCGGCCCCCGATCACCACCGAGCCGACGAACAGCGAGAACTCGTCGACCAGTCCGGCGGCGAACAGCGAGAAGACGAGTTCGCCTCCGCCCTCGACGAGCAGGCGGTCGAGACCGGCCTCGCCGAGGGCCTCGACGGCCGCGGGGAGCGCGACCCGGTCGCCGTCGGTGCGGACGACCGTCGCGCCGGCGGCCTCCAGCCCCGCGATCCGGTCCTCGGGCGCGCGGTCGGCCACGAGGACGTAGGTCGCCGCCGCGTCGTCGAGCACCCTCGCGTCGGGCGGGGTGCGGGCGGCGGAGTCGGCGACGACGCGGGCGGGGTCGCCCGCGCGCCCGGCGCGCAGACGCTCGACCCGGCGGTCGGACTCGTCGAGGGTGAGACGCGGATCGTCGGCGAGCACCGTGCCGACCCCGACGAGGACGCCGTCGGCGGCGGCCCGGAGCCGGTCGACCCGGTCGAAGTCCGCGGGCCCGCTGATGGGCACCTGTGTCCGCTCGCGCGTGGAGATCTTTCCGTCCGCGCTGACGGCGGCGTTGACCACGACGTACACGCCGGCGACAGCCGCCGGCGGGACAAAAGCGGGTCGGTCAGTACGTGTGGAAGACCTCGCCACAGCGCCGACACTCGATGGTCGACGGGCGGATCCAGCGGTTCATCTTCTGGACCGGACCGTGACACTCGGGACAGACGCCCATCGCGCGGTCGTCGGCCACGCGCACGGAGAGGTCGAGCATGAGATCCTCGAGCTCCTCGATGCGCTCGCGCTGCTGTTCGACGGTCTCTTTGAGCGCGTCGACCTCGGCCTCGCTCTCCTCGGACGCCGAGACGTCGAGGACGACCTCGTCCTCGTGCTCGGACTCGGCGCTCGCCTCCTCGGCGGTCGTCTCCTGACGCTCGCGCTCGGCCTCGGCCGTCGCGTCCCCCTCGTCACTCATACGCGCGAGCTTAAACGGCGGCCGTAATTAACTTGTGGGACGGCCCCTTGCGAGGCTGGGAACCCCCGGTCGCGCGGCCAGGATGGGCGTCAACCTTCCGATACCCTCGTTACGTCGGGTTACTTTTATGTACCAGTCGCCCATACGCCGAAATGCATGCTTGGGGGTATGGCACTGCAAGCTGGGGGTATAATCGGAGAACGTCCCGAGGCGATCTGGCTCGCACTCGGGACGGTGATGATGCTGCTCGGGACCGTCTACTTCATCGCCCGCGGATGGGGCGTGTCGGACCCGCGCCAGCAGGAGTTCTACGTCATCACGATCATGATCACGGCCATCGCGGCCGCGTCCTACCTGTCGATGTTCTTCGGCTTCGGCCTGACGGAGGTCGAGGTCGCCGGCATCGGCACGCTCGACATCTACTGGGCGCGCTACGCCGACTGGCTGTTCACGACGCCGCTGCTCCTGCTCGACATCGGGCTACTGGCAAACGCCAGCCGGACCGAGCTGGGCGGCCTGATCATCATCGACGCCTTCATGATCGTCACCGGCCTCGTCGGTGCGCTCACGAAGGTGTTCATGTTCCGCTTCGTCTGGTGGTTCATCAGCACGGTCGCGATGATCGCCGTCCTGTACTTCCTGTTCAGCGTCCTGACGGCGCGTGCGAACCAGTTGGACGAGGACACGCAGGCGACGTTCAAGACCCTGCGTAACCTGATCATCGTCCTCTGGACGCTCTACCCGGTCCTGTGGATCGTCGGCACGGAGGGTGCCGGCGCCGTCAGCCTGTTCGTCGAGACGCTCGGCTTCATGGTGCTGGACGTGCTGGCGAAGGTCGGCTTCGGGTTCATCCTGCTCCGCAGCCGCGCCATCGTCGGCGAGTCCGACGCGCCGGAGCCCTCGGCGACGCCCGCGGACGACTGATCGGACCGGTCCGACGGTCGCGAACCGAACGCAGTCTCGTTTTTTGTGACGCCACACCGCGTAGTCGTGTGGCCACCGACGCCACGACGATGATTCGAACACGCACGACGGACGATCCGGGCGGGAGGGACCGGCGGTGACCGACGAGGAGTACGGCGATCCGGAGCCGCTGAACCGGCTCTCGCTCGTCGGGCTCGTCGTGTTCGGCCTGCTCGGCGCCGGGGGTCTGTTCGCGCTCCCGGTGCTCCGGTCGGCCGGGGTGGGCTTTTACCAGGGCTTCTGGCTGCTGGTCGCGGTGGAGCTGATCGCCGCGTTCGGCATCGCCGCGTCGGTGCTCACGATGCACGGCGAGCGCTGGAAGTGACACCCGGCGGCGGACCGGACCGAGGCGGGGCGGGCTACCGCCCGAGCCGGTCGCCGACCCGCTCGTAGTACTCGCGCTGGTCGCCCGTCACAGACGGGCGAACCGTCTCCAGCGCCGCGTCGAAGTGGTCGGTCTCTACGCTCGCGTCGCCGTCGCGACCGACGGTCCGGAGCCGGCGCTCGATCGCGGCCAGGGCGGCCTCGCGCACCAGCGCCTCCAGGTCGCTGCCGGTGTAGCCCTCGGTCCGGTCGGCGACCGCACCGAGGTCGACGTCGCCCACCGGCACGTCGCGGGTGTGGACCGCCAGGATCTCGCGACGGGCCGCGCGGTCGGGTAAGGGGACCTCGACGACGCGCTCGAGCCGGCCGGGGCGCAGGAGGGCGGGATCGATCCGGTCGGGCCGGTTGGTGGCGCCGACCACGGTGACCGAGTCGAGGCGCTCGATCCCGTCGATCTCGGTCAGCAGCTGCGAGACCACCCGCTCGGGAGCGCGCGATCCACCGCCCGCGTCGTCGTCGCCCCGGACGGTGGTGACCGCGTCCACCTCGTCGAAGAAGACGACCGAGGGGGCGTTCTGCCGGGCCGCGGCGAAGACCTGTCGGACGGCGCGCTCGGACTCGCCGACGTACTTGTCGAGCAGCTCCGGCCCGTCGACCGAGATGAAGTTCGCGTCGGTGGCGCTGGCGACCGCCTGGGCGAGCAGGGTCTTGCCCGTGCCCGGCGGGCCATAGAGCAGGATGCCCCGCGAGGGCGTGGTGCCGTACTGCTCGAACAGCTCCGGGTGTCGGAGCGGCCACTCGACCGCGCGCTCGAGCTCCCGTTTCGCCGCCTCGAGCCCGCCCACGTCGTCGTAGCTCACCGAGGGGACCGAGACCCGAAAGCCCCGCATGGCGCTCGGCTCGACCGCGTCGTCGGCGGCCGCGAAGTCGGCGTCGGTCACCGCGAGCGGGCGCGTCGACTCGGCGTCGGGCACCGACCGGCGCTCGCGCCTGACCGCCCGGAGGACGGCCTCGCGACACAGCGCCGCGAGGTCGGCCGCGACGAAGCCGTGGGTGCGGGCGGCGACCGTATCGAGGTCGACGTCGTCGAGACGCATCGTCCGGGCGAACACGTCGAGAATCTCCCGCCGGCCCTCGCGGCCGGGCGCGGGGAGGTCGACCTCGCGCTCGAGGCGTCCGCCGCGGCGGAGTCGCTCGGCGACGTCCTCGGGGTGACGGCTCTCGCCGACGACGGCGACCCGGGGCTGGTCGGCCAGGCGCTCGACCAGATCGACCAGGGCGGCGACGGTCCGCCGGTCGCCGCCGGCGGCGTCGGCCGGCGCCGCGGCCTCGACCTCCTCCAGGTGGACGATCGCCGGCGCGGCCCGGCGGGCGCGCTCGACGGCGCTCTCGAGGCTGTCGGTCGCCTCGTCGGCGCTCAGGCCGGCGAGGCGAGGACCGTGGAGCGAGACGAGGCTGGCGTCGGCCTCGGTCGCCAGCGCGTGGATCAGGTGGGTCTTGCCCACCCCGCCGGGGCCGTGGAGGAGCACCCCCGAGGCCGGCCGGCGCCCGAGCGTCTCGTAGCGCTCGGGGTCGGTCAGCGGGCGGACCAGCAGGTCGGCGAGCAGGTCGGCGGGCTCGGCGACACCGCCGAGGTCGGCCAGCCGGACCCGCCGGCGGCGGTCCGGGGCGGTGTCGAGGTCCGAGGCGGGCTCCTCGCGCACCGAGAGGGCGGTCCCCTCGCCGACGCGGACCACGCCCTCGGGCTCGGTCTCGACCACGACGAACGGGAGCCGGAGGGCGTCGGAGAACAGCGAGGCCCGCACCCGGTCGCCGGTCGCGAGCGGGAGGTCGGACAGCACGCGCCCGAGCGCGTCGGCCCCACCCCGGAGCGAGAGGTCGTTGACCGGGGCGAGGGTGACGCGCTCGGCGGGGGCGGCCGCGATCGGCTCGACGGTCACCGACTCGCCGACGTCGGCGCCGGCGTTGCGGCGGGCGGTCTCGCCCAGCGCGACCGCGTCGGGATCGACGGCCTCGGCGGCGACGGCCGCGACCGGGGTGGACCGGCTCCCCTCGACCGCGAGGACGTCGCCCGCCGCGGCGTCGAGGGCGGCGAGCGTCTCGGGGGCGAGACCGGCACGCTTGCCGGTCCCCTCGTCGGCGGCGGTGACGGTGAGACGGCGGCCGGCGCTCATCGCGACTGGACCGGGCGGGCCGGGCGGGCTCGGCTTCGTGTCATCGGCCGGTCGAGGTGCCCGCGAGTAATAACGGTGGGGCACTCGGAGCGGCCCCGTGCGGGGGGCGCCACCGTTTTTGTGGCGGGCCGGCGTAGGTCCCGTACATGGACGTCGAAGACCGTGCCGAGGAGCTCGCCTCCGACCTCGGCATCGACCAGGCGGAGGTTCGCGAGGACCTGGAGAACCTGCTCCAGTACAGCGTTCCGCTGGACGAGGCGGTGAGCAGCGTCCGGCGCAAACACGGCGCCGGCGCGGGCGGGGACGGCGCGCCGCCGGCGACCGACGTGGCGGCGATCACGCCCGAGACCGGATCGGCGACGGTGACGGTCCGGGTGCTGACGGTCGGCCGGCGGACGATCCGCTACGACGGCGAGACCCAGGAGATCCGCGAGGGCGAGCTGGCCGACGAGACCGGCCGGATCGCCTACACCGCGTGGGAGGAGTTCGGCTTCGAGCCCGGCGACTCGGTGACGATCGGCAACGCCGGCGTCCGCGAGTGGGACGGGGAGCCGGAGCTGAACGTCGGCTCGGGCGCGACCGTCGCGGTCGAGAGCGAGCCCGTCGAGACGCCCTACGAGGTGGGCGGCGAGCGCTCGCTGCGCGAGCTCCGGGCGGGCAACCGTGGCCGGACCGTCGAGGTGCGGGTGCTGGAGACCGAGGACCGCGTGATCGACGGCCGCGACGGCGAGACCGAGATCCGATCGGGCACGCTCGGCGATCCGTCCGGCCGACTGCCGTTCACCGATTGGGAGCGCCGCGACGCCGTCCGCGAGGGCGCGACCCTCCGGCTGTCCGACGTCTACGTCCGCGAGTTCCGGGGGGTCCCGCAGGTGAACCTCACCGAGTTCACCGAGGCCACGCCGCTGGAGCGCGCGGTCGAGGTGCCCGAGTCGGCCCCGCGGCTCGGGATCGACGAGGCGGTCGCGAGCGGCGGCGTCTACGACGTGGAGGTGGTCGGAAGCGTGATCGCGGTGCGGGACGGCTCGGGCCTGATCGAGCGGTGTCCGGCGTGTGGACGGGTCGCGAACAACGGCCAGTGTCGCTCGCACGGCGCGGTCGACGCCGAGGACGACCTCCGGACGAAGGCGGTGCTCGACGACGGGACGGGGACGCTCACCGCGATCCTCGACGCCGACCTGACCGCCGAGCTGTACGGCGGCGGGCTCGACGACGCCCGGACGGCCGCCCGCGAGGCGATGGACCGCGGGGTGGTGGCCGACGCGATCCGCGACCGGATCGTCGGCCGCGAGTACCGCGTCCGGGGGAACCTCTCGGTCGACGACTACGGGGCCAACCTCGACGCGACCGAGTTCGAGCGGACGACGGACGATCCCGCCGCGCGGGCGCGGGCGACCCTCGACCGGCTGACCGGCGACGGGGCGGCGGCGACCGACGGAGGGGCGGACCGATGAGCGCCGACGACGGCGACGGCGACGGCGACGGCGACTCCGGCCCCGGCCGCCGCGAGGTCGCCCACCGGCTGTTCGCCGCCGAGTTCGACGACGTGACCGTCGCCTACCGCGAGAGCGACGAGGAGCGCGCGCCCAACTACGTGGTGACGCCGACCGGCGCGCGGGTCAACCGGCTGTTCGCGGTGGGCGTGCTCACCGAGGTCGAGCCGGTCAACGACGGGGTGGTGCGCGCGCGGATCGCCGACCCCACGGGCGCGTTCGTCAGCTACGCCGGCCAGTACCAGCCCGACGCGCTGGCCGTCCTCGAGCGGACCGAACCGCCGGCGTTCGTCGCGCTGACCGGCAAGGGCCGGACCTTCGAGCCCGACGACGGCGACCGGGTGTACAGCTCCGTCCGCCCCGAGAGCGTCAGGACCGTCGAGGCCGACGACCGGGACCGCTGGGTCGTCACCGCCGCCGAGGCGACCCTCGAGCGGGTCGCCCTGCTCGCCGCCGCGCTCGACCGGCCCGAGCGCGGTGACGACCTCCGGGCGGCGCTTCGCGACGCCGGCGTGCGCGAGTCGCTGGCCGCCGGCGTCGCGCTGGCGATCGAGCGCTACGACACCGGCCGACCCTACCTCGAGGCGGTCCGCCGGACCGCGGTGGCGGCGCTCGAACTCGTCGCCGGCGACCGCGAGCAGGTCGAGCCCCTGACGGTCGCTCCCGACGCGACCGGCGACGCGACGCTCGGCCCGCTGCCGCCGACGGCGCTCGACGACGCGGCGACGCCCGCCCCCGAGACCGAGCCGCCGGCCGAGTCCGGGGAGGCGACCGAGCCCGACACAGAACCGGACCCGGAACAGACGACCGAGCCCGACCCCGAGCCCACGGCCCCGACGGCGGAGACCACGGCCGTGGGGGCGGAGACGGGACCGGCCGGCGACGAGCTCGGCGGGTTCGACGACGGCGGCGAACTCGGTGACTTCGACGCCGGCGGGGACGACGGGTCCGACCCGCTCGGGGCGGCCGAGTTCGACGACGACGAGATGTACGAGCTCGACGAGGACGAGCGCCGCGAGGTCGAGGCGGAGTTCGGCACGGAGTTCTCGACCGGTGGCGAGGTGGACGAGCCGGGGACGGCCGACATCGACGTGCCCGAGACGGTGCCGGGCGGGGGAGACGACGGGCCCGAGGCGGACGCGGCCGGCGACGCCGAG
>CAZMLQ010000059.1:0-5390 GCA_964567195.1 uncultured Haloferacaceae archaeon | reverse complement strand
GGTGCCGGGCGGGGGAGACGACGGGCCCGAGGCGGACGCGGCCGGCGACGCCGAGTCCGAGCCCGAGTCCGAGCCGGGGTCGGAGTCGGAGTCGGAGTTCGTGTCCGGGGCGGACGCCCCCGACGACGAGCCGGTCGACCTGGAGGACGCCGCGGTCGAGGCGATGACCGAACTCGACGGCGGCGACGGCGCCGAGCGCGAGCGGGTGGTGGCGGCGCTGGTCGACCGCCACGGCGCGGATCCGGACGCGGCCGCCGACGCGATCCAGGACGCGCTGATGGGCGGGCGCTGTTACGAGCCCGACGAGGACCGGCTGAAGGCGATATGAGGCGGCCGGCCGTCGAGCCGGTGGCGGGGGCGCCGGCCGCGGCGGTGACGGCCGAGGGGGGACGGACGAGCCTCGTCGTCGCGGACTACCACGCCGGGATCGAGGCGGGACTGGGGCGCGAGCGCGGGATCGAACTCGCCGACGGCGCCGACAGGCGGCGCGAGCGCCTGCTCGAACTGGTGGCGCGGACCGACGCCGACCGACTGGTGGTCGTCGGGGATCTGGCTCACCGGATCGGCGGGCCCGACGGCGCCGAGGGGGCGGAGATCGAGGCGCTGCTCGACGCCCTCGACGGGCGGGTCGGGACGACGCTGGTGCCAGGCAACCACGACGGCGGGGTGGCAGACGCCTACGGCGACCGGCCGGGGCTGACGGTCGCGCCCGCGTCGGGGGTCGTCCTCGACGGCGTGGGCTTCTGTCACGGCCACACCTGGCCCGATCCCGCGGTGCTCTCGGCGGGGACGGTCTGTCTCGGCCACGAACACCCCGCGGTCCGGCTCACCGACGACGTGGGCGGAGGCCGCGTCGAGCGGGCGTGGCTGCGCGGGCGGCTCCGGCGCGAGCCGTTCGTCGAGCGCGGCGACGGGAACGGTGAGGTCGGAGGCGAGCCCCCCTCGGTCGTCGTGTTCCCGGCGTTCAACGACGTCTCGGGGGGGACGTGGGTGAACGTCGAGGGCCAGGCGTTTCTCGCCCCCTTCCTGCCCGACGCGCTCGACGGGGCGGAGGCGTACCTGCTCGACGGGACGCGTCTGGGCGACTACCGCGCCGTCTAGAGCGCGAGCGTCACGAGATAGAGCAGGGTGCCGGCGGCGGCGACGTAGGCGATCCACGGCGGATCGGGGGCGAACCGCTCGGGATCGCGCATCGCGAGCAGCGCCGCCCCGAGCACGGTCAGCCCGGCGAGCACGGGGACGAGGGCGTCGAGGGCGAGCCCGGCGGTCACCCGGAGCTCGAGTAGCGCCCGGCCGGCCGCGACCGCGCCGAAGACGGCGAGCGAGCCCCAGAGCAGGGCGGTGTGGGTGAGGCGCACGACCGGCCCGAGGAGCCGGGCCGTGGAGTCGCTTGCGGTCGGCCGACGGCCGGGAGCGCGCCGTTTAACCCGGCGGCGGCGCTACCGTGGTCGATGACAGACGCCGTCGGTGCGGACGCGTTCGCTCACCTCGGCGACCGGGTCCGAGCGGCGCTCTCGGACCGGGGCTTCCGGACGCCGACCGAGCCCCAGCGCCGCGCGATCCCGCCGCTCGCGGCCGGCCGGAACGCCCTCGTGGTCGCACCCACCGGCACCGGCAAGACCGAGACGGCGATGCTGCCCGTCCTCGACGCGGTCGTCGAGCGCCGGGCGGGGACCGATCCGGACGCGGTCGACGGCGCCGGCGCCGACCCCGGCGAGGGGCGGTTCGGGATCTCGGCGCTGTACGTCACGCCGCTGCGCGCGCTCAACCGCGACATGCGCGAGCGACTGGACTGGTGGGGCGACCGGCTGGACCTCGAGGTCGACGTCCGCCACGGCGACACGACCGACTACCGGCGGAGCCAGCAGGCCGACGACCCGCCGGACGTGCTGGTCACCACCCCCGAGACGCTCCAGGCGATGCTCACCGGCTCGAAGCTCCGGCGTGCGCTCGCGGACGTGGCCCACGTCGTCGTCGACGAGGTCCACGAGCTCGCCGCCTCGAAGCGGGGCGCACAGCTGACGGTCGGGCTGGAGCGTCTGCGCGCGCTCGCCGGCGACGTCCAGCGGATCGGGCTCTCGGCCACCGTCGGCGATCCCGCCGAGGTCGGGCGCTTTCTCACCGGCGACCGGGGCTGTGCGGTCGTCGAGATCGACGCCGCGAGCGCGTTCGAGGTCCGGGTGGTCGAGCCCGAGATCACCGACGAGGACGAGCGCCTGGCGGGCGAGCTCGCGAGCGACCCCCGGATCGCCAGCCACGTCCGGGCGGTGCGCGATCTGGTCCGCGCACACGAGTCGACGCTGGTGTTCGTCAACACCCGCCAGACGGCCGAGGCGCTGGGCTCGCGGTTCAAGCGCCTCGACGAGCCGATCGGGATCCACCACGGCTCGCTCTCGACCGAGGCCCGGCTGTCGGTCGAGGACGCGTTCAAGCACGGCGAGATCGACGGGCTTGTCTGTACCTCCTCGATGGAGCTGGGCATCGACGTGGGCCGGGTCGATCACGTGGTCCAGTACAACAGCCCCCGCGAGGTGGCGCGGCTGCTCCAGCGGGTCGGGCGGGCGGGCCACCGTCGCGACCGGGTCTCGCGGGGGACGGTGATCACCGGCTCGTCCGACGACACGCTGGAGGCGCTGGCGATCGCGCGCCGGGCGACCGCCGGCGCCGTCGAGCCCGCGGCCATCCACGACGGCAGCCTCGACGTCGTCGCCAACCAGGTGGTCGGGCTCGTGATGGACGAGGGCGAGCTCTCGGCGCGTGCGGCCTACGAGCGGGTGACCGACGCCTACCCGTTCCGGTGCCTGAGCGAGGCCGACTTCCGGGCCGTGGTGCGCGAGCTCTCGGACAACCGGCTGCTCTGGCTCGACGAGTCGGCCGACCGCCTCGAGAAGTCCGGCGGGACCTGGCAGTACTACTACGCCAACCTCTCGATGATCCCGGACGAGGAGACGTACACGGTCGAGGACCTCTCCTCGCGGACGACGGTCGGCACCCTCGACGAGCGGTTCGTCCGCAACTTCGCCGAGCCGGGCGCGACGTTCGTCCAGCGCGGCGAGATGTGGCGGGTCACCGAGGTCGACGACGAGGACGCCCGGGTCGACGTCTCGCCGGTGGCCGACCCCGGGGGCGAGGTCCCCTCGTGGGTGGGCCAGGAGATCCCCGTCCCCGACGGCGTCGCGGGCGCGGTGGGCGAGCTCCGCGCGGCCGCGGCCGACCGGCTCGCGGGGGCCGACGGTGCCGACCCCGCGGCGGTCGCGGCCGATCTCGCCGCGGAGTACCCGACCGACGCCCACACCCTCGAACGGGGGCTGGATCCGATCGCCCGGCAGGTCGAGGCGGGCCATCCGGTGCCGACGCCGGACCGGCTGGTCGTCGAGGCGCTCGGGGGGAGCGTCGTGATCAACGCGCCATACGGCCACGAGATCAACGAGACGCTCGGCCGGCTGGTGGCGGCGCTGGTCGGCCAGCGCACCGGCGCGTCGGTCGGGCTCGACGTCGACCCCTACCGGATCGAGCTCGAGCTACCCGGCCGGGCCTCGGTCGGGGACGTGCTCGACGCGATCGAGGACACCGATCCCGACCACGTCCGGCCGCTGCTCGAACTCGCGGTGAAGAACTCGGACGCGCTGAAGTTCACCCTCACCCACGTGGCGGCGACGTTCGGCCGGCTCAAGCGCTACCGGGGCGACGGTCGGTTCGGCGCCGACCGGCTGCTCGCCGCGCTCGAGGACACCCCGGTGTTCGACGAGGCGGTGCGCGAGCTCTTCCACGAGAACATGGCGGTCGAGGCGACCGTCGAGCTGCTCGAGGGACTCCAGGCCGGCGAGATCGAGCTGGTCACCGCCCGCGAGCGCACCCCGATCGGGACCGCCGGCCGGTCGAGCGGGCGCGAGCTCGTCGTCCCGGAGAACGCCGACGCGAGCGTGATCGACACGGTCCGCGACCGGATCCGGGAGGACCGCGTGATCCTGCTCTGTCTGCACTGCACCGGGTGGAAGAAACGGACCAAGGTTCGGCGGGTGCGCGACCAGCCCCGCTGTCCGGCGTGTGAGTCGACGCGGGTGGCGGCGCTGAACCCGTGGGACGACGAGACGGTGCGGGCGGTGCGGGCCGAGCCGGCCGACCGCGACGACGAGGCCGAGCGGCTGGTCAGACGGGCCTTCCGCTCGGGCAACCTGGTCCAGAGTCACGGCAAACGGGCCGTGATCGCGATGGCCGCCCGCGGGGTCGGGCCACAGACCGCCGCGCGGGTGATCGGGAAGCTCCGGCGCGACGAGGACGAGTTCTACCGCGACATCCTCGAACAGGAGCGCCAGTACGCCCGGACCCAGTCGTTCTGGGACTAGAGCGACGGCTCGACGGCCCCGAGCGCCGCCTCGAAGTCGGCCGCGGTCAGCGCGACCTCGTCGGCGTGGTCGTTGGCTCGCTCGCCCTCGTAGCGCTCCGTCACCCGGCGGACGGCGCGCATCGCCGCCTCGCGACAGACCGCCTCGAGGTCGGCGCCGGAGTAGCCCGCGGTCCGGGCGGCGAGCGCGTCGCGGTCGACGTCGCCGGCGACGGGCTTGTCGCGGGTGTGGACCCCGAGAATCGCCCGGCGGGCGGGCTCGTCGGGGCCGGGCACGGCGACGTGGGACTCGAGCCGGCCGGGCCGGAGCAGCGCCGGGTCGAGCGCGTCCCGGCGGTTGGTCGCCGCCAGCACGACGAGGTTCGGGCTGTCGGCGACGCGGTCGAGCTCGGTCAGCAGCTGTGAGACCACCCGCTCGCCGACCGCACTGTCGCCGCCGCCGTCGCGGGCGGTCGCGACGGCGTCGATCTCGTCGAACAGGACGACCGAGGGGGCGGCCTGGCGAGCGCGCGCGAACACCTCGCGCACGGCGCGCTCGGACTCGCCGACGTAGCGATCGAGCAGCTCGGGCCCGGCGACGTGGACGAAGTTGACGCCGCTCTCGGCCGCGATCGCCCGCCCGAGCAGGGTCTTGCCCGTGCCGGGCGGGCCGTACAGCAGGACGCCCGCGGGCGGGTCGGCGCCGGCGGCGTCGAACAGCGGCCCGTAGCGAAGCGGCCAGCTCACCGCCCGTTCGAGGGTGGCCTTGGCCTCGTCGAGCCCGCCGACGGCCTCGAACCCCTCGGTCGGGCGCTCGGCGACGAACTCCCGCATCGCGCTGGGGCCGACCGACGAGAGCGCGGCCTCGAAGTCGGCGCGGGTGACCGCCACCTCGGACGGGTCGGCCCCGCCCCGACGGACCCGCCGGAGCGCGGCCATCGCCGCCTCGCGCGCCAGCGACTCCACGTCCGCGCCGACGAAGCCGTGGGTGCGCTCGGCGAGGCGGTCGAGATCCACGTCGTCGGCCAGCGGCATCCGCCGGGTGTGGACGTCGAACACCTCGCGC
>CAZMLQ010000058.1:1639-13355 GCA_964567195.1 uncultured Haloferacaceae archaeon | reverse complement strand
GTGACGGCCTCGCCGTCCCGGACCGCACGCACCCCGGTCACCCGGCCGTCGTCGGTCTGGGTCACGTCTCCGACGACCGTGTCGTAGTGGAAGGTCGCGCCGGCGTCGGCGGCGCCGTCGATCAGCCGGCGCCCGTACTCGTAGCGGTCGATCACCGCCAGCTCGCCCGGCACTGGGATCTCGAGCACCGTCTCCTCCTGGGGGATCTCGAACCGGCCGTGGTCGACGCCCGTGTTGGTGAACGCGGGCTCGATGCGCGACTTGGGGATCGCCGACGGGAAGGCGTCGGCCCCCTTCAGCGCGTCGCCACAGGCGATGTGGCCGGCCTCGTCCTCGGCCTTGCGGTCGAGGACGACGACGTCCAGGCCGGCGTCGGCGGCCGTCGCCGCCGCGTAGCAGCCGGCCGTTCCCGCGCCGACGACGACGACGTCGTACTCCTGGGTACTCATCGTCACGTCATGGCGGAGCCGCGCGCAAAACTCTTTACCTCCCGTCCTCGGCCGCGCCCGCCTCGGCGGCCTCGACGGCCGCCTCGATCGGGCCGGTCACCCGGTCGACGAGCTCGTCGACGGCCTCGCTCTCGGCGTAGAGCCGGAGGTAGGGCTCGGTCCCCGACGGCCGGACGAGCAGCCACGAGCCGTCCGGGCGGTCCAGCCGGACGCCGTGGTCCGTGTCGACGGTCGCGTCCGGGACGACCGCGGGCAGGCGCTCGCGCAGGTCGGCCATCGCCGCCGGCTTCAGCCCGTCCGGACAGGGCAGACTCCGCTTACGGTAGGGTCGCTCGGCCACCGGCGCGCACAGCCCGTCGAGGCCCTCGGCCGCGACCAGCCTGGCGAGCACGGCCGCGCTCGCCACCCCGTCGATCCAGCCTCCCCACGCGGGGTGGAGATGCTTCCAGGGCTCGGCCGCGAACACCACGTCTCCGCCGCCGGCGCGGGCGGTCGCGACCCCCTCGTGGAGCGCGCCGAGCCGGACCCGCTCGACCCGGCCGCCGGCGGCCGCGACCCGCTCGTCGATCCGGCCGGAGGCGTTGGGCGTCGTCACCACCGTCGGGTCGGCGGCGTCGCTCGCCCGGACGTAGTGCTCGGCCAGGATCGCCACCACCGTGTCCTCGTGGACCACCCCGCCCGCGGCGTCGACGACCACGATCCGGTCGGCGTCGCCGTCGTGGGCGATCCCGAGCGCCGCGTCGTCGTCGTCGACGAACGCCCGGAGATCGCCCAGCGTCTCGGGCGTCGGCTTGCTCGGCCGGCCGGGGAAGTGGCCGTCGACCTGGGCGTTGAGCGCGACCACCTCCGCCCCGAGCGCCCGGAGCACCTGCGGGGTGGCACGAGCGCCGACGCCGTTGCCGGCGTCGACCACGACCCGGAGCCCGTCGAGCGCCGCCCCGTAGCCGCGGGCGTAGGCCGCGACCGCCCGGCGGTAGTCGGCGAGCACGCCGGCCCGGTCGACCCCGCCCCACTCGTCCCACGCGGCCGGGGCGGGGGCGGCCTCGACCGCCGCCTCGACCGCCCGCTCGGCCGCGCGGTCGTACTCGACGCCGTCGACGAACAGCTTCAGGCCGTTGTCGCCCGGCGGGTTGTGCGAGGCGGTGAGCATCAGCCCCCGCCGCCCCCGGCTGGCGCGTGCGAGCGCCGGCGTCGGGACGACCCCGACCCGGCGCACCCGCGCGCCGCCCGCGGTCAGCCCCGCCGTCGCGGCCGCCGCCAGCCCCGGGCCGGTCGTCCGCCCGTCCCGGCCGACGACGAACGCCGGCGGTCCGTCGCCCTCGTCGGCCGCCGCGGCCGCCACGGCCCGTCCGATCCGGAGCACGAGCCCCGGTCCGACCTCGTCGACCCCGCCCCGGACGCCCGCGGTCCCGAACAGCTCCATACCCGGTCCTACGCCGGCCGACACTTAGAGCCGGGCGATCGCTTTTGTACCGGGCCCGCCAACCGCCGGGCGATGGCAGACGACGGCGACGCCGCGAGCGCGACCGCGGAGCGGGTGCGCGCCCACGTCCACGTGAGCGGGACCGTCCAGGGCGTCTCCTTCCGCGCGAACACGCGCGAGACGGCCCGCGAGGCCGGCCTCGACGGCTGGGTCCGCAACCTGGACGACGGGCGGGTCGAGGCCGTCTTCGAGGGGCCACGCGACGCGGTCGAGTCCGCTGTCGAGTGGTGCGAGCGTGGCAGTCCGGCCGCACGGGTCGAGCGCGTGACCGTCGCGTACGACCCGCCCGAGGGGATCGACGGCTTCCGGATCCGGCGGTAGATGCGTCCCGCGCTCGTCCTCTGGGGGCTGGTCACGCTGGTCGCGCTGGTGGTCACGCTCGGCGCCGGCTACCTCGTCGTCAGGGGACCCTTCCTCGGCGGGCCGCTACTGGCGCCGACGCGGCTGCTGGTCGCGACCGGGCTGTTCGTCCTCGGCCTCGTGGCGCTCGCGCTCGGCGGGAGCAAGGTCGCCCGCGCCCGCTAGGCCGGCGCGGTGTCGCGGGGCTCGGCCACCCCGAGCTCCTCGAGCGACGCCCGCACGACCAGCGCCTCGACGGCGTCGCGGTCCTCGACCATCGGGTCCTCGCCGTAGGCCGCGAGCGTCTCGTCGGCGGCCGCGAGCAGGCGCGTCTCGAGCTCGGTCTGGTCGGGCTCGGCGCGCGTCTCGTTCAACAGCGCCTCGTAGTCCTCGCGGATGCTGAACGAGGCGCGGGCGGCGTTACACCGCCCGAGCGGGTTCATCCCCGTCTCGAGCACGAGGTCGCTGACGGTCGCCCAGTCGTCGGCACAGAACTGGATCGTCGCCGAGCCGACGATGTCGCGCCAGGCGATCGGGGCGGCGTTGGCCATCAGCTGGACCGCCCGCGGCGGGACGTCGATCCGTGCCGCCGTCTCGCGCGCGCCACAGAGACAGCAGGGCTGCTCGGTCCGGCCGGTGTACATCTACCGGGAGCAGGGACAGAGCGACTCGATCCGGTCGCGGACGCTGCCCGCGACGTAGCCGCTCGCGCCGCCAAAGCCCGCGCCGATCCCGGCTCCGACCGGGCCCAGCGGGCTGCCGACGACCGCGCCGACGGCCGCGCCGGCCGCCGCCCCCTTCCGTGCGTGTTCTCCGTCGTCGCGTCCGCGCATACCCATGCCTCGGCCCGGACAAGCAAAAGGCTGACCCACCCGCTCGGGTTCGACGACTGTCGAGAGGTACCTTTATCATTGGTCGAACCCTGCGGTCGTCCATATGCGAGACGCCTGCACGGAGTGTGGCGGACAGGTCCGGACGGACGGCGGCACGTGGGTGTGCAACCGCTGTGGCCACTACCTCCCCCTCGGTTCGGACTGAGCCAGGTCGGCGATCCGGTCGACGGCGCACCGACAGACGAGGACGTACGGCGCGGCGATCGGCGGTACCTCGATCCCGACCACGGAGCCGTGGCTCCCGGCGACGGCCTCGACCCGGTGGCCCGTCGCCCGGACGCCCGCGACCCGCCAGGTCCAGCGCCGGTCGGCACAGCCGGTCACCTCGAACGGGAGCCAGACGCCCAGGTGCGCGACCTCGATCCGGCCGGTCGTGCCGGCGACGACGTGGCGCTCGCTCGCCTCGACGGCCGCGACGCTCGGCCCCCACTCGGGCCAGCGCTCGGTGTCTCGCAGGATCGCCCAGACCCGCTCCGGCCCCGCGTCGACCCGTCGGGCGATGTCGATCCGGCGGCCCTCGGGCGTGGTGCGTGTGGAGAGCACGGCCGGCCTCGGGGCCGACGGGAGATGAGGTGACCGGCGCGGACCCGGAAGCTTCAACGGGCCGTCGGCCGCGCGACCGGACGTGAAAGCGACCGCGAGGGCCCACCCGATCCAGGGGCTGGTCAAGTACCACGGGATGCGCGACGAGGAGCGACGTATGCCCTACCACGACAGCATCAGCGTCTGCACCGCGCCGAGTCACACCCTGACGACGGCGGCGTTCGAGCCCGACCGCGACGCCGACCGCTACGTCGTCGACGGCGAGCGCGCCGAGGGCCGGGGGGCAGAGCGGATCCGCTCGGTCGTCGACCGGGTGCGGGCGCTCGCGGGCGTCGACGACCGGGTCCGGCTGGTCTCGGAGAACTCCTTCCCGACGAACGTGGGGCTCGGCTCGTCCTCGTCGGGCTTTGCGGCCGCGGCGACGGCGCTGGCCGAGGCCGCGGGGCTCGACCTCTCGCGGCCGGCGCTCTCGGCGGTCGCGCGCTACGGCTCCGCGTCGGCCGCCCGGGCCGTGACGGGCGGCGTCTCGCACCTGCGGACCGGACTCAACGACGAGGACTGTCGCGCCGAGCGGATCCCGACCGACGTGACCGACGACCTGCGGATCGTCCCCGCGCTGGTGCCCGCCTACAAGGAGACCGAGGCGGCACACCGCGAGGCGGCCGAGAGCCACATGTTCGAGGCCCGGATGGCCCACGTCCACGGCCAGATCGCCCGTGCCCGCGACGCCCTGCGGGCCGGCGCGTTCGACCGCCTGTTCGAGCTTGCGGAGCACGACTCGCTCTCGCTGGCCGCGACGACGATGACCGGGCCGGCGGGCTGGGTCTACTGGCAGCCCCGCACCCTCGAGGTGTTCGAGACGGTCCGGACGCTCCGGCGCGAGCGGGACCTGCCGGTCTACTTCTCGGTCGACACCGGCGCGACGGTCTACGTCAACACGACCGCCGAGCACGCCGAGACGGTCGAGGCGGCGGTGGCCGACTGCGGCGTCGAGACCGACGTCTGGACCGTCGGCGGACCGGCCGAGGTCGTCCCCGCCGCGGACGCGCTGTTTTGAGCTACGCCGCGCCGAGGTAGGCGTCGATCACCCGCTCGTCGGCCCGGATCGCCTCGGGCGGGCCCTCGGTCAGCACCGAGCCCTGGTCCATCACGATCACCGTGTCGCTGAGTCGCATCACCACGTCCATGTCGTGCTCGACGACACAGAAGCTGTAGCCCTCCTCGCGCAGCTCCTCGATCCGGCGCAGGAGCGTCCGCGACAGCGTCGGGTTGATGCCGGCGATGGGCTCGTCGAGCAGGATCAGGTCGGGCTCGGCCATCAGCACGCGGCCCAGCTCGAGGAGCTTGCGCTGGCCCCCCGAGAGGCTCCCGGCTCGTTCGTCGGCCAGCCCCCCGAGCTCGAGGAGATCGAGCGTCTCGAGCGCGCGCCGGCGGATCTCGTCCTCGGTCTCGGCGGCCCCGGACAGCCCGGCCAGCGAGCGCAGGAACGACTCGCCCGGCTGGGCCTTCGGCGCCAGCATCAGGTTCTCGAGGACGGTCAGCCCCCGGAGCTCGCGGGTGAGCTGGAAGGTCCGCACCAGCCCGGCCTGCGAGACGCGGAACGGGCGGGCGTAGCGCCGACCCAGGTAGCGCCGGCGCGCCACCTCCTGTCCCCGCCAGGTCGCGGCGCCGAGGCCGGCGCCGACCAGCCCGACCCCCGCGGTCACCGGGGTCGGGGCGGCCGTTGCCGCCGCGGCGCCGAGGCCGACGACGCCGGCGACGGCGCCCGCCGTCCCCATCCAGCCCGCGGCCTCGCGGCCGTCGGGGCGCATGAGCTCCTGGAGGTCCCGGCCGCGGTAGCGGATCCGGCCGCCGTCGGGGGTGAGAAAGCCGCTGAGCAGGTCGAACGTCGTCGTCTTGCCCGCGCCGTTGGGGCCGATCAGCCCGGTGATCCGGCCCGCGTCGATCTCGAAGCTGGCGCCGTCGACGGCGGTGATCCCCCCGAAGCGCTTCTCGAGGTCCTCGACCTCGACCAGCGGATCGCTCACCGCGGACTCACCCGCGTCATGGCGTGTGGTTCTCTCACACGCAACTTAAATTCCCGCGTCGCCCGCTCCGTGGTGACTGTCAACGTTCGGCAAAGCTTTATTCCCACGAGGCCAGGACAGTACGGCGTATGACGGATCAGACAGACGGCGGCGACAGACGGCGGTTCCTGCGAACGATCGGTGCGGTCGGGCTCGGCGGGGCGCTCGCCGGCTGTGCCGGCGGTGGTGGCGGGGGCGGTGGCGGCGACGACACCGCGACCGACACCGAGAGCGGCGGCGACACCGCGACCGACACGGCGACCGAGGCGTCGGGGGGTGGCGGCGGGGACGACGGCGGCGACGCGTTCACCGTCGGCGTGGCGTGGCCCTACAGCGGCGACCTCTCGGTGTTCGGCCCGCGCGACGAGCGAGGCATGAAGCTCGCGCTGGAGGACATCAACTCGGCGACGATCCGCGGGCGCGAGCTGAACACCGTCGTCGAGGACACCCAGACCTCGGCACAGACGGGCGTCAGCGCGGCCCAGAAGCTGGTGAACCAGGACGGCGTCCCGGTCGTCGTCGGCGCCTGCTCCTCGGGCGTCTCGGTCGCCATCGCCGAGTCGGTGACGATCCCCAACGGCGTGGTCCAGATGATCCCCAACAGCACCAGCCCGGCGATCACCCGACTCGACGACGACGGCTACGTGATGCGGACGGCAGTCTCCGACGCGCTCCAGGGCACCGCCCTGGCACAGGTCGCGAGCGACGCGGGCGTCTCGTCGGCGGCGATCGTGCTGGTCAACAACGACTACGGCACCGGCTTCGCGAACGCGATGGAGGAGGCCTTCACGGCGGCCGGCGGCGAGATCACGGGGCGTGTCACCTACGAGTCGGGCAAGTCCTCCTACCGGCCACAGCTCAACCGCGCGATGGAGGGCGACCCCGAGGCGCTTGTGTTTATCGCCTACCCGCAGTCGTTCACCACGATGGCCAAGCAGGCCTTCGAGATGGGGATCAAGGATCAGGTGCAGTACGTCGCGGGCGAGTCGGTCGTGGCCGACGCGACCGAGCAGAACATTCCGGCCGAGGCCATCGACGGCATGATCGGCACGAACCCGAGCCCGCCGGTCGAGAGCGACACCTACCAGAGCTTCGCGACGAGCTTCCAGGACGCCTACGACCGGACCCCGACCGTCTGGGCGGCCTACACCTACGACGCGTTCAACCTGGTCGCGCTGGCGATCCAGCGCGCCGACGAGTTCACCAGCGAGGCGATCCGGGACAACGTCTACGCCGTCTCCCGGCCCGACGGGACCGAGGTGAGCAGCTTCTCGACGGGCAAGGCCGAGCTCGAGGCCGGCAACGAGGTCAACTACCAGGGGGTCAGCGGCACGGTCGATCTGAACGACGCCGGCGACGTGCCCGGCACCTACCGCCGCTGGACCGTCGAGGACGGGGCCTTCCGGATGGGCGAGTTCATCGAGGTCACGGCCTGAGACGGTCCGGCCCATGACCAGCCTGCTCCAGCTGTTCGGCAACGGCCTCGTCTTCGGCAGCATCGTGCTGTTGGGCTCGGTCGGGCTGTCGCTGCTGTACGGGATCGGTGACTTCGCCAACTTCGCCCACGGCGAGCTGTTGACCCTCGGCGCGTACTTCACCTTCGCCGGCCACGTCCAGCTCGGCCTGCCGCTGCCGGTCGCGGCTGTCGGCGCGGTGCTCGCGACCACGCTCCTCGGGGTCGCGCTCGACCGGTCGCTCCTGATGCGTCACCGCGACTCGCCCGCCATCGTCGTGTTGATCGTCACGATCGGGCTGGCGCTGCTGTTGCGCAGCCTGATCCGGATCGTCTGGTCGAGCGAGCTCCGCAGCGTCCAGCAGGGGCTCAGCCGGGGGATCCAGCTCGTCGACGCCACGGTGCCCGTGGCCGGCTACGAGCTGGTGCTCGCGCTCCGGCTGACCCCCGACTCGCTGGTGATCGTCGCGCTCGGGGTGGCGCTCGCGGTCGTGACCCACCTCTTTCTCACCCGGACCAGGATCGGCGTGGCGATGCGTGCCACCGCGGACAACGACTCGCTCGCCCGGGTCGTCGGGATCGACACCGACCTCGTGTTGACGGTGGCGTGGGCGCTCTCGGCCGGGCTGGCGGCGGTCGGCGGGATCTTCCTCGCCGTCGAGTCCGGGGTCGTCCTCCCGCGGATGGGGTTCAACGTCCTGCTGGTCGTGTTCGCCGCCGTCATCCTCGGCGGGATCGGCAGCCCCTACGGCGCCATGATCGGCGCCTACGTCGTCGGGATCGCCCAGGAGATGAGCGTCGCGCTCCCGTTCGTCGAGCCGGGCTACCGGTTCGCGGTCTCCTTTCTCATCATGATCCTCGTCCTGCTGTACCGCCCGACCGGGATCGCGGGGGGTGACCGGTGATGGCGGGGATCACCGGTACGCCGGCGTTCCTGATCAACCTGCTCACCAGCGCCACCATCTTCGCCGTGCTGGCGCTCGGTCTCAACCTCCAGTGGGGTCACACCGGCCTGTTCAACATCAGCGTGGCGGCCTTCTGGGGGGTCGGCGCCTACACCGCGGCGCTGGTCACCCTGCCCCCGTCCGCGCCGACCGCGTTCGGGCTGAACCTGCCCTACCTCTGGATCGACGTGGCCGGCCTGCCCGTCCCGATCCCGCCCGCCGTGATCCTCGCCGCGCTGGTCTGTGGGGCGCTGGCGGTCCTGATCGGGATTCCGACGCTCCAGTTGCGCGAGGACTACCTCGCCATCGCCACGCTCGGACTCGCCGAGATCGTCCGGCTGATCCTGCTCAACGAGTCGTGGCTGGCCGGCGGGGGACAGGGACTCAGCGTCCGCAACCCGATCACGGGGATGGACTACGCGAACCTGATCCTGCTCGGGACGGCGCTGGGACTGCTGGCGCTGACCTACCTCGTGGTCCGGCGCACCACCGCCAGCCCCTGGGGGCGGGTGCTGCGGTCGATCCGCGAGGACGAGGACGTGGCCCAGGCGCTGGGGAAAGACAGCTTCTCGTACAAGATGCAGAGTCTCGTCATCGGGAGCATGATCATGGGCGCGGCGGGGGCGTTCACCGCCCTCCGTATCAACTTCCTCGTACCCACGCAGTTCGTCCCCGAGTGGACGTTCTACATCTGGATCGCGGTGATCGTCGGCGGCAGCGGGAGCAACCGGGGGGCGGTCCTCGGCGGCGTCTTCCTGACCGTCCTGCTCCAGGCCCCGCGCTTTCTGGTCGAGTTCGTCCCGCAGGGGCTCGGCAACGTGGTGACCAACTTCCGGCTGCTGTTGATCGGGGCGATCCTGATCGTCGTGATGACCTACCGGCCACAGGGGCTGCTCGGCGACGAGAGCCTGCTCGCGGCCGACTAGTCGATCACCGTCCCCTCCTCGAGGCCGGCCCCGCGTTCGAACCGGTCGAGCGAGAGCGCCGAGACGTCGACGGTCTCGGCCGCCCCGTCGAGGACGAGCTCGGCCACACAGCGCCCGGTCGCGGGCGACTGCATGAACCCGTGGCCCGAGAAGCCAGCCGCCACCACGAACCCCGGCCGCACCTCGTCGATCACCGGGTGGCCGTCGGGGGTGACGGCGTACAGCCCCGCCCAGCCGTCGCGCAGCTCCGAGTCGGGGCCGAAGTAGTCGGCCACGCCGTTGAGCGCCTCGAGCACCTGCATCGCCCACTCCACGTCGTGGCGGCGGCGAAAGCGGTCGGGGTCGGCCTCGGGGTCCGTGGCCGCGAACCGTCCCCCCGCGACGGCCCGGCCGTCGCGCTCGGGCCGGACGTGGACCGAGCCGTCGAGGTCGGCACACAGCGGCACGTCCTCGGGGACCGGATCGTCGGGGGCGACCACCAGCAGCTGACGGCGCCGGGGCGAGATCGGCAACTCGACGCCCGCGGTCGCGGCCACCCGGCCGGCCCACGCGCCCGCCGCGTTCACGACGTGGTCGGCCTCGATCCGGCCCGTGGTCGTCTCGACGCCGGCGACGCGGCCGGCCTCGAACACCACGTCGGTCACCTCGACGCCGGTGTGGACCGTCGCACCCGCCTCGGTCGCCGCCCGGGAGAATCCCTGGAGCGCGAGGTGGGGGTCGGCGAAGCCGTCGGTGGGCGAGTAGGTCGCGCCGGCGTAGCGCTCGGTCGCCAGCCCGGGACAGTGTTCGGCCGCCGCCGCCGGCGTCAGGAACTCGCTCGGCACCCCGTGCTCGTTCTGGAGCCGGACGTTCTCGCGAAAGCGCGCCGCGGTCTCGGGCTCGCGGGCGAGGAGGAGATAGCCCGGCCGGCGGTAGCCGATGTCGACGCCAAAGCGCTCGTCGAAGCGCTCCCAGACGGCGATCGACTCGCGCGAGAGCGCGACGCTGACGGGCGAGGTGAACTGCGCCCGGATCCCGCCGTTCGCGCGGTCGGTGCTGCCGGCCCCGACCTCCTCCTTCTCGAGGACGGTCACGGTCGCGCCGCGGCGCGCGAGGTGGTAGGCACTCGACAGCCCGACGATTCCGGCCCCGACGACGACCGTGTGCACACCACTCCCACGACGAGGAGACGGATAACCCCTCGCCCGTCTCCGACCGGGACCAAACGGTTTTGTGGGCCTCCGCCGTCGGTCGTGTCATGCGAGTGCTCGTCACGGGGGCGAACGGTCGGGTCGGCGAGGGGCTGAAGCGACACCTCGCGGACGACGACGGCTACGAGCTCACCTACCTGGACCGCGAGGACCACCCGGAAGACGAGACCGTCCTCGCGGACGTGAGCGACTACGAGGCGATCCGGCCGGCGTTCGAGGGCCAGGACGCGGTCGTCCACCTCGCCGCCTACCCGACCACCGACGGCACGTGGGAGGAGGTCCACGCGAGCAACGTCGTCGGCACCCACAACGTCCTGCGCGCGGCCGAGGAGGCCGAGGTCGGCACCTTCGTCTTCGCCTCCTCGATCCACGCCGTCGGCATGTACGAGGAGGACAACGCGCCGGAGCTGTACGAGCTCGACTTCGATCTCACGGTGACCAAAGACGACCCCGAGCGCCCGGACTCGTACTACGGCGCCTCGAAGGCCTACGGCGAGGACTGGGGACGGTACTTCGTCGAGAAGCGGCCCTCCCCCGAGCAGTTCTACGCGATCCGGATCGCCAGCGTCCGGGCGGAGCCGTGGGACCACCCCTACGGCGACGCCGAACACGGCGTCCACGCCGGGAACTGGGAGCGCGACAGCGAGGCCTACGAGACCGAGGCCAAGCGCCTGAAGGGGACCTGGCTCTCCCAGCGCGACCTCGCCCAGATGGTCGAACGCTGTCTCCACGACGACGAGATCGAGTTCGACGTCTTCTTTGGCACCAGCGACAACGAGCGCTCCTGGTTCGACATCTCGCACGCGCGCGAGCGACTGGGCTACGAGCCCGTCGACGCCGCCGAGGACTGGGACGGCCCCCCCGAGGAGCTGATCGGTGCCGACATCGAGATCGAGGGCGACGCCCGGTGACCGGCGTCCTCGCCGCCCCGACCGCGACGGCGCGACCGTGTTGAGCCCGGACGACTGGTCGCCGCCCGAGGACTGGACGGCGATCGAGACCCTCGACAGCCACGCGGGCGGCGAGCCGCTGCGGATCGTCACCGACGGACTCCCGCCGGTCGAGGGCGAGACGATCCTCGAGAAGCGCCGGCAGTTCGAGCGCGAGCTCGATCACCTCCGGACGGGGCTCTGCTGGGAGCCCCGCGGCCACGCCGACATGTACGCCGCCGTGCCGGTCGAGCCCCCCACCGACGACGGTGACCTGGGCGTGCTCTTTCTCCACAACGACGGCTACAGCACGATGTGTGGTCACGGGATCGTCGCGCTCGTGACGGCGGCCGTCGAGACGGGCGCGCTCGCGGTCGACCCCGCCGATCCGGCGGTCCGGATCGACACCCCCGCCGGCCGGGCGACCGCACGACCGAGTCTCGGCGGGTCGCCCGCCGGCGACGGAGAGCGGTCGCCCGCCGGCGACCCGCCCCGCGTGAC
>CAZMLQ010000058.1:0-1539 GCA_964567195.1 uncultured Haloferacaceae archaeon | reverse complement strand
GGTCGCCCGCCGGCGACGGAGAGCGGTCGCCCGCCGGCGACCCGCCCCGCGTGACCGACGTGACGTTCGAGAACGTCCCCTCGTACGTCCACGCGGCGGGGCTCGAACTCTCTGTTCCGGGCTACGGCTCCGTCGTCTGTGACGTGGCCTTCGGCGGCGCCTACTACGCCTACGTCGACGCCGACGCGGTCGGGGTCGATCTCGAGCCCGCGTCGGTCGGCGACGCGGTCGCCGCCGCCCGGGCGATCGAGCGCGCCGTCGCCGACGCGATCGAGATCGACCACCCGACCGACGACGACCTGGGCTTTCTCTACGGCGTGATCCTCTCCGGTCCGCCCCGCGGTGAGGCGGATCTGCGCAACGTCTGTGTCTTCGCCGACGGCGAGGTCGACCGCTGTCCGACCGGGACGGGGGTCAGCGCCCACCTCGCGCGGCGCCACGCAGCCGGCGACCTCGCGCCGGGGGAATCGCTGGTCGTCGAGAGTGTCGTCGGCTCGACGTTCACCGGCCGGATCGTCGAGACCGTCCCGTTCGCGGGCCACGAGGCCGTCGTGCCGGCGGTGACCGGGAGCGCGAGCGTCACCGGCCGGGGCGAACTGCTGTTCGACCCCGCCGATCCGTTCCGCGAGGGGTTCCTGCTGCGGTAGCGTCGGCCGTCTCGTCCCCTCCGCTCCCGTCTCAGCGGTCGGGGTGTGCGCGCCCGAACGGGCCGGGCGGGAGCCGAAGCTCCTCGAGATCGGGCAGGTGCTTGACGTTGTAGACGATCCGCAGGCGGTCGGTCGCCGGCCGGCCGACACACGAGAGCGCGATCCCACGTGCGAGCATCTCGTCGGTGAGGACGTTGTCGACGGTCATCTCGAGATCGCCCTCGACGACCGCGACCGCGCAGTTCGCACACGCCCCGCCGCGGCAGGCGTAGGGCCAGGTGTGGCCCTCCGCCTCCGCGGCCGCGAGCAGCGGTTCCTCGCCGTCGTAGCCGAACGCGCCGTGGTCGGCCGGGTCGAGATCCGCGGCCGCCGCACGCTCGAACAGGTCGGGGTCGTCCAGCGACCAGCCCCGGTCCGCGAGCACCTCGTAGTTCAGGTACTCGACGTGGACCGTCCCGGCCGCCGCCTCGTCCGACCCGACGTCGACGGCCGCGGCGCCGGTCTCGCCGTCCTCGGACCCCGCCCGCTCGCCGTCGCCGTCGTCGGCGACCGCCGCGCCGGACTCGATCGCCTCGTAGGCCCGACGCACCCGACGGAAGGCCTCTGCCGAGCCGCCGCGGTCGGGGTGGGTCTCTTTCACCCGGCGGCGGTAGGCCGCCTCGACCGCCTCGGCGTCGGCGTCCGGGTCGACGCCCAGCACCTCGAACGCGCTCGCCACGGCCGCCGTTGGACGAGGGCGGGAAAGTGTCTGCCGGTCCCGAGCGTGCGATCGTCTCGTCGTCGTTCGTCGCCGCCTCGATCCGCTCCCGGACGACCGGTCTCGGCGTGTCGGCCCGGCTCTCTCCGTGCGGGGTCGTTCGTCGCGCTGAGGTGGGCGCTGCAGGATTTGAAC
>CAZMLQ010000057.1:0-13451 GCA_964567195.1 uncultured Haloferacaceae archaeon | reverse complement strand
GTGTTGGCGGACTTGATCACCGCGATGCCGCCGAGGTTGTTCTCCAGCCGGGAGTTGACCTGGCCGACCGACGAGCGCACGTCGGCGTACTTCGGCTGGATCGTCCGCACGAACCGGTAGGTGAAAAGCGCCACCAGCGGGACGGGAAGGAGCGCGACGACGGCGAGTTGGGGGTTGAGCCAGACCAGCAGCGCCGCGATGCCGACGACCATCAGCCCCAGCCGCGAGGCCGAGTTCATCCCGTCGTTGAGAAAGCGCTCGAGCCGGTTGACGTCGTTCGACAGCACGGACATCAGCTCGCCGGTCTGTTTGTCCTCGAAGAAGGACATGTCCAGGCGCTGCATCCGGTCGTAGGTGTCGACGCGGATGGCGTGTTGGACGTGCTGGGCGAAGGAGTTCCAGCCCCAGTTGCGCACCCAGTGAAAGACGGCCGCGCCGCCGAACGAGCCGACGATCAGCGCGATGACGAGCCAGAACTGGCCGGTCCGGCCGGTCGGCAGCCACGCCGCCGGCACCAGCGGGAGGACGAACGGGCGCTGGCTCAGAAAGATCGCGTCGACGGTGATCCCGAGCAGGAGCGGCGGGAGCAGATCGAGCGTCCGGGCGACGACGCTGGCGGCGAAGCCCGCGGCGAACTGCGGGGCGTTCTCGCGGCCGTACTCGGCGAACAGCCGGCGCATCGGGTTGGCCGTCCGCTCGCGCTGGGCCTCGAACGGGTCGTCACCGTCGTCCGCAGGAACCTCCATCTACCGTTCGGTGGCTCCGGACGGACAAAAAGGGTCGGCAGGGGGGTGTTACCGTCCCACGACGACCATCCGGTCGCCCGCCCGGATCCCCGTCCGGTTGGTGTAGCCGTAGGGCACCTCGAGGACGTACTTGCCCCGGCCCGGATACCGCCTCAGGTCGCGGTTGGGCGTCTCCGGCGGCGGGAGCGGGGCGTGGTGGATCCGGGTGACGGTCCCGTTCGTGTCGAGAAAGACGATGTCGAGCGGGTAGCTCATCCCCCGCATCACGTAGGCGTACTCGCCCGCCTCGGGGTGGACGAACAGCATCCCCTCGCCGTCGGCGAGCGGGTCGCTCCCGCTCAACCCCTGATAGCGCTCGAGGTAGCTGTCGGCGACCCGGACGTCGACGGCCGCGCGCGGCCCGTCGGCGCCGTACAGCACCACCGTCGCCCGGTCCGAGCCGTCGAGGTCGACGATCCCGAGCCCGACCGCGAGCCCGCCGAGGGTCGCGACCACCACGAGGACGGCGACGAGACGGCGGCGCACGACCACCCGGAGGGCCCCCGCGGCGGTAAGGGTTGTGCGCCCCGGAGGGCAACGGTTTAGTCCACGCCCCGCCGTAGCGCCGCCGGGGCTCGTGGTCTAGCTGGTCATGACGCGGCCCTTACAAGGCCGAGGTCGGTGGTTCGAACCCGCCCGAGCCCACTCGGAGCCCGCACGTGCCGTCGGCGCGGGTGACGGGCCAGATCGGTTCGATCCGAATCTTCATAAGTCGTACGCACGAGCATCCACACGTCTTCACGCCCCGTCACCGGCGACGCGCGCCCCGGCGGCAAAAACTGTCGCAGCGGCCACGCCCTGCGAGTAACCAAATGCCACCGACGCATACGAATGCCACACCGACCGACCGCCGCCGTCGAGGAGCCCGCGCGCCGCGGGACCGCGGTGCCCGGTGACGACGGGCGCGTCGCCCCCGCGGCAGCGAGCGCGACCGACCGACACGACCAGCCCGCCGTCCTGTGGGGACGCCCCGTCCGGACGGGCGGGCCCCACCGAACGACCGCCGGGGCCCGATCCCCGTCACGTCGACCGGTCCGCGCCGCCGGCGGCCGCACGGACCGTCGCCGTCGCAGTCGCCGCCGTACGACCCATGTCCACGACATACCGAGTTCTCGTCCCGTTCGAACTGCCCGACGCGGAGCCGGTCCCACCGGTTCTCGTCGAGACGCTCGCGGCGATGGAGGTGGTCGCGCTCGGCCACTACGGGCTGCCCGAACAGACGCCGCCGTCGGCCGGACGCGACCAGTTCGAGGCCGACGCCGAGGCAGAGCTCGACGCCCTCGCGCGGCCGTTCGTCGACGCCGGCATCCCCGTGACGACCCGGCTCGTCTTCGGGAAGGCCCGCGAGAAGACGGTCGACCGCGTCGCCCTGGCGGAGGACTGCGACGTGATCCTCACGCCGGGGCGGGCCGACGCGATCGAGGCGCTGTTCGTCCCGCTCCGGGGCGAGGAGAACTTCGACCGGATCCTCTCGTTCGTCGCGGAGCTGTTGACCGCGACCGACGCGTCGGTCACGCTCTTTCACACGGGCGAGGAGACCGACCGCCGGCCGGGCGCCGACCTGCTGGCGGACGCGAGCGACCGGCTCGTCGCGGCGGGGATCGACCCCGACCGGATCGACCGGGAGCTGTCGGACGAGGAGGACGCCGGCCGGAGCATCGTCGACCTCGGGGACGCCTACGACCTCATCGTGCTGGGCGAGACCGAGCCCTCGCTGGCCGACCGGATCCTCGGGACCGTCCCGGCGCAGGTGACCGCGGACACGGCGGACCCGGCGTTCGTCGTCCGGCGTCCGGAGGGCTCGTGAGCGCGCGCGAGGCCACCGGCCGGGAGGGACGCCGATGAAGGACGATCTGGAGCGTGACCTCGGGCTGTACGCGACGGTCACGATCAGCATGGGCGCGATGATCGGCAGCGGGATCTTCGTGCTCCCGGCGCTGGGTCTGACCAAGGCCGGCCCGGCGGTGGTGATCGCGTACATGCTCGCCGGGCTGGTCGTGCTGCCGGCGGCGCTGTCGAAGGCCGAGATGGCGACCGCCATGCCCGAGTCCGGGGGCACCTACCTCTACATCGACCGGGCGATGGGGCCGTTGTTTGGCACCGTCGCCGGGATCGGAGCCTGGTTCTCGCTGGTGTTCAAAAGCTCGTTCGCGCTGGTCGGGCTCGGCGCATACCTCCTGCTTCTGGTCCCGCTGTCGGGCGGGCTGGTCAAGGCCGTCGCGCTCGGGCTGGCGGCGCTGATCGTCGTGCTCAACGTCGTCGGCACCGAGCAGAGCGGCAAGGCACAGTCGATCATCGTCACCGTCGTCGTGCTGGCGCTGGCGGCGTACGTGCTCGACGGCGGGCTGGCGGTCGAGGCGGCCCGCTTCCAGCCGTTCGCTCCGAAGGGCAGCGGCGGGATCGTCACCGCGGCAGCGTTCGTCTTCGTCTCCTACGCGGGCGTGACCAAGATCGCGAGCGTCGCCGAGGAGGTCGAGAACCCCGACCGCAACCTGCCGCTTGGCATTCTCATCTCGATGGGCGTGATGATGGTGATCTACGCGCTCGTGGTCGCGGCCGTCGTCGGCATGAACGATCCCGAGGTCCTCTCGACGACCGGGCCCGGCGGCGGGCCGTCGCTGACGCCGATGGCCGACGGCGCGGCCCAGATCTTCGGCGGCGTCGGCGTCGTGGTCATCTCGCTGGTCGCGGTGCTGGCGCTGACCAGCATGGCCAACGCCGGCGTGCTGGCGTCCTCGCGGTTCCCGCTGGCGATGAGCCGGGACTCGCTCGCGCCCGACGGGCTCGCGCGGGTCAGCGAGCGGTTCAAGACGCCCCGGAACGCCATCCTGGTGACCGGCGTGCTCCTGCTCGCGCTCATCGCGTTTGTCCCGGTCGTCGAACTGGCGAAGCTGGCCAGTGCCTTCAAGATCCTCGTGTTCTCGATATCCAACGTCGCGCTGGTCGTCTTCCGCGAGAGCGGCGTCGACTCATACCAGCCGTCGTTTCGCGCGCCGGGCTACCCGTACGTCCAGGCCGTCGGCGTGGTCGGCGGGCTGGCGCTTCTGACCCAGATGGGGACGTTCCCCGTCCTCGGCGCGGCCGGCATCATCGTCGGCGGCGTCGCCTGGTATCTCGCCTACGGCCGGTCCCGGACCGACCGCGAGGGGGCGCTCGGGGTCATCCTCGCGCGCCGACGCGACGAGGAGCCAGCCGCCTCGGACTGAGACCGCGTCGACCCCGGTTCGACCCGACCTCTCTCACGGATCGACCGCCACGAGCTGTTTTCCGACGTTCGCGCCCTCGAACAGCCCGCGGAACGCCTCGGGGGCGTTCGCCAGCCCCTCGGTCACGGTCTCTCTGGTCGCGATCGCGTCGCGGCGGAGCCAGCCGGCCAGGCGCTCGCGGGCGTCCCCGAACCGGCCCCTGAACTCGCCGACCAGAAAGCCCTCGGCGGTCGCCGAGCGCTCGAGCAGGGTCGAGAGCTTCCGCGGCCCGGTCGGCGTCTCCTCGCGGTTGTAGAGCGCGATCTGACCACAGACCGCGACGCGGGCGTCCCGGCACAGCCGCTCGAAGACCGCGTCGGTGAGCGGCCCGCCGACGTTGTCGAAGTAGGCGTCGACGCCGTCGGGCGCGACCGCGTCGAGGGCCGCCCCGTAGGCGTCGTCGGGCGTCGCGGCGTAGTCGACCGTCGCGTCGAAGCCCAGCTCCTCCTCGAGGACGGTGGCCTTCTCGGCCGAGCCGGTGATCCCGACCACCCGGGCGCCGTCGAGCCCGGCGATCTGGCCCGCGACCGAGCCGACCGCGCCGGCCGCGCCGGTGACGACGAACGTCTCGTCCCCGCGGGGCCGTGCGACCTCGCGCACGCCGAAGTAGGCCGTCAGCCCGGTGGTCCCGAGGACGCCGAGGTGGGCCGTGACCGACGCCCGGTCGGGGTCGAGCCGCCGCAGCGCCGGCCCCGGGGCGGTCGCGTAGTCGGCCCACGGCAGGTCGCCGACCACGTGGTCGCCGGGCTCGACGCCGGCGCCCTCGCTCGCGACCACCCTGCCCACGGCGGCGCCGGTGATCGCCTCGCCGACCGCCAGCGGGTCGGCGTAGGCCGGTCCGTCCGCGCCACGCATCCGGCCGCGCAGGTACGGGTCCACCGACAGGTACCGCACCCGGACCAGCGCCTCGCCCGGCCCGGGCTCGGGCGTCGGGCGCTCGGCGACGTCGAACGCGCTCGCGCCGGGCACCCCGGTCGGATGCTCGGCAAGCCGGACCACGCGGGTGGTGGTGGGGACGGCGTCTCTCACGACCGGCTCTCGCCCCGGCGTGGCAAATGCGTTCGCCCGCCGGCGCTTTCGAAATCCTTTTCTCCCGAATCGCCGTTCACGGGAGTGCGCCGCCTTAGCTCAGACTGGGAGAGCACTCGACTGAAGATCGAGCTGTCCCCCGTTCAAATCGGGGAGGCGGCATATTTCGGGAGGGTGGACACCGCTCACCGTCTCGAAAACGACGCCGAGCCGATTCGAGCACGGAAGTCGCGCGGACCGAAGCGAGCGCGTCTTCGGGGAGGCGCCGTTAGACTCGGAGTTCAGGTACCTGCGGTGCTGTGCGGGAGATTTTTGTGGCCTTCTTCGAACCGACTCATCCACCGCGAGTCGCGACTGTGGTTGTATTTCGATCCACACGGGTGCTACCGTACAGATGGTCGTGAATACGTACTCGCGCAGCTGTGGACACACTCGCGTACGGACTATCCACCCGACTTCTGGTGTCGCTCGGAGCGCACGGAAATACTTGCCTACTGACCTACCGGGGCAGCAACATCAGCTCCAGCGGGGCGTCCCTGTTCTCACTCGACAGCGAGAACCGCGTCTCGAAGCGAGTTGACTCTGCGCTCAACGATATCCAGTGGACGTGAGTCCCGTCCACGATCCCGGGCTCGATTCAGCCACCCGACTGGGTCCTGGACCGCCCAGTTCAAACAGTTCATCTCGATTCAGATGTCCAAACGACGTGTGGTTCGTCCGCCGGTAGAACGTGGTTCAGACGCTGGGAGGCGGCAGACCCCGAACCGGTGAGCGGAGCGACCCGCCGACGAGACGACGCCGGACCGACTCGAACAGACGGGTCACAGCGGCCGGGCGAGGAGGCCGACCGTCTCGGTGAGTTCGACCCGGGGAGGCGGTGTGTCTCCGTGGCCGACGACGCGACCGAGTCGTCGGCCGCTCACGCGGTCGGACTCGCCCGCGCCTCGGCCAGCCAGCCGGGATCGCTCACGGCCGTCGAGCCCACGCCCGTGAGCGAGTACTCCCACTCGCCCCGCACCGTCTCGCCGTCCGCGGTCCGGCCCTCGAACGACCAGGTCTCATGGCGGGCCAGCCCGTCCTCGTCGACGAGCACCCCGTACTCGAACGCGACGATCTCGACGTCGCCACCCGGCGCGCCCGGGCCCGACGCGCCACCGCCGGCCCCCGCCCCTGCACCGGCGCCGGCGGCGGTCACGGCCCGGAGCGCGGCCGCGTCGGCCGCCGAGAGGACGTACCGGTCGACGGTCACGCCGTCGAACGTCTCGGACCCGTGGTACTCGAGGCCGTCCTTGACCGCGCCGGCGTGGACGCCCGAGTGCGCCACGGCGGTCCCGACGGCGTCGGCCGCGCCCGGGAACGAGCCGTAGGTCGTGGCCCCACCCGTCGACGAGCGAACGTAGGTCACCCCGTCGGCGACGAACTGCTCGGTGGTCCCCTCGTCGCGGCCGTCGCGGGCCGAGGCGATCACGGTGTGGCTCCGGCCCGTCCGCAGGTCGGCCCGCACGCCGTAGCCGATCGTCGTCTCGACGCCGTCGCGGCCGACACCGGCGTAGCGCCACTCGGCGGTGAAGCTCCCGGCCTCGCGCACGAGCGCCTCGCCGTCGGCCGTCGGCGGGGTCGGCGCCGCGTCGCCCCCGGTCGCCGTCGACGTGACCGCCGGTTCCGCGTCCGTGCTCTCGGCGGCCGGGCCGCCGCCCGCGCCTGCACAGCCCGCGAGGACGAGCGCGAGCGCGACAGCGACGACCGTCGGTGTAGGGTACACGACGGACGGACGCGCCGCGAGAGCATAAGCGCGTCCGGCACGCCCGTCGACCGCGGGCTTTTCTGCCGGTCGGGCGAGCGGGGGGTATGTCGACCGTCGTCGTCTGTCACGACCTGTCGATCGTCGCGGAGAGCCTGCGGGACACGGACGCGGAGCTGACGATCGTCGAGGCGCCCGACGCCGAGCGGGCGGTCGCGGCGCTCGGGGACGCGGAGATCCTGGTCGTCAACCCCGGGCGCTGGGAGGACACACTGCTCGAGGGGCTCTCGCCCGGCGACTGGGTGCAGTCGACGAGCGCGGGCTACGACGCCTTCCCGCTCGCGGCCTTCGCCGAGCGTGGCGTGTGCTACACGAACGCCGCGGGCAACTACGGGCCGGTGGTGGCCGAGCACGTCTTCGCGCTGGCGTTCGCCCACTCCCGGCGGCTGTTCGACCTCCGGGCGCGCCGGCGCGAGGCCCGCTGGGACCGCTCGATCGGCACCGATCTCGGCGACTGGGTGGACGCCCGCCTGACCGTGGTCGGCGTCGGTCGGATCGGCGGCGCGATCGCCGAGCGCGGCCGGGCGTTCTCGATGTCCGTCTCCGGTGTCGTCCGCGACCCCGACGGCTACGACGGCCCGCCTCTCGACCGGGTGGTCGGGCCCGAGGGGCTGGCCGATCTGCTCCCCGAGACCGACCTGCTCGTCCTCGCGGTGCCGCTGACCGACGAGACGCGGGGGCTGATCGACGCCGCGGCGCTCGCGGCGCTCCCCCGGTCGGCCTTCCTGGTCAACGTCGCCCGCGGCCCGGTGGTCGACGAGACGGCGCTCGTCGAGGCGCTGGCGGCCGACGAACTCGCGGGCGCGGGCCTCGACGTGGCCGAGTCGGAGCCGCTCGCGCCGGACTCGCCGCTCTGGGGGCGCGACGACGTGCTCCTCACGCCCTACGTGGCCGGGCGGTCCGCGAGCTTCGGCGACCGCTTTGTCGCCCTGTTCGTCGAGAACCACGACCGCCGGCGGGCGGGCGAGACGATGACCAACGTGATCGTCTGACGCGAGCGGCGTGAACGGGCCCCACACGTCCGCTCGCGCCTAATCCGTGCCTTCTTTGATTGCCCTCGCCGGACGGAGGAGACGCGATGGACGACACCGGCGGCGGCGTCGAGGACGAGCTCGCGGCGACCGGGACCGCGACCGAGGAGCCGGCGATACGCTTCTACGGTGGACGGGCCGCGAGCGCGGTGCCGCTCGTCTTTTTCATCGTCTGGGCGATCGTCCAGAGCGGCGTCCTGCGGATCGGGGACACCACCGGACTGGTCGCCGGCATGTTGCTCGGGCTGATCCTCGGGCTCTTTCTGGTCCGGGGCTCGTGGGCCGAGTACGCCGAGACGATCCTCGAAGGGATGACCCGCCGGGTGGCGGCGACGGCGATCGTCGCCTGGCTCTGGGCGGGCGTGTTCGCGAGCACCATCCAGACCGGCGGGTTCGTCGGCGGGCTGGTCTGGGCGGCCGACGCCGCGGGGGTCGGCGCCGGCCTCTTCCCGGCGGCCACGTTCGTCCTCGCGGCGCTGCTGGCGACGGGCATCGGCACCGGCTACGGCGCGACGGTCGCGTTCACCAGCCTGTTCTTTCCCGCGGGGCTCCTGCTCGGTGCCAACCCGGTCGTCCTCTTCGGCGCGATCCTCTCCGGTGCGGTCTTCGGCGACAACCTCGCGCCCGTCAGCGACACGACGATCGTCAGCGCGGTGACCCAGGACGCCGACGTCGGCGGGGTCGTCGCCTCGCGGTTCAAGTACGCGATCGTCGCGGCGGTTCCCGCCTTGCTTGGCTACGTGGTCGCCGGGCGCGCGCTGCCCGGGCTGGACGTGCCCGGCGACGCCCGCGAGCTCCTGCTCGCCAGCGCCGATCCGGCCGGGCTCGTCCACCTCGGCTCGATGGGTGCGGTGATCCTCACCGCGGTCGCGGGCCGTCACATCGTCGAGGCGATCTCGTGGGGGATCGTCGTCGCGTTCGTCGCGAACGTCGGGCTCGGGCTCGCGCCGGTCTCGGAGCTGGTGCTCTTTCGCGCGCCACGGGACCTCGAGGCCGCCCGCGCGCTCGCCGGTCTGCCGGTCGTCGAACTGGTGCCGGCGGGCCAGGCCGGCGTGACGGGAAGCGTCTACACCGGTGCCCAGGGCTTTTTCCCGCTGATCGTGCTGGTGCTTTTGATCGTCGCCGGCGCGCAGGTGACGGTGCGTGGCGGGGGCTTCGACGCGCTCCAGGACTGGCTGCTCCGGTCGGTCGCGACCAGCGTCCGCCGGACCGAACTCACGATGGTGCTCGGGACGGCGCTGGTCAACGCGACGATCACGATCAACACCGCCGCCGAGATCGCGATCGCCCCCTACGTCGCCCGGCTGGGCGAGCGGTTCAACGTCAACGGCTACCGCCGGGCGAACGTCCTCGACGCCAACTCCTCGGCGCTTGGCTACATCTTCCCCTGGTCGGGCGGGGTGCTCGTCGGCTTCGCCGCGATGAGCGCGCTGCCCGATCAGTTCGCCTGGTTCACCCGCGAGATGGTGGTCAACCCGGCCGAGGTCTGGCCGTTCGTCTTCCACGGCTGGCTGCTGGTCGGGGTGTTCGTCCTCGCGGCGATCACCGGCTTCGGCCGCGAGTACACCAGCGACCGCCGGACAGGGGAGGTGTCGCGGGTGTGACCGCGGCCCCGCTCGGGATCGATCTGGGTGCGGTCCTGCGGAGGTATCTCGCGGGCTGGGGCTTTCGCTCGGCCACGCCCGCGTTCGACCCCGGCGACGAGGTCGAACTGTTCCTGACCGGGCTGTGCGAGGGTCGGCCGGTCGCCCGCGTCGGCGACACCGTCCTCGCGGTCCCCGACGCCGACCCCGACCTGGTCGACAGCCGGGTGCGACTCCGGATCCGCGAGTTCGACCCCGAGCGCCACGAGGGCGTCGCGACCTACCTCGAGACGATCGGCGAGAGCGCGTTCTGAGGCGGACCCGGGCCGGGGAACTATGAGGCCCGCCCCCCAGCCGGGGACGATGACGACCGACGCGGCCGACGGCGGGCGGGTCGCGGTCGTGGGCGGCGGCGCCGTCGGGACGACGGCGGCGTTCGACCTCGCGCGCCGCGGGACGGCGGTGACGCTCTACGAGCGCGATCCGGCGGTCGGGGCCTCGGTGACGGCGGGCGACCGGCCGGCCGACGACCCCGACGCGGGCGGCGCGAGCACCCGCGCGGCGGGGCTCTGTTACGACGCCTACCCGACGGCGCTCGACGCCCGGGTGGCCGACCGGGCGATCGAGCGCTTCCGGGCGTTCGACGACGCGGTCGCGGGCTTTAGCTTCACCGACCGCCCGTACGTCCGGGTGGCGCGGGCGGGCGACGACGAGCGCGCGGCGGCGATCCGCGAGTCGGCCGCCCGGAGCCGCGAGCACGGCCGCGCGGTCGAGCCGGTCGAGCCGGCCGCGCTCGCGGCCGAGTATCCCGCGCTCGCGCTCGAGGACGCCGCCGTCGCGGCGGTCTGTCGGACGGCCGGCCACACGGACCCGGGAAGCTACGTCCGCGCGGCCGCCGACCGGGCGCGGGCTGCGGGCGCCGAAATCAGGACGGGGGTCCGCGCCGCCGTCGAGGCCGACGGCCCGGCCCCGACGGTCCGGACCGACGCGGGCCGAGCGTCCTACGACGCCGTCGTCGTCGCGGCGGGCGCACACACCGCCCGGCTGGTCGCGGGGATCGCGCCCCTACCCGTCGAGCCCTACCGGGTCCACGCGGCCGTCACGGCGGGTGGCCCGGCCGACGTGCCGATGCTCTACGACGCGACCGGGGGCTACTATCTCCGGCCCCACCCCGACGGGCTGTTGATCGGCGACGGAACGATCCCCGAGCCACACGACCCCGAGGACTGGACGCGGACGGCCGATCCCGGCTTCCGGACGGCCTGTCCCGCCCACCTCGACGCGGCGCTGGCCGATCCGCCGGCGGTCGAGCGGGCCTGGGCCGGACTCTGTACCGCCACCCCCGACGGCGACCCGCTCGTGGGCGAACTCGACGCGTCGGGCGTGGTCGTCGCGACCGGCTTCCAGGGCCACGGCTTCATGCGCGCGCCGGCGATCGGCGAGGTGGTCGCCGACCTCGCGACCGGCCGCGAGGCGGTCGCGGGGATCGAGCGGTTCGACCCCGACCGGTTCGACGGCGACGAGTCGTTCCGGATCGTCGAGGGGATGGCCGTCGGCGAGGGCTGAGTCCCGCCGACGCCCGGGGCTCAGAGCTCGGTCCCGGACCCGGACCCGGGCTCGAGCGGCCGCGTCGCCCGGTAGTAGATGGCCATCGGGAGCCCGTCGGGGTCGGTCGGCGGGTCGGGCGGGAGGCGTCGGAGCCGGCCGGGACCGGGTCGGGCGGCGTAGCCAAGCGCCAGCGCGTCGAGCACGGCGGGGACGGCGACCGCGCCCTCGCCGTCGCCGTCGCCGTCGCCGGTGGCGGCGGCGGCGCGCTGGAGCGCGGGGGCGGCCTCGGGGTCGAACCCGGCGAGGATCCGCAGGCGCTCGGCGTAGCCCGCGGCGGTCTCGCGAGGGTGATCGAGCGGGGCGCCCGCGAGCGCCCGAAAGCAGAGTTCGGGGTGGGACTCGGCGACGACGGCGCGGGCCTCGGGCACCTCGCCGAGCAGGTCGTCGAGGGCGGCCAGGGGCTCGGTCCGGGCGAACGCCCGCTCGGAGAGGCCCCGGCCGGTCAGGCGCTTGCTGGTGCGCTCGGCGACCGGGTAGCGACGCTTTCGCACGACCGGCCGGACGGGCGGCGGGACGACCGCCCCGGCGCGGTCGCCGAGCACCGCCCGCACGAGCGCGTCACACCGGCGCTCGGCCCGGTCCTCGTCGTGGAGGCCGACCGAGACGTCGACAAGCAGGCGCTCGGCCCGCTCGCCGTGGGCGGCCCACACCGCCCCGAGCGAGGGGTGGACCGTGGCCCCGACCAGCCCGTCGACGCCGAACGTCACCGTCACCCACGGCTCACCCGCCCAGTGGGCACCGACGTACCGATCCCGGTCGGAGCCCCCGTCTCCGGCTGTCTCCGTCTCCATCTGGCGGTCGTGGGGTGGCGACCGACAAAAACCACCCGTCACCCGTCGACACGCCCCGCACCGCGGTCCATCGCACAAGTGTTATATGTTGGGGGGGCGTCGTCGGGATTGATGGCGACTGGAACCGTTGATTTCTTCAACGACACTGGCGGCTACGGATTCATCGAAACCGAGGACTCTGACGAGGACGTCTTCTTCCACATGGAGGACGTCGGCGGTCCGGACCTGGAGGAGGGCCAGGAGGTCGAGTTCGAGATCGAGCAGGCACAGAAAGGCCCGCGGGCGAAGAACCTCCAGCGGCTGTAAGCGCGGCGCCGACGACCACCAACCTTCCCAGTTATCTTCGACCGGCGAGCAACGGCGCCGCCCTACCGGGTGAACTCCTCGTCGTCGTCGCGCTCGCCAAGCACCCACTCCAGCTCCTCGATGGCGCGCAACAGGGCGATCTCGGCCTCCTCCGCTGAGGGCGAGGTCGGCGGGTCGTGGTCGTCGTAGGCGGCCTCGAGCGCGGCGATGCGGGCGCGCACGTCCTCCTCGGAGCGCATACCCTCCACAGCGACGCCGCGGGCATGAAGCTGGGGGCCCGCGCCGCTTTTACCCGTCGGGCGCCAGGCCCGTCCGTGACGGTCACCACCCTCCACCGACCGACCCACCGCGAGGCGCTGGTCGCCCTCGAGGACGCCTTCGCCGACGGGGCGATGGCGACGCTGTTCGGCCGGTGTACCGTCGAGTACGAGGGCCGGGCGGCCAGCAGTCTCGGCCCGGGCGACCGGCTGGTGGTGCTCAAACCCGACGGGACGGCGCTCGTCCACACCGACACCGGCCGGACGCCGGTGAACTGGCAGCCACCCGGCTGCGAGCACCGGGTCGCGGTCCGGGACGGCCGACTCCGCGTCCTGAGCGTCCGGTCGACCCCCGACGAGCGCCTCGAGGTGCGCTTCGAGCGGCTCCACCGGTGTTCGGCGCTCCCGGTCGCGGACCCCGCCGGGCTCGACCTCGAGGGCAGCGAGGCCGACCTCCGCGAGCACGTGCTCGCACACCCCGAGCGGGTGGCGCCGGGCTTCGAGCCCCGGGCGACCGAGCGCGAGACCGCCGCCGGCCCGGTCGACGTCTTCGGCGCCGACGCCGAGGGTCGGCCGACGGTCGTCGAGCTGAAGCGCCGCCGGGTCGGGCCGGACGCGGTCGGCCAGCTCGGGCGCTACGTCGACGCCGTCGGGCGCGAGACCGGCGACGGGACCGCCGTGCGGGGGATCCTCGTCGCGCCCTCGGTCACCGATCGGGCGGCGGCGCTGCTCGACGAGCGGGGCTTCGAGCACGTCGCGCTCGACCCGACGACCGGGCTGGCGCCGGGCGAGGCCGACGAGTCGGACGGCTGAGGGCCCGACGCGGCCCATCGAAGGCTTGAAGAGTCGCCTCGCCGTCCCACCGACAACCGATCATGAGCGACAAACCCGCCTCGATGTACCGGGAGATCAGTAACCCGGCCTACACCCGCCGGGAGTACATCACCGGGATCCCGGGCTCAAAGATCGCACAGCACAACATGGGCAACCTCCAGACCGGGCCGGACGACTACCC